>DATKFU010000302.1:0-44735 GCA_035511215.1 Bryobacteraceae bacterium | reverse complement strand
GAGTAGTGGAGTGACTCGATATGCGGCACTCCTGCTGCTGTCCGCGTCCGGGCTCGCCCAGACGGATTGGCCTTCCTACGGGAACGATCCAGGGGCGATGCGGTACTCCTCCTTACGCCAGATCGATACGGGCAACGTCGCGCAGCTAAAGCTTGGTTGGACATTCCGCACGGGGAAGCCGGGATCGGAGGCCGTGCCCATCGTGGTGGACGGAGCGATGTATGTGACAGGTCCGGATGGCGTGTATGCGCTCGTGCCGGAAACGGGAGAGTTGCTCTGGAAATACGCCGCGGCGCCCGTGGCTCTCCGCGGGTTGGCGTATTGGCCGGGAGCGGGCAGCGCGCATCCGCGCGTGTTCGCCGGTAATGGCTTCTTCCTGCTCGCGCTGGATGTGACCACCGGAAAGCCGGCGCCTGGTTTTGGCAATGAGGGCCGGGTGGACCTCAAGAAAGGTGTCCTGGGCGATCTGCCGGATGGCAGGTACGATTTGCAGTCGCCGCCCGCGGTGTTTGGAGATGTTGTGATTACCGGATGCAGCAATGGCGAGGGGTCGCCCAGCGCCGGTGCATACGGAGATATTCGCGGCTGGGACGCGAGGACCGGCAAGCTGCTTTGGACCTTTCACACCGTGGCGCGCCCGGGGGAGCCGGGATCGGAAACGTGGCCTGCCGGTGGATGGAAGAATCGATCGGGGACCAACGTTTGGGGGTTCTTCACCATCGATGTGAAGCGCGGGATTGTGTACGCGCCTCTGGGGTCGCCCACCTCCGATTTTTATGGCGCGGATCGCGTTGGAGACGGCCTGTACGGAAACTCTCTGGTGGCGCTGGATGCCCGAACCGGGGCCATGAAGTGGCGCCAACAATTGGTGCACCACGACCTTTGGGATTATGACCTGGCGGCGCCACCGGCTTTGTTTGATATTCGCCGTGACGGACGGGTTATTCCAGCGGTCGCCGAGATCACCAAAATGAGCTTGTTATTCGTCTTCGACCGTGTGACGGGGCAGCCGGTATATGGGATCGAAGAGCGGCCCGTGCCCCAAACCGCAGTGCCGGGAGAAGTGACTTCGAAGACCCAGCCGTTTCCCGTGAAGCCTCCGCCGCTGGCGAGGAACACATTTCGCCTGGAGGATATGTACGATCGGTCGCCGGAACATGCGCGCCTTTGCAGGGAATTGTTTGAAACAAATCGCATGCAGATCGGCGCGCCGTACACGCCGCTGCCGCTCGAAGGCAATGCGTTGTTCTTTCCGAGCACGCTGGGCGGTGGGAATTGGGGCGGGGTGTCTATCGATCCCTCGCTGGGCTTGTTGTTTGTGAACGTGATGAACGTGGGACAGTGGGGGCACCTGGAGAAGCGTGGTTCAGACTACGCGCGCACCTCAGCCTACGGGCCGTACGCGCGGTTTTGGGATCGCGAGACGCGCATTCCGTGCCAGAATCCGCCGTTCGGAGAATTGATCGCAGTCGACCTGGCTTCGGGCGACATTGCGTGGCGGTCGGTGTTGGGCAGGATCGAAGCGCTGGAAGCGATCGGGGTTCACGATACCGGATCGCTGAACCTGGGCGGCAGCATCTCGACCGCGGGCGGCCTCGTGTTTATCGGGGCCACCAACGATTCCCGCTTTCGGGCCTTCGACTCGCGCACCGGAAAACTGCTTTGGGAAGCGAAGTTGGAAGCCAGTGGACACAGCAGCCCGATTACTTACATGGGCAGAGACCAGCGGCAATATGTAGCGCTGATGGCCGCGGGGGGCGGCGGATTTCTGGGCGGCGGGTTGAGCGATAGTCTGGTTGCGTTTGCGCTCCCCAATGTTTACCGGAAGCCTTTGCCGGTTTCGGTTTCAAAGGCGGTGGCGGCGGCCGCGGTGGCAATTCGCGGGACGCCGGGTGCCGGCGCATTTAGCCCGGCGGCGCTGCCGGCGGGCGGCGCGAAGGCATTGGTTGAGAAGACATGCGGGACCGGTTGTCACTCGACGGAGGTCGTGACCACCCAACGGATGACTGCCACGGAATGGAATTCGGTAGTGCGGAACATGGTGGCTCGGGGAGCACATGCGTCCGACGACGAGGTGAAGCTGATCGTGGAGTATTTGGCGAAGACGCTGGGCCGCGAGGGAGTATCGGCGCCCCCCGCGCAGCAGCCCGCCCAGGATCCCCTGCTCCGGTGGATGGACCAGATCGCCCAGCAGCAACTGCAGAAGCGCGAAAACGTCATCGCCGGGATCCACACGGTGGCCGGCGCGGAACGCAGAAAGGCATGGGTCCGCCAGACGCTCTTGTCCGTGATCGGCGGCTTGCCCGAATATAACGGCCCGTTGAATCCCAGAATTACCGGGCGTCTCCAAAGTGACGGCTATGCGATCGAGAAAGTAATCTTCGAGAGTTTGCCGGGCTTCTATGTCACCGCGAATCTGTACCTGCCCAGCCAGCCTGGCCGCTATCCCGGAGTTCTCTTGCAGGCCGGCCACACGCAAGAGGGCAAGCCGGAAGGGCAGCGGCTCGCGGCCAATTTGGCGTTGAAGGGTTTTGTCACGCTGGCTTTCGATCCCTTGGGCCAAGGTGAAAGAGAGCAAACTTACGATCGGCAAGTGGACCGGCCCTTGGCAGGGTGGTCGGTCCCCGAACACATCCAGGCGGGCGCGCAGAACATTCTGATTGGCCAGAGCGTGGCCCGCTACTTTATTTGGGATGCAAAGCGGGCCCTTGACTATCTGGTCACCCGGCCCGAGGTGGACCCCGAACGCTTGGGAGCCGTGGGCTGTTCGGGAGGCGGGGCGCTGACTACGTTCATTGGCGCTCTTGACCCGCGGGTCAAGGCGGTCGCGCCCGCCTGCTTTGTCAATTCGTATCGACTCCTGTTTGCGGGCCAGAATCCCGATTCGGAAATGAGCCCTCCGCAACTCCTCTCCAGTGGGTTGGATATGGCCGACTATATCGAGTTGTCCGCTCCCACTCCTTGGCTGATCCTGGCAACCGAAGGTGACTATTTCACGCCCGCCGGGGCCAGGCTCGTCTACGAGGAAGCCCGCCGCTGGTTTGGACTTTACGGCGCTTCGGATAAGCTGCGCTTTTTTGTTGGTCCTGGTCCGCATGGCACCCCCCTCGAAACTCGGGAAGCTATGTATGAGTGGATGATCCGGTGGCTCAAGGATGGCAAAGGGGATTTTCATGAGCAGGCCGTGAAGCTCTACACCAATGCCGAACTCCTCGTAACTGCGAGCGGTCATGTGGACAACGAACCGGGCAGCCGGAAACTCTATCAGTTGATCTCGGACGAATTTCGCGCCAGGAAACGGCCGGGATCCATACCGGAACTGCTGGCCGAACTGCGCAGGCTGAACACTCCCTCCGCAGGCGCGCCGCCCGAAGTGAGGGCATCGGATGAGGCGGACGGCCCGGAGCTGCGGCGCCAACACATCAGCTTTGAAAGCGAGCCGGGGGTTGAAATCAGCGGGAAGCTCTACATTCCGCACTCAAGCGGACGAAAACCGGCGGTGCTGCCGGCTGTACTATTAGTCGCGGACAAAACCAGCAGCTATTGGATCGCATCTACAGACTCGTTGGCGGAAACGATCGCCAGGACGGGGCGAGTGGTTCTCGAATTGGAACCTCGCGATTCTCCAGGCGAGGGGGAACGGCCCTACGTAGGGAACTGGCTCACCAATGCCCGAGCCGACCAGATAGGCCGCAACCTGCCGGCCATGCGCGCGCACGACATTCTGCGTGGGATCGACGTTCTGGCCGCCCGCAGTGACGTAGATCCGTCCTCGATTCGCGCGGTTGCCCGAGGGGTGAAAGGGATCTGGCTTCTGCTGGCAGCGGTAGTCGACACTCGAATCGGCAAGGTCTGGCTCGACCGAACACCGTACAGTTTGCGGACCGCTCTGGAAAACTCCATGAACACCGGCCTGTTCGATGCCGTAATTCCCAGCTTTGCCCTGCATTGGGACTTAGATGACCTCACAAAAGCCATGGAAAATCGGCCGGTTCTTTGGACGGACCCGACAAACTGGATGGGGCATGTGGTACCTCTTGGCTCCCTCTTTAGGTATCGGACCGTCCTGGGCGACGCGACGGATCTGCACGATGCGGAGGATCACGCCTTCATCGAAGATTTGATACGGTAGAGACCCGCACTGCCGGGTGCTTAACCGAACCGGGGGCGTGTGTCAGTCTGGCGTAGGATGGCTTGTGGGGCAGGCGTCCACGCCTGCAGCGGGTCTCCAGACCCGCTTTTGGCGCCGTTCGACTACGAAAAGCGGTTCCTGGCGGACCCGCGCAGACCTGGGGGTCCGCCCCACTGCGATCTTCCCCAAATCCGTTAAGCACCCGGCTCTGCCCTCCCATCGCGGCGCATGATATAGCATGATATTTTGAGAGGACATGCTCAATCCCTATGCCTCTCAACTGGGCGGCCTCGATCCCGTCGAAGTGATTACGGCCACGCCGGCAAAGCTGCGCGCACTGATGAATGCGATCGGCGGCCGTGCCGACCAACCGCGTGCGCCGGGCAAGTGGAGCGCGCGCGAGATCGTTTGCCACTTGGCCGATTGCGAAGTGGCATTCGCTTTCCGGCTGCGCCAGACGCTGGCCGAAGATCGCCACATAATGCAGCCGTTCGACCAGGAGGCGTGGGCCAAAAGATATGCCGGCTACGACGTGGAAGCCGCTCTGGCAACGTTCACCGCACTAAGGCAGTGGAATCTGGCGCTGGTGCGCTCGTTCACCGCCGCCGACATGGCGCGGCCCGTGACTCATCCCGAACGCGGCGACATGACGCTCGCAACCATCGTGGAAACCATGGGCGGCCATGATCGGAACCACCTGCAGCAGGTAGAAGAAATCGCCGGCTAAGGGACAGATCGTGCTTCGTGTCGAGGTGCCCGCGCGCCGTGAGGGTATAGGCGTTAAAATGAGCCGGGTTCAAAAGTCCCTGACCCATGGTCGGAAGTGGGCCATCCCATCAATGAACAAGACGAATACCGACGGGTAATCATCGGCCGAGCCGCGCCCGCAGGCATTTCCGCGAGTCGGCGACTACACGTCCAGGTGAAACCGTGTCTCAAACCAAACGGTCGTACTCGTGGTGACTGCCGACCCAATACCGCACGACCCGATCTTTGTTCATGACCGCCAGGGCACGGTACTCCAGGCCGATGCGAACCGAGTAGATGTTATCTTCGCCTTCCAGCTTTTTGAAATGCAGACTGGGGTGTGCCGGATTGGTCCGGAAGAGACGGTATGAGCGCTTGGCGTCGCGTTGAGTGTCAGCCGGAAGATGAGAAAACAGCCGCCAGAACTGGCGCGTAGTGCGCGACTGCATTAAAGCAGGTCGTCCATCGGCAACGTTTCGCCCCGCTCATCTTCCTCAATAGCTTCCCGTGCCATTCGGCGGATCACGTCGCGTTTTTCGGCGAAGCGCGCCTTCCAAGCGCTTTCGTCGGCTATCGAGGCCAAGATCTGCGAGGCTATCGCATCCTGCTCGTCCTGGGGCAGCGCGACGACCCTTTCCAGCGCCTTCTCCAACAACTTAGACATGCGACAATTCTATCAGCTTGACAGGAGGGAGCCGGCACGCCGCGCCGGGCGGACCCTGCAGAGGACGTTCTCAAACGGGCGAGATGGCGACAACACGACCAAATGGAATGCTTCCGGCTTGCCGACGATCCGACCAGCCCGGTCTACCGGAGGCCGCTCTTGGATCAGAGACTTGAGTCTGATGCTGCGATGAACAGCTTCACGGAGAGGGGATGTATCTGGAGCGTGTGGCGGGGCCGTCTTAGTCCCTGTGGAACGGGAAGCGTTTCGGGTATGCCCAAGAAAGATCCTTCGCATGCTCCGGAGTCATTTGAGATTCCAGAGCTTCGAGCCAGGCCACAAAATCTTCCTTGCTGTCCACGCTAAACACCCTACAGCCGAAATCTGCCTCCACGTTGACCCGTTTGTCTTTCATGAGCTTCGCCATAGCGTTGTCTGTGAAGTAGGCGTCGCAGTATGGAGCATACGTAGCAGCGTGTTGAATGTCGTAGAAGAATCCCGAGAGTTTCTCGCGGGTTTTGTTCGACGTCGGATCGGGCGGCGTTTTCGCTAAACGAATGCGCTCTTTGTACGCGCCAAACAATCGAGCCGACAACTGCACCGTCGGCACTTCCGCAAAGTGTTGGGATCGCAGAAATGCGCCAATTTTCTTGGGGTCGACCTTCCTCGCTTGGACAACTAGCCACAATCCTTCGCCGATTGATGCGCTAATTGGCGCATTGAGCAAGACCGAGAAGTCGCCCATCATAAGACGGGCCGCTTTGTCAGCGTAGCTATCGATTAACAACCGCGCCGCGTCGCTGATTTCGAGGTCCATGTCCTGTTGAAAGGTACGGCCCTTCTTGGCCCATTGCGGTAGCGCTTGGAGGAGTTCGTCCACGGCTCTCTGCTTAAACAGAGACCGTCGGTCTGCGTCTCTAGCGGCGCTGAATACGCTAACGGAGTAGTCGCCGTCCCAATCGTGAACACTCGGGGACAACGCATCGCGTTCCTCTTTTTGATTCACGGGCGGCGCATCATCCAGGAAGCATTGGAACGCTTTCACAATCTGCGTTTCTTCGACGCGGTAGTACGGTTCAAATTGGTGTCCGCGCGAAACTCCTTGGATAAACTGCACCAGGGCGTTACGGTAGTCTCCATTCAAATCGGCCTCATTGATGTGGGTAGAGGAGTAGGGAATCGCCAACAGCTGGAGGTCAAGGACGCGACTGACCTTGGCTATGAGCCCCGTTGCCCACTCATTTTCGATACCTCCTCGGTGAACAGATGCCAGGAAGTTCTGGTCCAGATAGAGAATTCTCTTGTCCGTTTGATTGCCGAGCATCTGTTTGGTGACACCCATTTGATCGAGGCACCTTCGGAGCAGTCGAAGTATTCTTCTCTGGGCCAAGGCGTGCCCTTTAGAGGGACAGAAAACCGCGCTCAAGGTTCCGCACGCGAGAAGCTCTGGCGAAGTGACGCTCCAAGCGAAGTTGGGTGAGAGCGGTCACCTTGCCGTAAAACGCGCAATGCTGATTTGTGGGCTGCGTAAGGGCAGGAGTCCCTGAGGCGTCTCGCTTAGAGAATCAACTTGTGCGCTTATCTTAACGCCTATGGGCCGTGGGGGCGTATGCCCCCACGCTAATATCAAGTAGTGGACCAGTTTGCCTTCGACTTCGCCCCCGCCCGCCGCGTCTACTCCGTTACTGAACTAAACGCCGCCATCCGCGCCGCGCTGGAAAACGAGTTCCCCGATATCTGGGTCTCCGGGGAAATATCCGGCGCCAAGCTGGCCCCCAGCGGCCATTACTACTTCACCTTAAAGGAGGCTCAGGCGCAGGTGCGCGCCGTGGCTTTCCGCTCCGCCCACCGCTATTGGAAATTCAAGCCGCAGGATGGTCTGGCAGTGCTCGCCCGCGGCCGCATCGACGTCTTCGAGGCGCGCGGCGAATATCAGCTCATCGTCGACCTGCTGGAGCCTCTGGGCCATGGCGCGCTGCAGGTCGCCTTCGAACAGCTTAAGAAGAAGCTGGCGGAAGAAGGCCTTTTCGAGCCCACGCGCAAGCGCCCGCTGCCGCGCTACCCCCAGCGTATCGGCATCGTCACCTCGCCGCGCGGCGCCGTCATCTCCGATATGGTTCAGATCCTCGCCCGCCGCTTCCCCGGTCTTCACATCCGGCTTTTCCCCGCCCTGATGCAGGGCGAAGGCTCCGTGGAGGACGTCTGCCGCGGCCTCGATTACTTCAGCCGGCACCCGTGGGCTGAACTGGTGATCTTGGCCCGCGGCGGCGGGTCGCTCGAAGACCTCTGGACTTTCAACGAAGAAGCCGTGGCCCGCGCCATCGCACGCTGCGCTGTCCCGGTGGTTTCCGCCGTAGGTCATGAAACCGATGTGACCATCGCCGATTTCGTCGCCGATCTGCGCGCCCCCACGCCCTCGGCGGCCGCCGAGATGATCGTTTGCACGCGCCAGGAATTGCTCGACCGCATCGCCGGGCGCGAGCAAAAGCTGGTGCACGCCATGCGCTACCACTTGGCCGTGCTCGCGCGCCGCTGGCAGCAGCAAGGCATCGAAAGGCCTCTGGGACTGCTGCACCGCGCCATGGGCCGCCAGGCCCAGCGCGTCGACGAACTCGAATTCCGCCTGCGCGATCTGCTGCGCTCACTGCTCGAGCGCCACGCCCGCGCCCAGCGCACGCTCGCCGCGCGCCTCAACTATTTCGATCTGCGCCCGCGATTCGCGGCCGATCGCCGTCGCCTCGATCAGGCCCACGCCGCCGCCGCGCAGTCCCTGCGCTGGCAACTCGCCCGCCGCCGCGGCGCTGTCGAACAGCTCTCCGCCAAGCTCTCCCAACTCAGCCCCCTCCTCATCCTCGATCGCGGCTACGCCATTGTCACCAACCTATCCGGCTCGATCGTCAAGGACAGCGCCGCTGCCCCGCCCGCCTCCAGCATCGAGGTGCGCCTCGCCCGGGGCCGGCTCAATGCTACCGTATCCAACCACCATCCGGGCGCGCCGCGCCAATGGCCGTCTTGATGCTACAGTGTCTACAGCGGTTGGATCGTGGATCTGTATCCCTGTCCTTCTGCGTCCATCTGTGGTTCCGTCTTTTTTCGACTTGCGGAATGTAGCGAAGGCGGCTAGAATCAGGAGTTTGCAATAGTCCAGGAGGATGTATGGCATCAATCGCCGAGAGGGTGAAGCAGATTATCGTCGAGCAACTGGGTGTGGACGAAGCCCAGGTAGAGGACAACGCGTCGTTTGTGGACGACCTGGGCGCCGATTCGCTCGACATCGTAGAGCTGGTCATGGCCTTCGAAGAAGCCTTTGAATTGGAAATTCCCGACGAGGACGCCGAAAAAATAGCCACCGTCAAAGACGCTGTCTCTTACATCGAAAACAAGTCGGCCAAGAAGTAGCCGCGAGGCGTTTTTCCCAGGAGTGTTTGCGTGTCACGCAGAGTGGTCGTAACCGGTGTGGGCTTGGTGTCCTCCTTAGGCATCGGGACCGAAGCAACCTGGCAAGGCGTACTGGCGGGCAAGAGCGGCATCGGGCCGATCACGGCCTTCGACGCCCATCTTTTTTCCTGCCGCATCGCCGGCGAGATCCAAGGATTCGATCCGGGCCGCTACATCGAAAAAAAAGAGATCAAGAAGATGGGGCGGTTCATCCAGTTCGCCATCGCGGCGGCGGATTGCGCCATCGCTTCGGCCGGCTTGCGCGTGGACCCCGCCGAGGCCGAGAACGTTGGCGTCTACATCGGCAGCGGCATCGGCGGATTCGAAGTCATCGAGCGCGAACACCTGAACCTGCTCGAGCACGGTCCCCGCCGTATCTCGCCGTTCTTCATTCCGGCCACCATCGTCAACCTGGCTTCCGGCTACGTCTCCATCCGCACCGGAGCGAAAGGTCCGAATTCAGCCACCGCCACTGCCTGCACCACCAGTGCCCATTCCATCGGCGACTCCTTCCGGCTGATCCAGCGCGGCGACGCCGATGTCATGATTTGCGGCGGCACGGAGGCCTGCATCACCCCCATGGGCATTGGCGGCTTCGCGGCCATGCGTGCCCTCTCCACGCGCAATGACGAACCCCAGCGCGCCTCCCGTCCGTGGGACCTCAATCGCGACGGCTTCGTGGTTGGCGAAGGCTCCGGCATCCTGATACTGGAAGAGCTGGAACATGCCCGCAGCCGCGGCGCACGCGTTCTTGCCGAGACCGTCGGATATGGCATGAGCGCCGACGCCTTTCACGTCACCGCGCCGCCGCCCGACGGCGATGGCGCCGTCCGCGTCATGCGCAACGCACTGCGCGACGCCGGCCTGCAGCCGCACCAAATCGAATACATCAACGCCCACGGCACTTCCACCGACGTCGGCGACCGCGCCGAAACCGCCGCCATCAAGCGCTGCTTCGGCGAGCATGCCTACCGGGTCGCGGTCAGCTCCACCAAATCCATGACCGGGCATCTGCTGGGCGGCGCAGGAGGACTGGAGGCCGGCATCACCGTGCTCGCCATACGCGACCAGGTCGCCCCACCGACCATCAACTACGAAACACCCGACCCCGAGTGCGATTTGGATTACGTGCCCAACCATGCGCGCCCGATGCCCATCGACTGCGCGCTGTCCAACTCCTTCGGTTTCGGAGGGACCAATGGCGCTCTCATCTTCAAACGTTACACTGAGTAGCGCACGCACTCCTGCGTGCCGCGTCGGCACTCATGCCGACGCAAGGTGCTTATGAAAATCATCGTGTGTATCAAGCAAGTCCCGGCCCGCGACTCGCAGTTGCGCGTCGCGCCATCGGGCGCCTGGATTCAGGATGCCGATCTCAGCTACGAGATCAACGAGCCCGATGCTTACGCCTTGGAAGAAGGCCTGCAACTGAAGGAGAAACACGGGGGCGAAGTGGTGGTGCTGTGCGCCGGACCCGCGCGCGCCGCGCAAACCATTCGCGAAGCCCTCGCCAAAGGCGCCGACCGCGCCATCCACATCGAAGAGGAAGACCTGCGCGCATTCGACGCACTGGGCGCCGCCCGCCTGCTGGCCGCGGCCCTCGGCCCGGAAAAACCCGACCTGGTGCTCACCGGCCTGCAATCCGACGACTTGGGTTACGGCCAGACCGGAGTGATTCTCGCCGAATTGCTCGGCCTGCCCCACGCCACCATCATCATGCAAGTCGAAATGCAGGAAGGCTCCATCCGGGTGAAGCGCGAGCTCGAAGACGGCTGGTTCCAGCATGTCCGGATGCCCCTGCCCGCGCTGCTCACCATTCAATCCGGCATCAACAAGCTGCGCTACGCCACTCTCATGGGCATCAAGAAGGCCAAAAATAAGGAGATCCGCAACGTCACTGCCGCCGGTTTGGGAGCCAATTCCGGGGCTGCCTCCATCCAACTGAGCCGGGTGTATCTGCCGGGCCGATCCAAGCAGACCCAGTTGTTCGACGGGCCGCCCAAAGAAGCCGCGGCCAAACTGGTCGAGAAGCTGAAATTCGAGGCGCGCGTCATATGAGCATTCTGGTCGTAATGGAACAACGCGCGGTCCAGGGCCCGCCGGCCTGGAGCCGCATGTCATGGGAGACGCTGGCCGCCGGCCAGCAACTCTCTGGCGAGTTGCAGCAGCCTGTCTCGGCCGCCGTGCTCGGTCAGGGCATCGAAAGCCTCGCTGCCGAGCTTACCGGTAAGAAGCTCGACCATGTCTATGCCGTCGAGCACGACTTACTCAAAGACTACACGCCGGATACTTACACCGCGGCCGTGCGCCAGTTGGTCGAACAGACCCAGGCCGGTATCGTCATCTTCCCGCACACATACCAGGTGCGCGACTTCCTGCCCAAGCTGGCCACCGCACTCGGCCGCGTGGCTGTGAGTGACGTGATCGCGCATCGCATCGAGGATGGCAAACCCGTGCTGGTGCGCCAGCTCTTTCAGGGCAAGCTCAACGTGGACGTGCGCTTCACCGGCGCCCCCCCCTATTTTGCCTCGCTGCAGGCGGGCGCCTATCGCGCCGATCACGTCGAAGCCGGGTCGGCTCCGCTGCCCGTCGAGAAGTTCACGCCGCAGCTCACGCCCAGCCGCATCCAGCCGCTGGACCTTTTCCGCGAGGCGCAGCGCGCCGTCGACCTGACCGCCGCCGAGATCATCGTTTCCGTCGGCCGCGGCATCAAGGAGGCCGACAACATCCCCATCGTGCAAAAGCTGGCCGACGCCCTCGGCGCGGAACTGGCGGCGTCGCGCCCCATCTGCGATTCCGGCTGGCTCCCCATGGAGCGCCAGGTCGGCAGCTCCGGCCAAACAGTTGCCCCCAAAATGTATCTGGCCGTCGGTATCTCCGGCGCCATCCAGCATCTGGTTGGCATGAAGGGATCGAAGATCATCGTCGCCATCAATAAGGACGCCAACGCGCCCATCTTCGAAGTGGCCGATTACGGTATCGTCGGCGATTTGTTCCAGGTTGTGCCGGCGCTGGTGGAGGAGATCAAGAAGGGGAAGAGCTGACTCGTGGCGCGCACTTGAAAGCAACTGTAGCCGTGGGGCAGGCCATCGTTGTTGGTGGCCTGCCGAGTTCGAGCACGCTGCGTAGCCGTTCTATAGGGCGCTCGGTGGGAGCCACCCGATGCCGTACTACTCAGGCGAAGGCTGAATGCCCGTGACGGCGTGGAGGTCGTTCATGGCTAGCGTTAAGCACAAGACCGGGCCGATTCGAGTTTGTGTCGTATCCATCGCGCTGTGTATAGCGTTCGGGTCTCTTAGTGACTCCTTGGATCGGCTTTCAGCGCAAGGCCAGAACGCGTCAGGCACAACGTATTCCTCCAAGCGGTTGGCGGACGGCAAACAATGGACGACACGCAATCTGAACGTTAACATTCTCCCGTCCTACGGCTACCAGGATGCGGAAACGAACTGCCTTCAGTATGGCCGTTTGTACACGTGGGAGTCAGCGCGGCGGGGATGCCAATCGTTGGGAGAAGGATGGCGATTGCCGACGAAAGACGAATGGCGGCAAATGGCGAAGCACCACGGTGGGGTCCGTGAAGATTCGGATGACAACGGTAAACCGGCGTACCAGGCGCTTTTTGATCGGAGGGAACTCGGGATTCGATGCCTTGCTTGGTGGCGGCCGCTCCGATGATGGCCAGTATGCACGGTTGGAGGCCCATGGTTTCTACTGGACGGCATCGGAAAGCGGTCCGGCCATTGCCTGGTTCTACAACTTCGGAAAAGGCGGGCTGGCTCTCAACCGTCATGGCGATGGCGAGAAGCAGAGAGCATTTTCGGTACGGTGCGTCACGGACTGACGACTGAAAACTCTATCCCGTCTCTGCCGAAATAGACCGCCGGCGGCGCAACCAATAACGGCCCCAGCGACCGAATGACGATCATGGGAGTCCGCAGGCGCCAAGATCGTCGTTCCGCCCCATGCTAAGTAATGCTAAGAAATGCTAAGATCACAGTCCCCATGCCCTCTCTTTCTGAATGGCAGACACTGTTCGCCTTGCAGGCCGGTGCGGCTGCTACACTCACCGGACTGGTCTTCGTCGCCGTCTCCATCAACCTGGCCCGGATCATCGCATTTCCCGGTCTGCCTTCGCGGGCGGTCGAATCCGTCATTCAGTTTCTCCAGGTCTTCTTCATCTGCACCGGAGCACTCGTTCCAGGGCAGCCCCGTGTGGCGTTAGCGGCGGAGATTCTCGCCATAGCCCTCCTCTCCTGGTTCATACAGATCGTGGGGATCGTTCGATACGCCCGATTGCGGGTCGGCCATCCCCGCCTGTGGCTGATAATCCGGATTGTGCAGACCCACCTGTCCAGTACACCCCTCCTCGTCGGAGGGATCTGCCTGCTGGTTGCCTCACCTGCCAGTCTCTACTGGCTGGTGGCGGGATTTGCCTTCAGCTTCGTCGCCGGCGTGGCCAATGCCTGGGTGCTGCTCGTCGAAGTTGTCCGATAGCCCCGCCTGTTTCCGGTGCTATGATGAGGATGTACTCGTCGGATCGCGGACGGGGTTCGCAGCGAACAGCGCGTGTTGCATCTCACGACTGTCTCAAAAAGGCCGCAGTCCAAACGGGCCGGTGCAACACAATGCAGCACACCGCAGCACTATGATACGGGATGTAACAAGTTACAGGGCTTTGTAACGTACCTGGCGGACCAGCTAAGACATCGCGAGAAAAACCATACGAACCCAATTGATCCTTTGTTTTCAACAAAAGCGCAAAGTAGAACCCAAATTCCAGCCAGGCCGGCGCCCCTGCCTCACCGCGGGTCAAATGCCTGATCCACATACATCCAAATCACCCGCGCGAAACGCGCCACCACCGGCACCAGCGGCAGAAACGCGACAAATGCCGCCCCGATCGTAACATCGTACGGCCAGCCGCTCAGCTTCCGGATCAGCAGGATGAGCAGCAGCACCGGCAGGATCGACAATCCGTAGCTCACGTACATCGCGCCCAAAAAGTAGCCTTGCTCGCGCTCGAATTTCAGCCCGCACACGGCGCAATCGTCCCACATAGCCAGCGGGCCCCGATACACCGGACCGCGGAAAATCCGCCCTTGCCTGCATCTCGGGCATAGCTGCCGCCCGATGCCTTCCGCCGCCGTAGCCATCTGCGCCCGCGCCGCCACCTTCTGATACTATCCGGTTTATGCGCAAAACGTTGTTCCCCGCCCTGGCGCTGATGGGGTTTGGCGCCAGCCTCACCGCGCAGTGGATCCCGCCGAACCCGGTTACCGGCGTGCAACAGCAGCCCAGCGGCCTGCAACTGACTATGCAGTCCGGCGTCATGCGCATCGAGGTTGCGGCCGATTCCATCATCCACGTCCTGTATTCGCCCACCTCGTCGTTTCCGAAGCAGACTGAATATGTGGTCGCGAAGACCGCCTGGCCCGCGCCGCAGTGGAAGATGGAATCTACCGCCGGCGAAATCGCCCTTGTCACTCCGCGATTGAAGGTAACTGTCACCCGCCTCGACGGACTCATCGCCTATAGCGACTTGGCCGGGAAGAAGCTGGTGACTGAAGGACCCAAGACCATGACCCCCGCGAGGGTCAACGGCGAAGATACCTATCACGCCGAAGACAATGTCTCCATTTACGGCTCCGAGGAGGCTTTCTACGGGTTGGGCCAGCACCAGGCGGGCGTGTGGAATTATCGCGGCGACTCGGTCGATGTATCGCAGGACAATACCAGCATCGCCGTGCCGTTTCTGGTCTCGAGCAACGGCTACGGCCTGTTCTGGAACAACACATCCAGATGCCGGTTCAACAACCGTTTCGTGCATTCCTTATATATCAGTTCGGAAGTGGCCGACACCATCGATTACTACTTCCTCTACGGCCCGGACTTCGACAAGATCGTCGCCGGATACCGGGAACTTACCGGCGCAGCCCCTATGTTTGGTAAGTGGGCTTATGGCTTCTGGCAATGCAAGAACAAGTATCAGTCGCAACAGGAGCTGCTCGACGTGGCTCACAAGTACCGCGAGCTGCACATTCCGGTCGATAACATCGTGCAGGACTGGTTCTGGTGGACCGCCAAAGGCGAATTTATCTTCAACAAGAACTACCCCGATGCCAAGGGGATGATCGACGACCTGCATCGCAACAACGTCCACCTCATGATCTCGGTCTGGCCTTACTTCGATCCCGGTACCGCCACCTACGCCGACATGGACCAACGCGGCTTCTTCATCGATCGCACCAAGGCGCGCGCTTACCACCCCGCCGGAATGGCGGTCTACGACGCCACCAACCCGCAAGCCCGCGCCTACTATTGGAACCTGATGGATAAGGCGCTGTTCCAGATCGGCGCGGATGCCTGGTGGCTCGACACCACGGAACCCGAAACCGAGGGCCGCGAGGAAAACCTGATGCTGAACAACAAACTCTCGATCGGCAGTGGCGCGCGTTATGCGAACATCTTTCCGCTGATGACTACGGCAGCGGTTTACGACGGGCAGCGTAAGTCGAGCGACCGCAAGCGTGTCTTCATCCTCTCGCGCTCCGCCTTCGCGGGCGCGCAACGTAATGCCGTGACCGCCTGGTCCGGCGATATTCTGTCCGACTTCGAGACCTACAAGCGTCAGATTCCGGCCGGCCTGAATTTCTCCTTGTCCGGCATTCCGTACTGGACTACGGATATCGGCGGGTTCTTCATCGGCAACCCGAAAGACCCTGCTTACCGGGAGCTGTTCGTGCGCTGGTTCCAGTACGGCACCTTCTGTCCCATCTTCCGCGTGCACGGGACCCGTACCACTAACCAGAATGAGTTGTGGTCTTACGGACCGGAGGCTCAGTCCATCCTGACTCAGTTCGACCGCCTGCGCTATGAGTTGATGCCTTACATCTATTCCGTCGCCTGGATGACGACCCACGCGAGCTACACTCCCATGCGCCCGCTGGTGATGGATTTCCGTTCGGATGTCCGGGCCCAAAACATAGGCGATCAGTTTCTGTTCGGGCCTGCGATATTGGTAAATCCGGTCACCGAACCGGGCGCGACCACCAAGCACCTATATCTCCCAAAGGCAAAATGGTACGACTTTTGGACCGGACACGCCGCCGATGGCGGGCAATCCATCGACGCGCCGGCCCCGCTCGACCGCTTGCCTCTATACGTTCGCGCGGGCTCCATCGTTCCCATGGGGCCGGATGTCGAGTATGCCGCCGAAAAGCCCGCGGACCCTGTCGAACTGCGCGTCTATCGCGGCGCCGACGGCAGCTTCACCATCTACGAAGACGAGAACGATAATTACGATTACGAGAAGGGTGCCTATGCCGTCATCCCCATCCATTGGGACGATGCCGCCGCCAGCCTGACTATCGGCGAGCGCCAGGGGCAGTTCCCGGGCATGCTGGAAACGCGCACCTTCCGCGTCGTGTTCGTAGGCGAAGGCCACGGTGTCGGAATCGGTCAGACCGCCCAACCTGACAAACTAATCAAGTACTCCGGCAAACCAGTTACTGTCGCGCCATAATGTGGGGCAGGCTCCCAGCCTGCAGCGGCCTCGCAGGCCGCCTCTTTTCCCCGCCCTACCGCACCTTCGGCAATTCCTTGCGCGGCAGCATCTCCGGGCTATTGGCCGCCTGGTACACCACCGCCGCGATCACCGCCGAAGCCTCCATCAAGTCCGACGCCACCGCGTGATCGTAAGTGTCCATGCTGGAATGGTGTGTGACCGTGCCGTAGTCCAGCGGATCTTGAATGAACTGGAATCCGGGCAGACCTACCGCATCGAACGACAGATGGTCCGTGCCGCCCGTGTCCTTGATCGTGATCGTCGTCGCGCCCTCGTCGCGGAACGGCGCCAGCCAGGCTTCAAACAGCGGACGCATCGCATCGTTCCCCTGCAAATACACGCCGCGGATCTTGCCGCTGCCGTTATCCAGGTTGAAATAGCCGGACAGCTTGGCGTGGTCCGGCGTCAGCTTCATGGTTTTGGCATCGCCGAAATGCTGCTTCACATAAGCCTCCGAGCCATACAGCCCTTCCTCTTCGCCGCTCCACAGGCCGATCCGCACCGTCCGATCCATGCTCGCGTTCAGCGTTTTCAGAATGCGCATCACTTCGATCATTACGGCGCTGCCCGCACCGTTGTCGGTCGCACCGGTACCGGCATGCCAGGAATCGAAGTGCGCGCCAATCATCACGACTTCGTCCGGCTTCCTGCCGCCGGGGATTTCACCAATGATGTTGGCGGAGTTCACATCCGCGTCCGAGGCCCGCACTTTCACTGACACGCGCACGCGCACCGGCGTCTTCTTCTCCATCACGCGCGCCATGCGGTTGTATTGTTCCGCCGTGATCACAAGTGTGGGAGGCGCCAGCGGATCGGCGCTCTTGTGCGAGCCCGCCTGTTCGGCGTTGGTCGTGCCGTCGTGCGACCGGTCGTCCCGCATCAGCACACCCAACACGCCCTCATCCGCAAAAAAGCGGTTCCTCTCGGTCGACAACTGTATGATGACATCGAACAATTCGTCGAACACGGATTCCGGCAGGCTTTGGAAGAACTTGCCCAGATCCGCCGGGTCGTCGGGCCATGTCAAGTCCGCCAGTTTCGCGTAGTTCTTCGCGGCGTGCTCCGGCGCTGCCGCAATCTCCATCAGTTCGGCGTCCGTGTAACGCCGGAACTGCGGTTTGGTTTGTTCGTCCGGAATCTTGGGATCCCGCAGCATCACGAACTTGCCGCGCAGCTTGCCGGTCCACTCTTTCCGATAAGCCGCGAATTCCTCGCGCGCCTTTTTCGGATCGAAGGTGCGCTTCATCGGAGCCAGAATCGTTTCGCCCGCAATGGCCCCATTGGTTCCCCCGCTCCAGGCCAACGGCGTGGCGTTCAAGACCGCGTAGCGCGGCTCCACCATTTCAACCGACCACTGCTCCAGCGACCAACTGCGGCCGAACGGTCCCCACGGCTCCAGATGCACGTTGCTGAGGCCAATCTCACGCAGCCGGCCGGCGGCCCATTCGGCGGCCTGAAAGAATTCCGGCGAGGCGGTTAGCCGAGGACCGTAGACGTCGCTCAGCCAGGAGAGATGGTCCATGACCTTGGAATGATCGTAGGCTTCGGTCTTGATGCGCGAAACCAGGCCGAGGTCCAGCTTGGGTTGGCCCCAGGCCGCCGGCAACAAAAACGCCAGCAACAGCAATCGATTGCGAATTCCGGATGTAAACATGTCAGTCTAATGTAGCAGGGGCCGGTCACTTCGCCGCGACGGTATAGGCAAGGGTGCGTTCCATCGAACTGGCGCCTTGCATGACGGTCGCTTTCACTTCGTAACTGCCCGGCGTGCTGGTTGGCTCGATAACCATCGGGATGCCGCCGGACGCGTCGGGCGATGGTAACGCGGGAACGATGGTGGTGAGCAGCCGGCCATTCTTCAGCAGCCGCACGTGCAACTCCGGCTGGGCGAGGTTTCCGCGCTCCGGATAGACCACCAAATAAACAAACGGAACCGCGCCGGCAAACAAATCGCTCGTTACGAAAGGCAGCACTCGCTTGCCGGTGTATTCGAACGGGTCGGCAGGGTCCGGCGGCGGCCCGAGATTCTCCAGCCGCCGTACCAGTGCCAGATCGCTGAGCCCTACGCCGCGCTGCTCCCGATTGTCGATCTCGACCGCGCCGGTGCTGGCCCGGTTGCCTTCCTGGTCCACCACCGCCGTCTCCACCGTGTAGTGTCCCGGCGGCAGGTTCACCGCGTGCTCGTAGGTCATCAGTTCCACCTGCACGGCTGCCAGGCGGTCGTCGGAAACCACCGACGGGACGTCTTTGCCCACCCGGTCCACGATCTGTCCCTGCGCGTTCTTTACCAGCGCCAACAACGTAGCGTGCAACTGGTGCGTCTTCCCCGACAGGCCGGGCGCCGCGGTCAGATTTGAGATAGGCATTTCGAAGGCGATTGCATACTGCGCTCTGCCGCCGGCATCGCGGAAGCGGTAGGCCCGCGACAGGAAGTCGAAGGCGTGCGGACGAGGCTGCGTGTCCAGCGCTCTCAGTCCGGCCATTTCTTCGGGAGTTACCGGATGCTCGCCTGTGTCGGGCACGGCGAAATAGCCGCTGCGGGTTTCCACCTGCAGCCCCGGCCGCGCCAGCTTCACTTCGATCTTCCGAAAGTGCCCGTCTTCGCGCTCCGACGTCGGCGGATACGCGATCTCATAGTGCGTATCCACTTCCTCCATCACCTGCGCCAGAAGCTTGTCCGTATTGTTGGTATTGGCGATCAGGAATCCGCCGGTGCGCTCGGCCAGTTCGCGAATAGCCTCCTGACGGTTGCCGCTCGACACGGTCATCTTCACATAGTCGTCCTCATGCGCCAGCTCCATCATCACCGCCGCGGGCGACACCGGGGGCGGGCCGTGCGTCGCATTGGCCGATGAGGACGACCCGGCGGCTTGTCCGATGCTCGCCGGGCCTTGTTGCTGGCTCAGGGTGGCAAGGTAATTCAGCATCGCGACCGATGGCGCACTCGCCGACTGTGCCGCCAGGCAACTGCCACTGGGTGCATCCTGGCAAACGCCCAGTCCCCAGACATCCAGCGCATAAAAAGTGACGCCGGCCTTAGTGGCCTGACGGATCAGCGAATCCCAGTATTCCAACTGATCGGGAGGCCGTGTAAGTCCGGTACTGAGGAGCAGCACAGTCTTTTGAAAAGGCAGCGGGCTGAGTTGCCGGACCAGGCCGATGAGCGCATCGATCTCACGCAGCCCCGCATTCACCGAGAAACCCATGTCTCCGCGCGTGCCCAATGGATCTGAGGGGCTGGAGCCGTCGGCATTCTCCGTCCCGCTGCCAGGTGGCGCAATGGCGCCGGTTGCCTGCATGCTCAAGCCGCTCAGCAAGGCGGCGGATCCCAGATTGATCGCCGGCAGTTGGTTGACGGCGGCCAATTCCACGGCCTTCAGCAGATGTTCGCGATTGTTCGAAAACGGAAAGACCGGCCGCAGACCGCTGGCATCCAGACTGAACACGCCGATGAAGGTGTTGGGGCGCAGCTCGTGAACCACAAACTTGCGCGCGGATTCGAACGCGAAAGCCCGCGTCTCCGGGTTCAGATCGTTCAAGATGAGGCAGACCACGTTCACCGTGCGCAACGGATTCACCGATGCGCGCGCGGTATTCGGCGCGGCGGCCCCGGTTCCGGCCGCCTGGGCTTCGGCCGCCTGTTTTTCGTCCTCGATACGGACTTCGCTGCCCGCGACCAGGCGGAACGACCGCACATCCTGGCGAACGCCATCTTCGTACACCGTGACCTCGCCGGGTTTCAGATTGGCGATAAGGTGGCCGTGCGCATCGTGGACTACGACATCCAACAGCACTTCGCGGACGGAGCTACGGATGACGGCGTCCGGGGCCTGGCCGAATCCCGTTCCGATCAGCAGAAGAACGGCAGCCAGCTGGCACATGCGCATAGTCGTCCGGACATTGATGCCCATACCTAAGGGTACAACGCGTGGCTGCGGAGCGCGGCATCACGTTGAGCGCGCTGCACTGCGGTCTAGTACTGGTCCAGCCGTCAGCCGGGCTCTAAACCTCCACAAAATGCTACGCTGATATTCATCCGCTGTCTGTAAACCCAGTGTGTGTCAACGCTAATCGAATGTTAATCGAGCGTTAATCGAGGTCAAATGCCGCAGAAGTCCGCCACGTCCCGCCCCCATCGCCCTCTGGCCCGTCTGATTCCGTACACGGCCTCGCTGCTCCTGGTGGCTCCGTGCCTCATCGCCCAGCAACCGCCTCCAGAGGATCAACCCGCGCAGGCATATGTCGGGCGCTTCCTCATCTACACCGGATTCATGTTTCTGGACAGCCCGAAGATCGATCTTTTCGAACCCGGCATTCATATCCAGGCCGGCATGCGCTGGTCGCGGCATATCAGTTTGGGCTTCGACTACAGCCGCGGAACCGGCCCTACCACCATCGGGCTGAACCAGGCTACTACCGCCCTACAGAACCGGTTCGGTCCGCTCATCACGGAATTGGAAGCCGCCGGCGTCCTCCCTTCGAATTATGTCGCCGCCCTTCCGTTCAGCTCCGTTACCCAGACCTTCACGGCGGGTCCCGAGTTTCCGTATCGCCATTTCAAACGCTTTACGCCCTACATCCGGCCTTCCTGCGGAATCATAAACGAGGTCGCCACCGCCCATCCCGTCGATCACGTTACACAACTCGTGGTGAACGCCATCGCGCCTTCCGGCAAGGAGGAAGAATGGACCGCATTTTACGGATTCGGCGGCGGCGTTGGCTTCAATATTACTAAACATTTCGGCCTGGTGGTGCAAGCCGACCTGGTGCACGATCACCTGTTCCCCGATCTGTTGAAAGACGGCCGCAACACCATCCGCTTCTCGATCGGCCCAGGCTTCCAGTTCGGCAGTAACGTGACCAGGAAGTGGGGCCTGCCCGGCCATTGGGATTAGCAGGATTAGCCCGTATTTCTCACAGAGCTTCGCGACGGTGACGTGGCGTACGCACTCGTGCGTGCCGCGTCGGCACTCGTGCCGACGCCCGTCTTTAACAGGCTGGGCCGGCCGACAAGGGTGTCGAGACGAGTCTCGACACGGCACGCACGAGTGCGTACGCCACGTCCTCGGGCCACATGTGAGAAATGCGGATTAAAGCGGCAGCCCATCTTGAGGTGCAGCGAAGCGCAGCCATGCTGCGGCCGACTTTTCGGACGGCCTCTTGCTACACTTGCCATGAGGGTTCCGTTTGCGCTCCGTACTGCTTTCGCTCCTGACGTTCGCCGCCGCCACCTGCTCCATAGCCGGTCCCGACGATTGGCCGGGATGGCGCGGTCCTTCCTCCAACGGCGTCTCCCCGCTGAAAAACCTTCCGTCCACCTGGAGTCACGACCATAACGTGGCCTGGAAGACGGCCGTGCCCGGACGCGGCCACGCCTCGCCGGTCGTGTGGGGCAATCGCGTTTTCCTTACTACGGATCTCGAAGGGGAAGTACTGCCCGGCGCCGCGCCCATCAAGCATAAGGCGGAGGGCCAACCCTTCCGCCATCCCGATAGCGTCGGCGGAACTCACAAGCATACGCTCAAAGTTCTGTGCTTCGACGCGGGCGACGGCAAGCAGCTTTGGGAGCGCACCGCTTACGAAGGCCCGGTTTTCGACGACATCCACAGATTCAATACCTATGCTTCGCCCACCCCGGTCACCGATGGCAAGTTCCTCTACGCTTACTTCGAATCGCAAGGTCTGTATAAGTACGATTTCGACGGTAACCTGGTGTGGAAGATGTCGCTGGGCGGTATCGCCACGCTGGGTGTAGGGACGGGTGTATCGCCGGTCCTGTTCGGAGACAAGATCCTGATTCTGGCCGATCAGGATGAAGGCGATGCGTCCTTTCTGGCCGCGGTATTTACGGCGGACGGCAGGATCGCCTGGAAAACGCCGCGCAAGGAAGCTGTCAACTGGACCACACCGGTGATCGTGGAATCCGGCAAGCAGCCCGCGTTGATCGTCCCGGCCATGGAAGACGTGGTGGCGTACGATCCAAACAACGGCAAGGAGCTTTGGCGCACCGAAGGCCTGCAGAGCAACTCCGTGCACACACCGGTATTCGGCCATGGCATGGTGTACGTGAGCAGCGGATTTCCGAAGAAGATCGTCATGGCCATCCGGCTCGGCCCCGCCAAAGACCAGCCGCGCGTAGCCTGGAAGTACGACAAGGGTACCGGATACATTCCATCGCCGATCCTATATGGCGACTACCTGTACGTAATGACCGGCGCCGGACTGGTGACCTGCCTGGATGCCCTCTCGGGCGAGGTGAAGTACGAAGGAAAGCGCTTCCCCCAACCCGGACAGTTCACCGGCGCGCCCGTGGCCTTCGATGGGAAACTGATGATCACCAGCAACGATGGCGACACTTATGTGGTAAAAGCCGGGCCGGATTTTGAGGTTCTGGCAACCAACTCCCTGGGAGAGCCGGTTTACGCTTCGCTGGCCCTGGCGGGCGATTCGGTGTATATCCGGTCGGCCAATAGCCTCTATCGCATCCGGCAGGCTCAGCTAAACCGTTAGACGCAACCCATCGCCACGGTGTGCGCGCTTCTGGGGATGGGGTGCGCGGTGACGGCGCCGAAGCCCGCTTCCTGGTACATTTTCTCCAACTCGCGGAAGGTGTACGCATCTCCGGCCACGGTGCCCGCAAGCATGGTCAAGCTGAAGGCCGCGGCGATCGGCGGCGAAACGCGGTCATCGTTGGGCACGAACTCCAGGGTCGCGGCGCGGCCTCCGGGCTTCAATGCGCCGGCTACTTTGCGCAGCAGGCCGACGCACGTGGGCGGGTCGAAATGGTGCAGGAAATTCGTGAGCAGGACGATGTCGTACGGCCCTCCATATTCGACGTCGAAGGCGCTACCCGGCAGTAAATGGTAGCGCTCCTCCACACCGGCGTGACGGGCGTTGGCGCGCGCGACCTCCAGCACGGCGGCCCAATCGACCGCGGTGATGTGAGCTTCCGGATTGAGCTTGGCCAACTCAATGCCGAACAGGCCGTGGCCGGCGGCGATATCCAGCACGCGCAGCGGCCCGGCCAACCCGTCGAGAACAATTGCGCCCAACGGGCCTGCCAGAGCTCCCATCATGGGCGCCATGCCGTTCGCGAACTCCACCCAGATAGGGTTCTCCGGCTCGACAGTACCGGCTCCCGGCAGCACCGTGTGGCCGCTGCGGACGACTTCCGCCAGGCGGGCGAACGGTTCGGCGTGGGATGAATGGCCCAGAAACCGCGCGGCCGAAGCAATGCACGACGGCGATCGGGGGTCCAGGAATAACGCGCTGGTCGGCGTGTGCCTGTAGCGGCCATTTTCCTTGGCGAGCAATCCAAGTATGGTGAGGTAATCGCAGAGTATGCGAATGCCGCGCTCGGAGGATCTGCATTGCCGCGCCAGCGAAGCGATGTCGCCCGGCGTTTCGCCGATGGCGCGAAACAGATCCAGCTCGATCGCCGCGTGCAAGGCTGCGGAGCGTTGATAGGCGGTCAGAGTCTCGAAGATGAGTTCAGGTGAAGCCGCGGCCGTGTCTGGGGTGCTCATTCCTGGCTCTCTGCTGTATGGGGCATATGAAATTGATATCCGATGCAAGGCTCAGTCAGGATGTAACGCGGCTTGGCGGGCTCCGGTTCGACCTTCTTGCGCAGCTGATTGATGAACACCCGCAAATAGACCACCTCGTTGCCGTAGTCCGGACCCCACACCGCCTGCAACAGGCGACGATGCGGAATGGGAGTATTAGGATTAGTGGCCAGATACTGCAGCAGGTCGAACTCCTTGCGGGTCAGACGGATTTCGTGGCCACCCACAATGACCCTGCGCGCCATGAAGTTGATCTCCAGGCCACCAGTTTGCAGCAGTGGCGGCGCCGCTTCCGGAGCCAGGGGCGAACGGCGCAAGCCGGCACGTATGCGCGCCAGCAATTCCTGCATGCTGAACGGCTTGGTCACGTAATCGTCCGCGCCGGCGTCCAGGGCGCCGATCTTGTCCTTCTCCATGTCGCGGACCGACAGGACCACGATGGCCAGATCCCAACCCGCGCGAATCGCACGGCAAGCTTCCAGGCCGCCCATGCCGGGCATCGCCAGATCCAGCAGCACCAGATCCTGCCGGCCTCGGCGGAGCGTCTCCAGGGCTTCTTCACCGCTGCGCGCGTCACTGACTGCGTAACCCTGCGCGGCGAGCATCTTGCGCATCACTCGCCGGATTTGCAAATCGTCGTCGACCACCAGGATTTTAGCTCCGCTCAAACGTTGGCCTCCTCGTACGCTAAAGGAAGAGTAAACGAAAATGTGGCGCCTTCGCCAGGCTGACTCTCGACCCACACACGGCCGTTGTGGGCCTCGACGACCTGGCGCGCGATGGGCAATCCCATACCCATGCCGGTCAGATGTCCGCGCGCCTGCTTCCCTCTGTAATACTTTTCGAAGATCTGCCGCTGCTCTTCCGCGGGAATGCCGGGCCCGCGGTCTTGGATACTAATTACCACACCGGCGTCCCCGGCGTGTGCGCGCACTGTGATGGGCGTGCCTGGCTGCGAATACTTCAAAGCGTTCCCAGCGATTTGCCGGATCACCAGGCGGATCAGGCCGGCGTCGGCGGCCACCGGAGGCAGACCTTGCGGCAAATCGATTTCGACCGGCGAACCGTCCCTCACCTCTTTCTCCAGGGCCGAGTAAACCAAGTCCTCCACCGTATGCATCTGCTTGTCGAGCTCCACGTGGCCCGCTTCGAGCCGCGCCATCTGGATGGCTTCGGTCATCATGGCTTTCAGGCGGCCGCCCTCTTCATCCATAATCTCGAGCCATTCCTGCTGGTCGCGTCGCGGCGATTCCACCAGCATGGCGTCGATGCCTGCGCGGATGGAGGTAAGCGGCGTCTGAAACTCATGCGCCAGGGCATCCAGCAGCATGGATTTCAGCTCCTGATGGCGGCGCGCCCCCTCGGCTTGCGCGGCGGCCTCCCGTTTGCGGGCGCGATCCATGGCCAAAGCCACCAGATTGGCGATCGACCGCATAGCGGGCGCCGAAATCGCGGCGTCGCTGAATCCCAGGCTGCCGATCATCGTGGTCTCCAGGTTTACCGCCACAAGCGTGGAATTGCCGCCGGCGGGGCACGGCGAATTGGAGGAGCCGGATACGTCCATCAAAGCGGTATCGGAGATCGCCGCCGCGGACGCCGTGCGGTGGACCTGACCGGAAAGCCCGTCGAAGAATGCCACTCCAGGACAGCCAAAAATCTCCGCCACCTGTCCCGGAATACCTTGGGCCAATGCGGCCGCCGCGCTCCCTTGCATCAGCTTGCAGCTCAGCGCGTACATTCGCTCGATTTCACTTTGCCGTTGGGTAGCCTCCAGGGCCCGCTTCTTTAATCTTGTAGACAGCTCGCTGACCACGAATGCCGTAATCAGGAAAGTGCCCCACGCGACCCAGTTCTGCGGATCGTCGATTCCGAACCCAGGCACGGGCGGCAGGAAGTAGTAGTCCAGGCATAGCATGCTTACGATGGAAGCCAGCATGGCTTCCGGCAGCCCCCACAGCACGGCCGCCCCCAGCACCAGAAGCAGATCGGTGAGCGCCGCCGTGGTGCTGTTGGCCCGAAGGGTATAGTGATATAGGGCGGACACGGCCGGCAGGCCCGCACACATTATGGCGGTGCGCAGGACGATCCGGCTCCAGGTTCGTTTTCGCATGCTTCGAGTAGCTAGATGCCATTATAGCCGCAGACCATGTTGCGGATTGGCTGCTGATTGGCGGCGCATTAAAAGGCTTGACACCACCGTAATAATCCAGTCATACTGGTTCACTCCCCGGTCTTCAGTAGTTACGTTGCAACGGGAGAATACTATATCGCCGCTGCCGGGAGTGGCAGTCGAAGGGAGCTTCCGATGCCCACGGGAAGAACGCTGCTCACGGCGGCCATTTGTTTGCCGATATTTGGCACGTGTCCGTTTCTTTATGGCCAGGCTACAGGGATCATTTCAGGCACCGTTTCCGATGCCACGGGATCCGCGGTTGCCGGGGCGAAGGTGGCGGTCACAGCGCCGGCCTTAGGCGTCACCCGCGATTCCACCACCGACGATTCCGGGCACTACCTGGTGCCCTTGCTGCCGGTAGCCAGCTTCACCATACACGTGGAATTTACCGGCTTTCAGCCCGCCGAACAAAAGGACGTACGCCTGCAGGTGGACGAACACCGCGAGGTGGATTTCAGGCTGGTACCCGCGTCCGTCAAGGAGAGCGTGGAAGTGACCGCGACCGCCGTGGCCGTCGAGACCACCAACCCGACGCTGGGCCAGGTGATCACTGCCCAACAAGTCGCCGAACTGCCGTTGAATGGGCGCGATTTTGTGCAGTTGGCTACGCTGACGCCCGGCACCATTACCGAGACCAATCCGCAGAGCTTTTTCAACGGCGGCCCCAGCAGCGAAGTGTCGGCGCGCGGCTCCTTTTCTCTGTCGGTGGGCGGGTCGCGCGCCAACTCCACGGACTGGCTGTACGACGGCAACGACAACAACGAGCTGACGGCGGGGGGCATCGCCATCCTGCCTTCGCTCGACGCCATCCAGGAGTTTAAAGTACTGACTTACAATTACTCCGCAGAGTATGGCACGCGCGCGGGTCCGACAGTGCTGGTAACGACTAAGTCGGGGACCAACGACTATCATGGCTCCTTATTCGAATTCTTCCGCAATACGGATCTGGATGCGCGCAGCTTCTTCGCCAGCTACACCGAACAATTCAATTTGAATCAGTTCGGCGGCTCGATTGGCGGACCGGTGAAGAAGGACAAGACATTTTTCTTTGCGGATTATCAAGCCAAGATGCAGCGGCACGGGATTCCGTATGTGGGCCTGGTTCCCACAGCCGCCATGCGTAATGGCGATTTCACCGACGATGCGTTCGGCAATCCAAACTCGCAAATCCTGAATAACCCCTATGTGACGACTCAGACTTCCACCGGAGCTCTGGTAAACCACCCCTTCATGTGCGATGGCTCGGGCAATGCCCTTCCCGCGGCTCCGAACGGCAGCCAGACACCTGGCACTCCGTGCAACAAGATTCCTCAAAACCTGATCAATCCGATCGGCCAGGAGATGATCGGCCTATATCCTCTGCCTAATGCCGACAACCCGGCGCTCGGCTATAACTATGTCAACGAACCCGTGAGGAAGCTCAACGAAGGCGAGTTCGATATCCGGCTGGACCACAATTTCTCCACCAAAGACTCGCTGTTCGCGCGTTTCAGCTACGATCAGGCGGTTTCGTTCGTTCCGGGCGGCTCTCCGGGATTTGCCGAACAGGGCGCTTTTGCCAGCACCGAGAACATCGACAATCACGGGCGGAATGCCGCGATTTCGGAGACGCATATCTTCTCCGAACGGACTGTCAATCAATTCACCGCCGGTTTCAACCGGATCATCGACTACTTCACGTCTTACGGCAGCGGAACCTGTGAATCCAACAAGCTTGGAATTCCGGGCGCCAACTCAACCCCAACCAACCCATTGGAGGGCGCCGAAAGTTGCGGGTTGACCTCCACGGAATTGAGTGGCTACTGGTCGTTGGGCGATCGCGGATATTCGCCATTTCTCGGCGGCACGAATGTCTTTATGGTCTCGGATTCCCTAGACATGGTGCGCGGTAAACACGACATCCGGATCGGCGGTAACATTCGCGCCAACCAGTTGAATGTCCTGGCCGTCGGCTTCCAGGACGGATATTGGGACATCACCGGCGATTGGGGCGGCGACCCTGCCGCGTCGTTGTTGATGGGCTTCACCGATCTGGCGATCCACGATCAAACGTTCGACGGCGATGTTACCGGTCGGCGCTGGAAAATGTATCGTCCGTTTGTGCAAGACGATTGGCGCGTGAGTAAGGATCTGACATTAAATCTAGGATTGGCCTGGGCCATGGTTACACCTGAAAGCGAGGTTTTCAACCGCCAGGCAAATTTCGTCCTGGACACCCAGACTTTTCTGATCGCGGGGCAAAACGCCAATGAATATGCGGGCGTCAAGATGGATTGGACGGCGCTTGAGCCGCGCATCGGTCTGGCCTGGAAACCTTGGGGCAGTCAGACCACCGTGCTGCGCGGAGGCTACGCGATCTATCATGATTCCTCCTGGAACATGGGCGCCCAGGGCTTGTGGCAAAATCCGCCCTATTTCTACGAGTCCGATGCATTTGCCTTTGGCGGCGGATGTCCGTTCGCCACCTCCGCCTGCGCGACGATCTCTGGACTGACGCCTACCGGGATTAGTTTATCGTCCGGTTTTCCCATTGTCACCTCGTCACCCTCTCCCGGGAATTTCACGGGAACGATCAATTCGATGAACCTTAACTTCAAGCAGGGTATGGTGCAACAGTTCAACGTGAACGTGGAACACCAACTGCCCGGGCAGTTGCTGTTGACGGCCGGATACGCAGGGTCCCGCGCGTCCCACATTCTGGTGTTCGGCAATAACCTGAATGTGGGATCTCCCTCCGCTTGCGGCATGGTCGCCGGATATACCCTGGGCTGCGGACCGGGCGGAACGGCTTTCGGCGTTCCGGAGACCAACTTCCCGTACTCGACCGTAGATAACATGACCGACGACGGGAGGGCTCATTACAATTCGCTTCAAATAAAGGCTGAGACGAAGAGCGCCCGGCATGGTCTCTATGCACTGATTGGCTATACCTATTCCAGGAACTACGACACAGGTTACACCGACGGCTTGGGCAGCAACCTGGGTGCGCCTTACTATCCCCTGCCCGGGTGGCAACAGTTGGATTGGGGTTTGTCTCAAGTCAACCTCAACCACGATTTCACCGCCAGCGTGATCTATGAACTGCCATTCGGCAAAGGTAAGGCATTCGGCAGTGACTGGAACGGTCCGGTTAACGCTCTCTTGGGAAATTGGGAGCTGACCGTGATTGAGAAGGCGACTTCCGGGTTTCCTGTCTTCGTGGTGGCGAACAACAACTCCGGCGTTAACTTTGAAAATGACGGGAACAGCTTGAACCGCCCCAACCAGGTTTGCAACCCGGTATTGAGCAACCCGACCATTAACGAATGGTTCAACACCAGTTGTTTCGTGGACCCGCCCGCGGGCGAGCTGGGAAACGCTTCCCGGACTCCACTCTCGGGCCCGGGTTTCGTGAATACGGACTTTTCGGCTATCAAACACTTCCTTCTGCCATGGCGTGAGGGGATGCGGCTCGATTTCCGGGCCGAGGTCTTCAACCTCTTTAACCATCCGCAGTTTGGTACGCCCGGCGGCAGCATCTGTGCTGCCTGTCCGGAGCTCGATACGCCGGGTTTCGGTTCGATCAACACCACTGTAAATAACCCGCGCCTGGTTCAGCTCGCGCTCAAGTTCCTGTTCTAAGGTTCGGAAGCTGGATTAATACAATTGATCCTCAGGCGCGGAGGGTTCCAGGGAAGTCCAATCAATGGCCATCGTGATCCGGATCGCCTTGGGCGGCGTCGCCCATCGCGGCTTTGGCCGTACTGCTCAACTGGACGGTATCCTCAGGCGCCGGCGTCTGGCTCGCTTCCGAATGCCTGGTCGAGGCGGTCGAGGCCGGCTGGTAGGCAGCTTGTGGCACGTAAGCGTTGTGGGTTATGGCGTTTGTCATGTTGACCTCATCGGCCGCCCGCGCCGGTTCTTCCGAGTATATTCTCGAATAAACCTTAAACGCTTACAATCCACTGCGCGTCAAATGAGTGGACAACCGGAGGACTTATGAAACGCCTGGCCCTGTGGCTGCTCCCGATTGTACTTACCGCCGGGCAAGCGCGCTACGCACGGGTGGGCGACTACGACGGCAACGTCCAGGTCCAACTCCAGGCCGCCGACGACTGGCAGGCTGTGCAACGCAATCTGCCCCTGCGCGAGATGTCGTGGCTGCGCACCGAAGGCCCCGCGCGCGTCGAGGTGGAGTTGGACGACGGCAGCATCTTGCGCCTGGGTCCCGATTCCCTCGCCGAGCTTTCCGATTACACCCGCCTTTCCACCGGGCAGCGGATCACACTCATCTCTTTGGACCACGGTGTGGCATATTTCACAGGCGCGGCCGAAGGCAAGGATGCGCTGACCGTGGCCGTGCCGGGGGCCCAGGTGACCATCCATCAAGGCGCCCGCCTGCGCCTGGAGGCGCGCGATCCCTGGAGCCAGATCGCCGCGTCGGACGGCGTGGCGCGCTTCTCCTCACCGTCGGCGGAGTTCGATTTGAACCCAGGCCAGATGGTGAAGCTGGATCCGGCGCATCCGGCGCGCTTCATCCTCAATCGCGAGATCCCACCGCTTGAAACCGACCGCTGGTGCGACGAACGCGACAAAGTGCTGGTGTCGACCACCTCCGCGGCGCACGTTCCGGCGCTGAGCTATGGCTTCGCGGACCTGGATGCGTACGGCGTCTGGATCCAGACCGCCGATCTGGGCGCCGTTTGGAAACCTAAAGCGCCGGCCGGCTGGGCGCCTTTCCGCAACGGCAGATGGCTTTGGTACGACGGCCTTGGCTACACCTGGATCGGCGACGATGCGTGGGGCTGGCTTCCGTATCATTACGGCCGTTGGATGCTGATGGAAGGCACGGGTTGGATCTGGGCGCCCGGCGACAGCACGGTGTTCAAGCCCGGCGACGTTTATTGGCTGAAGAGCGCCAAGCTGGTGGGTTGGGGCGCCCTCGCGCCCGGTGAAGACTGGAAGCCGCCGGAGCCCCCGCGCCTATACTTGAACGCCAATACCACCTATGCCGTTTACACGCCGGCAGCGCTCGAAATCGATCCGGCGAGCTTTGCCAGCCGCCCTAAGGAGCCTCTGGCCGCGGCGGTCTTCGCCGAGGCGCTTCCGTCTCCGCCATTTCCGGCGGCGCGCCTGGACGCGCTCCGTCCACCGCTGCGCGCCGGCAGTTCGCGCGCCGTTTCCGTTTCCACTGAAACGGCGTACGAAGCGCCTCCCAGCCCGGCGCCCAGCGATACGGCATATACGAACGGGCCGCCGGCGGAACCGCCAGTGGTCATCGTCAACACCCCGCCGCAGGAGGTTGAGGTGGAAGTCGACGTTCCGGTGCCGGTGTATACGGGAATTATTCTGGTGACCCCGCCGGGGTACCGCGCGCCCCCGTCCAAGAACCCGCCCAAGCCGGTTTCGCCGCCCGCTCCCCATGAGCCCACGCCCAAGCCGAAAGTGCCGGACCCCGATAAGCCGGTGAAGTAGGAACCTATGCGTGCATTCTTCACAGTATCGATCTTGTTGTTGGCGTCCGCGGCCGCCTTCGCCGAAGATCCGTCCGTGGTGCTGGCGGTGGCGCGCGCCATGAGCATCGAGTTCTATAGCGCCACACTCGGGAAACTGGGCGCCGTGAGCGCCAATGGGAAGCTGGAAAGCGTGGCAGCCAGTCCGGATGGCCGCATGCTTTATCTCGCGAGAGACAGCGAATTCTCGTCAAACAAATGCTGCGGTTTGTATTCGCTCGACCTTACATTGCGGAACATGTGTTTTCTCACCGCGCCGGCCATGTTTGGGTTGCCTTCGCCGGATGGCAACTACCTCTTCACACAGGGCGCGCAAGGTGTGGAAGTGTTCGACCGCTACCTGAACCGGCTGGCCACAATGAGAGCGCCCGGGACGTACAATCTGCAACCTTCGCCCGACGGACAGTGGCTCCTCGGCGTCACGAATTCTCCCAATCCGTCGCTGGATATCTTCGATATGGGTTCCATGACACTCGCGCGGCGGCTTCCGATTCCAGCCGGTCCGGTGACCGGCGCCTGGGCGGGCGACCGCTTTTACATGTTCCACTATGATTACTATGGCGCCGGGGGAATCGGCCGCCTCTGGAACGTGAATCCGGCAATCAGGGTGCTTGAGGAAGCCACACCCGTCCAATTGCCGGACCTCTACAACCACTGCAGGCTACCCATGTTGCTGACGCTTGCCGGCGCACGGGACAAACTTTTCCTGGCGGAAGCGTTCGGTTTCAAAGTCGACCGCCGCGACGCTTGCCCGGACGAGCCGCTGGGCGGCATATTTGAGATCCAGGTGTCCACAGGCCATGTCAGCCATATCGCCGGGTCGGTGCAGGTCAACCGCATGGTCGTCACGCCCGACGGCCGCGACCTGTATGCGATTCAGTCCAGCCGGCAGGGCGAAGAGCGCAGTATGGAACTGGTTCACATCGACACCCTGGGTGGACACACGACTCAGATCAGACTGCAATCCGGCGTACGAAATCTGGCGCTGACCCACATCCCTCCCGGCCTCATCCCGCGCGACAATGCGCGCGTGTTTTCCAACTGCGCCCGCTGACCGTGCGGCTGTGGTTTGATTAAGACTGATGGCGTCGTACCACCGCTTCCCTGCCCCGCCCCTCTCGGAGTTCGTGGAACTGCTTTGGTTGTACGAGGGCTACCGCCAGCCGCACCAGAAAGAGCGCATGCTCCCGGATGGCTCCATGGAACTGGTGATCAACCTCAACGAAGACCTGGTGCGCGTGTACGACCCGCACGATACCGGGAAATTCCGGACGCTGCGCGGGTCGGTAGTGGTGGGCGCGCACTCGGAATTCTTCGTGATCGATACGGCGGAGCAGCATTCCGTCGCCGGGGTACATTTCAAACCAGGAGGCGCCTTCCCGTTCCTGGGTTTGCCGGCCGGCGAGCTGCACAACACGCTCGTGTCGCTGGAGGATTTGTGGGGGCGCGTGGCAGACCAGTTGCGCGCACGGTTGCTGGAGGCCGTCTCGCCGCAGGCCAGGCTTGGGGTTCTGGAAGAGGCGTTGCTCGCGCAGGCGGGGCGGCGCCTGGAGCGGCACCCGGCCGTGGCATTTGCGTTGCACGAGTTTCATGGCCTGCAAACCACGCGCACTGTCGCGGAGGTTACCGGCCAGATCGGCCTGAGCGCAAAGCGGTTCATCCAGGTGTTCAGCGGCGAGGTCGGACTCACGCCCAAGCTATTTTGCCGCGTGCGGCGGTTCCAACGCGTGCTGCGGCGGATCGGAATGGCGCGGCCGGTCGAATGGGCGGCGGTGGCGACGGATTGCGGCTATTTCGATCAGGCGCATTTCATTCACGACTTCCGCGCGTTTTCCGGCATCAATCCGTCCACTTATATTGCGCACTGTACGGAACACTTCAATCACGTCCCCCTGATCGATTGACTTCAGATTTTTACAATACAACCCGCGCTGCATGGTCGAAAATAGTTGCATGGCAAACACAGTGAAGGCAATACCAGAGGGTTCCGAGAGCGCTACGCCGTACCTGTCGATTAAGGGAGCGGCCGACGCGATCGAGTTCTACAAGAAAGCATTCGGCGCAACGGAAATAATGCGGCTGGCCGGCCCGGACGGCAGAATTGGCCACGCGGAACTCAAGATCGGCAAAGCCAAGTTCATGCTGGCGGACGAGTACCCGGAAATGGGTTTCCTCAGTCCGCGAACGCTGGGCGGCTCACCGGTCACGATCCATGTTTACGTGGAGGATGTGGATGCGCTGGCCGGCCGCGCGGAAGCCGCCGGGGCCAAAGTGCGGCGGCCCGTGGCGGATCAATTCTATGGCGATCGCGCGGGCCAATTAGAGGACCCGTTCGGACACGTCTGGCACTTCGCCACGCACAAAGAGGATGTGTCGAGCGAAGAGATGCAAAAGCGCGCAGCGGCGTTCGCTACGAAAGGCGAATCGTAAGCGGCCGCGGCGCTGTAACTAGGCAGCCAGGCGCCGCGTCCACTGCATTTCATGCGGTATTGGATACTCCTGTCGATCGCGCCGGTCTTCGCCGCCCCAGCCGGTGCGGAAGATCTCGAACTGAAGATTCCGCCGGTGAAGACCTCTTTCGACGTCAAGGGCCAGGCGGTCAACATCACGGCTTGGGGATCACTCTCCAGCGCGCCCCATGGGCCATACAAGATGGCATTGACGGCGGATTTGAGCGATCTGCAGGCTAACATCGGCCCGCTGTTAGCCACCCAACTGGACCGCTCGGACCGCTGCGGCGAGCGTCTCTCGGTGGAGCGCGCCACGATCGTCCCAACCTCTCCGGCCGCGGTTTTAACCGCTCAGGTGCATTACGAGCGTTGGGCCTGCATCAAGGCCCTCGGCAAGAATGCGGCCAAACGCCTGGTGGGTGGCAACGCGGTCATTACCGTGAGGCTGACGCCGGCGGTGGCCGCGGACGGCATCTCGATGGGCGCGGAGGTGCAAAAGATCGACGCCGATGGGTCGCTGGGCGAGGTTTTGCAATCCGGCTCCCTGGGTACGGCTGTGAAGGAGAAGATCGCCGCCAGTGTTGAGTCGTCGATTCGCAAGGGACTGGATCTCAAGTCGACGCTGCCGCCCGCGGCCGCGGCCGCCGCCACGATCAGGAGTGTACAGTTCCTGAGCGGCGCCGAGGGCCGGTTGTGGTTGTCCGCGGAAGGAGCGGTGCGCATCTCGGCGGCCCAGTTTCAATCGCTCATCCTTAAGAGATGATGGCTCTATCCTTCAGTACCCGTTGTCCTCCGGCAAGCTCGGCGGAATCTGAAACAAACCCGGTGGAAGCGCGGATAGGAACGTATTGGGGTCCGGCGCGGTCAGTCCGCCGGAGGCGAAGAAGCCCGCTACCTGTTGCTGCGCCGCCAGTCCAATCAGTATCGCATCCAGGCTCGGGATTTCCACCGTGGTCCCCGAAAAGCCGATGAACAGCGCCAGGAACGGGTGCGGGTCCTGCGGCACCGCCAGCCCGTCCGCCAGCGCGATATCGTGCCGGTACTCCCAAGTGGTAGGGTGGTTGGCAGCCTTGATCAGCCGCGTGGTGGCCATGTTCGGCATGGTCAGGTCCAAGCGCGCCAACTGAAACAGGATGCGCTTGAAAGGCACGCCCGGCAACATCGAGTCCGCCATGTGCGGCGCATAATATACGGCATCGCCCGGCGACTCCAACCACTCGTAAAGCTCGAACGTATTCTGTATCTGGATGGCGCCAGGCACCTCGTTGACGAACACCGCCTGATACGGGAACACGTAGTTGTCGTTGAAATCCGTCCCTTCGTTGAGCAGCGATGGCGTGCGCTCCGCCAGGATGGCCGCGGCCAGCGAATGGTACGCCTGGCTCCAGCGCACGATGTCCTCCACCGAACCGCCCCCCACATTCAACACCGAGGCCGGCACGGCCGGTTCCATCGCCGAGAAGATCGTGCCATACATGGAGCCCAGCGACTGGCCGACATAATAGATTTTGGTGGCGTCCAGATCCGGCTTTCCGTCGCCGTCCAGATCCACCCCGCCCTGGATCGTGCGCACCAACTCCCCGAGATCGAGCGCCGTTTGCCGCAGACAGTCGCGTAGCGCCACCTGCGCCGGATTCGCCGCCAGGCAGCCTTCATACGAACCAATCTGCCCGTCGCCATTGAGATCCACACCCCGCCCGCCCTCGTTGAAGGTAGTTACCTTGCCCGAGGGGTCCGTGATAATGACCTGGCTCTGCGGCCCGAAACCATGACCCACCGCGTTAATGGCGATGGTGGCGAAACCGGCTTGCGCCAGCACCGGAGCCACCGCGGTCGGCCCGCCCCATTGGCTGTCGCCGAAGCCGTGCCCGAAGATAACGACTGGATATCCCGCCGGGGGCTGCGGTGTTGCCGGAAGAAACACGTGGTAGGTAATCTCGTTGACGGAACCGGGTAAGGAAACAGGCTGGCCCGTGGGCGTCCACGGGATCACCTGCTGGTCGTTGAGAAAGTTCGGCGAGGCGAAGGATCCGAAGCCGATCGCGCCGATGCCTTGAATCAGCGGGTTCGTGATAGGCAGCGCCACATCTGCAAATTGCGCGGGATTTACGCCCACCTGCTCGTGCAGCACCAGCGACGCGATGTTCGAAAACTGGATCAGCGCCAGGGGCTGCACCGGCGCAGGAGGCGGCGCCACGTTGCCCAGTTGCGCGTAAGCCTGCTCCATCCAGGTGGTGACGTTCATGGTGGTAAACACGGAGGCGCCCACGACGTTGGCCGGCGCGAGCTGCGCGGCTACGCCGCTTACTGCCTGCGATAGTTCGGCGCAATAGCTGGTCTCGGTAACGCCCGGGCCCGGTTGCACGCAAGCCGTATATCCGGGGTCCGCCTGCACCGGGTCGCCCGCCATGTCGCGGATAACGTCGGTCACCACGATCAGATACTGCCGATGCTGGTCCAGGTTACCATCCGGCTTGCCGTACAGCGTATTGGTGGTGGGATCGTAAATCATCTGCGTGGTGTATAGCATCTGGCCGGTATAGTTGATTCCGTGCTCCTCCTGGGTCAAATTGTCGAGCGCCACATAGTAGATGGCATGGTGAATGGAGTTCACGTCGACGGGAGCGGAGAAGTTCACCGTGATGCGCGGCACCGTCTGGAAGCCGTCCAGTTGATTGATCAGTTGCACGTCCTGGCAGTCGCTGGGAGCCGTGGTGCAATCGGGCACGGGCAGGTTGATGCGCATGCCGTTCTTCTGAGTGCTGTCGGGCGTAGTCAACACATCGGTAGGGTACGGGCCTACAGTGGGATCCTGAGGATTCCAGTTTACGATCACTCCGCTGGCTGGCAGCAGCGGCGCGAATAAGAAGAATGTGAGTGCGAATGCAACACGGCGCATAAGTGAGGACAGGCTCCTGGCTTGTCGTTTCGAAGATCGTCAATTCCCGATGGCTATAGCAAGCGTCTGGGTGCCGCTTACACCGCCCAGGGTAAAGGTCACTGGCACCGTATCGCTGGCCGGTACCGACGGCACAATTACGTTGATCTGGTAAAGTCCCATAAAGTTCGACGCCAGTCCGTCGTAGGGCACCGTTACCGCCGGTACGCCGCCGAACGAAATCGCGAATGGCTCAACCAGCGAGTTGCTCTGCTGGACAAGCTGTCCGGGCTGAATGTCCGGGGTGACGGGGCCGAAGCCGATCCCATAGATTACGATCTCATCGCCCGGCTGCGCGCGCTGCGAAGTGACACCGGAAACCGCGCCCGGCGGTAGAACGTACGTGCCATCCCCAAACTGCGCCACCACGTATTGTGTCCCGCCGACCTTGAAATTGGACGGAGCGAGCAGCCCCGGCATGGCGGAATCCACGGTCACCGCAAAGGGGGCGCTCGCGCCTGCTTTCGTGGTAACCACCAGCGGTTGCGAGCCCGTGCCTACTGTTCCCGGCACCTGCACGTTCACCTGCCCTTGGCTAACGTAATCGATGAAAGCCATCTGCCCCCCGATGGTGACGGTGGTTCCCCCCAGCGTGGTAGGCCCTTCTTCGGCGTTAAAATCGGTGGTGGCCCAATTTTGTATGAAGGGGGCCAGATTCGTTCCGTAGATTTCGATCCACGAGCCGGGCGCGAAAGTGGGGAACTCCCCAAAATCGCTGGCGCTCACCACGCCCCCGACGGTCGGCGTCGGCCCTTGCAGCGTGAAGTGAAGGGCAAAAACAAACTCATTCGCCGTGCTTGCGTCGATGCCGCCGGCCGAGACATAGCTGTAGGGATCCACGTATATTTCCTGCCAGTTCGCTTGCAGACCGGCGGGCAGCGCACCGTTGCCCGAGTTGTAGTAGGAATAACCCGGAAGCACCGGATTCGTCGAAGCCGCGCAGCAGATGGTGCCGATGCCGTTGGTCAACGGACCAACCGCCGTACCGTTTACCAGCCACTGGGTGACCACGCCGTCGTTGTAGACCGGCCAATTCAGGGTAAAGGCGATAGTGATGGCCCAGTCCGCATTTATATTATTGGCGAGCGGCCCATTATCGGTCGGTTGCATGTAAAAAATGTCCCACTCTCCGGTTGTGCCCGTGACCACCTGCTGCTGCCAGATCTTCACCGCGCCACTGTCCACCGTCACCGGCGTCGAGCTGAACGTAGTCATCGCGGAGTAGGTGTCCGGAGCGTTCGTGCCGGTGAACGTCAAACTCGAACCAGGGGAAATGATTGGGAGTGTGGGAGTGGTACCGGTGGTGGTGTGCGGCTTGGCTTGCCCCTGCGTAAGCGGTATATTGCTACGCGCCATCCACGCCCTTTGCGCGGAAATCGTAGGCGTGCCCGCAAGGGCGAATAACACCACCGGCCAGTATGAAGAGAATATCCGTTTCATTGCGAGCCTCCCGAAGCGGGCCATTCCTCCTCATAGTATACGTCCAGCGTGGCTTGCTTCAAGGCTAGGGGAGGGGCGCTGATGCGCGGTACCGTACAGTTCATCGCGCCGGCCGAACTCCCTAATCGCCGTCAAGACTCTTCCAGAATCGGAAACAATTCGGGTGTTTCCATTTCCAACAGCCGCGGATCGAGCAATCTCTTGGTGTCCACATTCCCCATGGCCGAAAGCATATTCTCCTTCAGATGCGGATACTCTTTCTCCAGTTCGCTGAAAATCCCCCGCAGCGAGCGCCGCACAGTTCCGGTGCGCAGCGAACAGTCGCATGGCGTCAAGGGCACGGCGCGCATTTCGGCGTAGGCGCGGGTGATGTCTTCCGTGACGAAGACCAACGGACGGATCAACCGGAACTGCCGGTCGCGCGAGTAAGTGATGGGGGGCAGGGCGCTCAGCCTTCCCGTGAACAGCGCATTCCGCAGCAGCGCTTCGCAAAAATCGTCGGCGGTGTGCCCGAAAGCGATGACGTTGGCGCCCAGTCCGGAGCAGATCTCGTACACCGCCCGCCGGCGATAGCGGCTGCACAGGTCGCAGCCATGGCCCGGCTGTTCTTCCAGCAGCCGCAGCGATGGCTTATCGCGATAGTAGGTCCAATCCACGCCGCGCTGTTTCAGGTATTCGCCCAGCGGCTCGATGGGCCGCAGAAACTTGCCCTGTTCCACGGTAAAGGCGCACACTGAGAAATCGATAGGCGCGCGTTCGGCGAGCAGCAGCAGCGCTTCCAGAAGCGTTACAGAATCCTTGCCGCCCGAGAGCGCCACGGCCACCCGATCGCCGTCGCGGACCATCTTGAAGCGGTGGATGGCTTCTCCCACCTTGCGCAGCAGTGTCTTTTCCAGTTCCACGTAGTTTGATTATAACTGCACCCACGATGGTGCTTCCGAAACTGGCCGCCGCGCTCATGGGTCTTCCGCATCGGTTCCCAGTTCGTCCCGGAGCAGCCCCATGGCCTCCAACGCTTTGTAGGTTCGCTCGGCTTCCTCCCGGTCGACGCAACTGAGCGCGAAGCCTACGTGCACCAGCACGTAATCGCCGATCGACGCTTCGGGAACCAGGTCGAGACAGGTCGCACGGCTAATGCCGCCGAACTCGACCCGCCCGATACGAATCCCGGTTTCCTCTTCGATGCTGACGATTTTCCCTGGAATTGCCAGGCACATCTTAGGTCACGCCCCGCGACTCTCTCCACATTTCCAACTGGGCCAACGCTCTGTCCACCAACCACGTCAGCGCGGCTTCCACGCGGGGAGATAAACAGGTGCCCCAGTCCGTGTTGGCGGGCTGCACGCCAAGTACAACGATATCCTGCGGTGTGGCAGACACCAGGGCCAGAGCCGCAATCAAATCGGCAACCCCCAACTGGTGAACGCTGCATCCGCCCGATGCGCCGATCAAATCGCCCCCCGTCATCCGCGTGAGTGTTCCAGGAGCATCACCTGAGTTCACCGCATCCAGGAATAGCAAGCGGGATGCGTCCGAAACATAAGGTATCAGGTCGAGGCCGAGGGTGCCACCATCCAGAATCGTCACCCCTGCGGGCAGTCTCGGGTCAGCCTGCAGCAGCCGCGCGGCATGCACGCCGGCGCCGTCATCCGAAAGGATGGTGTTGCCAACCCCTACTACCACCGTATCTGAAGAGAGCACATCGCGCATTCCCGGTCCTTATTTTTTTGGACTGCCAGCCACTTGGCGCGCCTCGCTCAGGCCTCTGCACGCGCGAGCATCCGCCCACGCGCGTCGACCATGTGAACGGCGCAAGCCAGACACGGGTCGAAGGAGTGAATGGTGCGCAGAAGTTCCAGCGGGCGTTCGGGATCCGCGACCGGTGTTTTAAGGAGCGCGGCTTCGTACGCGCCGCGCTGGCCGTGGGCATCCCGCGGTCCTGCATTCCACGTGGAGGGCACCACCGCCTGGTAATTCTTGATGGCTTCGTCTTCGATCTCCACCCAGTGGCCCAACGACCCGCGCGGCGCCTCGAAGAAGCCGAATCCCCGCGCTGTTTGGGGCCAGGACTTGGGGTCCCACATTTTTCCGTTGTGGATCTCCAGCTTTCCCGTCGACATATTGTTTCCCAGCTCTTCGATCCATCCAACCAGGCGGCTTGCCAGGAGCTGGGTTTCCAGTGCGCGCGCCGCGATACGGCCAAGCGTGGAAAACAGAGCGGCGGGCGGAGCCTTAAGCGCGGCCAGCGTCGAGTCGACCAGTGCCCTGACTTCCGGCTGGCCGGAAGCGTAGGCCACCAAGAACCGGGCCAGCGGGCCCACCTCCATGGCTTTGTCTTGATAACGGGGCGCTTTCAGCCAGGAATACTTCTGGTCCACTTCCAGAAATTCATAGGGCGGTTTGGGGCCAGTGTATTTCGGGTTCGTTTCGCCTTCGTAGGGATGCCTCGCAATCTGGCTGCCTTCGGAATACTCGTACCAGGAATGCGCCACGTACTCGGTGACGTTCTCCGGATCCACGGGGTAGACTTTGGAAAGGTCGCGATTCAGGATCATGCCTCGCGGAAGGTAGAAACTCGCAGGATCTTTGACGCTGCGCTGCGGATAGGCGCCGTAGCACATGAAATTTCCGAGTCCCTCGCCAAGGCCGAACCAATCGCGATAGAAGCCAGCCACCGCCAGCACGTCCGGAATATACACCTGACTTACAAATGCCTGGGCGGACTTCGCCACTTCCAGTAAAAAATCGATGCGCTCCAGGTTCACGGTCGCGTTCGGTTCGTTGGGGTCGAGCGACGTGGCCATGCCGCCGACCAGAAATGTCTGCAGATGGGGATTCTTGCCCCCCAGGACCGCATGAATCCGGATAAACTGCTTCTGAAACTGGAGCGCCTCCAGGTAGTGCGCGACAGCCATCAGGTTTGCTTCCGGCGGAAGACGATACGCAGGGTGCCCCCAATATCCCGAGCCAAAAAGACTCAGCTGCCTGCTCGCAACCAAGGCACTGACGCGATCCTGAACGCCCTTGAAATACTTGGCACTCGACAGGGGCCAGTCGGAGATGGATTGCGCCAACTGTGACGTCTTGGCCGGGTCCGCCTTCAGCGCCGAGACTACATCCACCCAATCCAGCGCGTGCAGATGATAGAAGTGCACCACGTGATCTTGAATCGCCTGGGTCGCCGCAATGATGTTGCGGATCAGAAGTGCGTTAGGGGGAACTTCGATGCCCAGGGCGTCCTCCACCGCGTTAACCGAGGCCAGCGCGTGGACCATCGTGCACACCCCACAGATCCGCTGCGCCCAGATCCAGGCCTCGCGCGGATCCCTGCCACGCAGGATCAACTCAATGCCCCGGAACATCGTCCCCGAACTCCACGCATCCCTTATGACGCCGCCGTCCACCTGCGCCTCAATGCGAAGGTGTCCCTCAATCCGCGTCACTGGATCGACCACAATCCGCGCCATACGTCCTCCCTATGCTTCCCCAACCGCCATGCCCGCGCCCGCGCACCCCGGCATCAATGGCAGACGCCGGCGAGAAGGCGGCTTCGTATCGGAAGCGGCGCTATGCCGCTGCGTCGTCCTCATCGGCGGCGGCGCGCTCCGGCGGCGCGGGCGGGCTCTTGATGACAAAGTTGTCGATCAACACAAGGATTCCGAAGATCACGAATCCCCACGCCCCGCGGCTAAGGATACCGACACCGATCGAGATCGACATGAAAGCAACAATCCTCAATGCTCGAGTTCCGTTCATATGCACTCCCTAAGCTCACTCTATTCCATGACTGGCGGCACGGGCGCCCAATGCCACTTACTTTTCCCACAAAGTGCAATACTGCATAATCTGTCGGGCGGACCTCCAGGTCTGCGCGGGTCCTCCATCATCCGACGTGACCCGCTCTTCGCACATCCAAATCAGCCATATCCGAGCACGAGTAGGCCGGCGTGGACGCCGGCCGCAGGACTGGAGCCTGCCCCACTATCAATGCAGATGCACGGTTGTGGGACAAGTAAGTGGCATTGAGCACGGACGCCCGCCCCACAGGCTCTCACAACGATCCTCCCGTATGGCACGAACTGCACGCCTGTTCCGCCCAGGTGTTGCCGATATCTACGGGGTGATTGAAAGTCAGACCTTTCGGCTCGGTGGCGAATTGATCGTTACCGGCCTTGCCCTGCCGCGCTATCGTATGGCAGGTATCGCAATCGGACCGAATGACGCTGCCGTCCACGCTCTTATGTTGGCCGTCGTGGCAGCGGAAGCACCCCACGGAATAAAAGTGCGTGTCATTGGTGGAATAGGTATCCCAACGGACTTTCATCGCCGGGAAGAAATTGTGGTCGTAGCTGTTCTGCAGGTTCGCGATGGCTCCCTCCACCGCCTCCCGCTTGCCCGCATACATCTGCGGGTAGCTCTTCCGATAATATCCACGTAGCGTATTGTCGATTCCCCGCATGGCCTGCTCCCGGTTGGCGTAACTCGCAGTAAGTGCCGCCACACCTTCCTGCTTGATAAATGGAAGAGCGGCATCGATGCGGCCATCGGCAAGCGCCACATCCACGCTACGGTCCGGCGATTGCAAGATGTGGCTCGGCCGATTGTGACAATCCACGCAATCCATCGTGCGGATCTCGCCGGCGGCCCCGGCAGGTGGTTGCGCCTGGGAGGTGTAGACTTTCGCCGCGCCGGTGATTGGATCCACCGACCGCACCCACGGGATATTCTGCCTCGCGGCGTCCTTCGCCAGGTACTCGACTTTTCCCGCGACATGCCAGTGAATTCCCATCCGCGACGCGTCCGCGGGCGCTCCGCCGCCAACCCGGACCAACATATCGATCTCCCAGCGCGTATTCTGCTCATCGGCCAGGTAGTGCACCCGGCGCACCTCGCGCCCGCCGAAGAAAACGGCAGGCCAGTGACACTGCTCGCAATTAGCCCGAATAGGACGCAAATCCGCTACGGGAACCGGAATCGGACGCGGAAAGTCGTCCTGAATCGTCTGTAGCAGTTCGATCATGCCGTGCGCCTTGGCCTCGATGTATCCTGTGGCGCCGGGTCCGATGTGGCACTGCGCACACGCCACGTGCGCGTGCGGCGACCGCTGGTAAGTAACGTACTCCGGGGTCATGGAATGGCAGGTTGCGCCGCAGAATGGTACAGCGTCCGTATAGAGATACGCCTGGCCGGTTCCGTAAACCGCTGGAATCGAGACGATCGCGGCTCCGATTGCGACGGCCAGAAGGGCCTTTCGCTCCCTGGCGAGGTTGAGGTCCCACTTCGGATAGCGCGCGAACGCCAGCGGCTTGTGCATCCGCCACCGGAGCCATTGCACCCACATGCCGATCAAAACCACCGCTACGCCGGCCATGACGAATATCGGCGGGACGAGGAAGATCACCAGGTCGCCATAGGGCTGGGTGAGGGCGCCGCCGCCGATCGTGTGATAGGCCGTCAACACGGCGAATACGATTACGCCCACCGCGGCGATACCCACTCCGGCGTTGCTGATCCAGTTGCGAAACAGTGCCACTGGACCGGGACCGGGGCGCGGCTTGGGCGCCTTGCCCGCGCGCATTTCGTCCGGCGTACCGCGCGGCAGCAACTGGTAGCGTTTGGCGAACCGGCGGGCTTCCGGGATGGCTGCGATCTCATGCCGCAACTCGCCGGCAGGCACGAATTTCCATCCGGAGAAGATGCTGTCCAGCAGTCCGTTTTCTTCCATGATCGATATCAGAACCGAAAGATAGACGTGGAAGATGACGAACGCAAAGAACACGAAGGTCAGAAAGTAGTGGATCAGGCGAAGATACCCAGGGTCGATGTACAGCGGCAGCCAACCGGTGTATTGGTGCACAAACGGGTTGCCCAGCACCTGGCTGAATAGAAACAGCCCGGTTAGAATCTCGACCAGGATCAGCAGGTAAATGATGACGTACGACAGTGCGGCCAGCGGGTTGTGGCCCACCCGGGGGCCGGGCGTGAATTTCATGAAGAGGTAGAACTCGAGCATCGAGCCCATGCCCCGCCATTGCTCGCGGTGGATGGGCACGTAAGCGGACCACCTCGCCCAGAAGTTGCCTTTGAAGAACCAGTAAACCCGAAACGCAAACGCCCCGATCAGCACGA
>DATKFU010000301.1:0-2675 GCA_035511215.1 Bryobacteraceae bacterium | reverse complement strand
TTGTCGCTCTGCTGCGCGAGCGGTCGGCTGTGGCGGGGGCTATTGGCGTGATTATGCTGTTGGTGTTGGTGGCGCCGAGCGAAGGGGCCAAAGTGGCAGCGCCAGGAGGGGCCACGGTGCCACGGGCTGATGGCAGCGATGGTGTGCGAAAACAGCAATGACCAACCGGATGGGCCAAGGGCGGCGATTGTGAGTGAGAGTCGTGGTTGGCTGAGGGCCTGCCTGCGGAGATAAGGGCACAGACGGTTATCGCGGCCTGAAGAACTGGCCCAGGTAACCGGCACCGCGGGGCGGGGGAGAGACCGCGGGCGAATCGGGTAGTGTAGCTGCGATAAACTTTGAAGCTAACCGGATCTGCTGCGCCCCGGAGAGGAATGCGAGTCCCCTCCAGGGCATGAGCTTCCGGGAGCCACACTCCCGTGGGCCCTGACGAGGATTCTACACTCCCGGCCGAAGAACCGAAACACGGGCCGGCGGCCAGCTGCGGCTGCCGGCCGCGGTGCTCGCCCAGGGCTCGCCATTGTCTGCTGAAGGGATGCGAACGGCGTTTCGATCCGCGGCGGGCGACGCAGCGCTATTGCAGCGAGGAATGCCGGCGCGCCGCACGACGCTGGTCGCGCTGGAAAGCGCAGCAGAGCTATCGAGCGACAGCGTCAGGCAAAGACAAGCGCAACGAACAGAGCCGGCGGTACCGGGAACGAGTCAGAGACCGCCCACCAGGAATGCCAGAAGAACCGGTTCCGGAGACCGCGAGGGTAATCACCCAGGATTTTTTTCGACCATAGTTGCGACCGGCCGGGCTGCTATGAGGGATTCGTCGAGCAACGGCGATCGCCACACCAGCGCTTCTGTTCGCGCGCGTGCCAGCGCGCTATGGAACGAGTCTGGCAACGGGAGCAGCGCTGGGCCGCGCGGTGCGGCAGCAGTGGAAGAGTTGAGCGGACGATGGCGCCGATAAGCCGGAGGTATTGATCCAGAAGAGCAGACCGGCATACATTCGAGCAGTCGAGCGAAAGGGACGACGCGGATGCTGCGCTGGGCGAGCGAGAATCTATTGCAGCTCAAACTCGAAGAAATCGGCGAGCACTACGGGCGCTATCGCCTGCACGTGCCGGAAGCCGAACGCGCCATGGCGAAATCGCTGGAGCGCTACGGGCAGTTATCGCCGGTGGTGGTGTGCCTTCGCGGCGAGCGCTATGAGCTGATCGACGGATTCAAACGTCTGGGAGCGGCACGCCATCTGGCGCAGGTCGATCATCTTTCAGCCCGGCTGATGGAGGCCGACGAGCGCACGGTGAAAGCCGCCATCTACGGACTCAATCGCGCCGGCGGGCGCACGCGCGAACTGGAAGAAGCCTGGATCATCCACGCTCTGGTGCGCGAGGACGGCATGAGCCAGGTGGAAGTGGCGGAGTTGCTGGGGCGGCACAAGAGTTGGGTGTGCCGACGTCTGGCGTTGATCGAACGGTTGGGCGCCAAGGCGCGCGACGACTTGCGCGTAGGACTGTTGTCGCCCACGGCGGCGCGGCAGATCGTACGGTTGCCGCAGGGCAACCAGGCCGAGGTGCTCGACGCGGCACGGCGCGAGGCTTTATCGGGGGCGGAACTGACGGGCGTGGTCGATCTGTGGCTTGGGTGCAGCGAGCGGAACCAACAGCAGTATATCCTGGCGCATCCACGCGAAGCGCTTTCGCAGGCGAAGGGAGCGATCCCGGCGGGCCGCGATCCGCGGTTGAGCGAAGCTGGGAACCATGTCTGGAAGCGGGTGGGACTGTTGCTCGATGTGCTGGGCCGTATGGAAGTGTGGCTGGCGCATCGCGGCCGCGCCGGACTCACCGCAGAGGATCGCGCGATCCTGGCACCCCGTTTTGAAAAGCTGTCGCGTGACGCCGCCTCGGTGGCGGCGCTGAGCCGGGATCTGGTCAACGAGATGAAGACGGCCGCATGAGGGAAGCCACCGACAACGAGATTGTTCGCCTGCACTATGCGGGCGCTTCGCAGCGAGCCATCGCGCGCCAGTTGGGGATCGACCGCAAAAGCGTGAACCGTGTGCTGAAGCAACACCGGGGACAACGGACCGGGGAAGCGGAAAGCGAAGGTCCGCGCCGGCCGAGTTTGCTGGACCCTTATACGGATCAGATCACGCAACTTCTGGAACGCTATCCGAATCTGACCGCTGTTCGCCTGCATGAGGAACTTCGCAGATTAGGTTTCGAAGGCCGCTACGGCATCGTGAAAGAACATCTGCGCGCTGTGCGGCCGCACCCGCCAAAGGCACCGGTGCAACGGTTCGAGACGGGACCTGGAGTGCAGGCTCAGATGGATTATTCGCCTTACGACATCCCGTTTTCGGCTGAGGGCCGGCGGCGGGTGCACGCGTTCAGTTATGTCCTGAGTTACTCACGCCGCCAGTATGTGCGCTTTGTGGAGTCTCAGGACTTTACCACCACCATTCGCGAACATGCGCGCGCTTTCGAATACTTTCAGGGATTGGCCGCCACCTGTTTGTACGACAACATGAAAGTGGTAGTCACGAGCTACGATGGCGACCAGCCCATCTATAACACGCGCTTTCTGGCGTTCGCGACGCACTACGGCTATCAGCCCTGGGCCTGCCGCCCCCATCGTCCGCAGACGAAAGGGAAAGTGGAACGGCCCTTTGCCTACCTCGAAAG
>DATKFU010000300.1:0-17856 GCA_035511215.1 Bryobacteraceae bacterium | reverse complement strand
CATGCCGCTCTCCGCCGGCACCAAGCTCGGCCCCTACGAGATCCGCGCGCCCATCGGCGCCGGAGGCATGGGCGAAGTGTATCGCGCGCACGATCCGAGAATGGGCCGCGACGTGGACATCAAAATCTCCGCCGAGCGCTTCAGCGACCGCTTCTCCCGCGAGGTACACGCGGTGGCCGCGCTGAATCATCCCAACATCTGCCAACTCTACGACGTCGGTTCCGATTACCTGGTGATGGAACTGGTCGAAGGCCCCACCCTGTCGGAACGAATCAGGCAAGGCGCCGTACCGCTGGATGAGGCGCTGCGGATCGCCAGGCAAATTGCCGACGCGCTGGAAGACGCGCACGAGAAGGGCATCGTGCACCGCGATCTGAAGCCGGGCAACATCATCCTGCGGCCGGACGGCACGGTGAAGGTGCTGGATTTCGGATTGGCCAAGGTAACCGACAAAACCCCTTCCGGCGCGTTCGAGCACTCGCAAAGCCCCACATTGGACCCGGTCAGCCGGGTGGGCTTGGTCGTCGGCACGGCTGCCTACATGCCTCCCGAACAGGCGCGCGGGAAGTTGGTGGATAAGCGCGCGGACATTTGGGCCTTCGGCGTGATCCTGTACGAGATGCTGACGGGCGAGCGGCCGTTCGCGGGGGAAACGGTTTCCGACACGCTCATCGAGGTGGCCACCAAGGAACTTCGGTGGGAACCGATTCCGGCGCAGGCACGGCGTCTGCTGCGGCGCTGCCTGGAGAAGACCCCAAGCGCCGGCTGCGGGACATCGGCGCCATCGCCTGCTTAATAGCCGCTGCCTTCGCCGTCGGCCATTACACGCGCCGACTTCCGGATGCCCGCGTCATCCGCTTTTCCTATTCGCCGCCCTTCAAGACACACGCTATCAATTTGGCTGTGTCGCCGGATGGGACCCGCATCGCTGCATCGGGCATCGACGAAGACCATCACCTCTGGCTCAGAGCCATCGATTCCTCAAACGCCCAAAAACTGCCCGGCACGGAAGGAGCTATGAGTCCGTTCTGGTCCCCGGATGGGCGCTCTTTGGGTTTTATTTCCGGCGGTGCGCTGCAAAGACTCAACCTCGACAGCCCGCAAAGTCCGCCGCAGACGGTGACTTCACCCGCCAATCCATTCGCCGGCGCGGCCTGGGGTCCCCAGGGCGTCATCCTGTTTCAGGCGGAACAGGCCGGGTCCGGGCTTTCCCTTGTACCGGCGGGCGGTGCTCCGTCCGCTCCGGCGACCCATTTGAATACCGCACGCAAGGAAATCGTCCATCGCTATCCGCAATTTCCGCCCGATGGCCGCCATTTCATCTACTGGGTCTGGAGCGCGCTCGAAGAAAATACCGGGGAATACATCGGCTCGCTCGATGCAGCAGAGAAGCTGCCGGAAGGCCCGCTGGTGCGCACGTGGCGGGAGGCACACTACGCCGAGCCTGGCTATCTGCTGTATCTGGAAGGCACGGTGCTCATGGCCCGCCGCTTCGATCCCTCCCGGCTGCGTTTTGCGGGTGAGCCGCGCGCGCTCCCGGAGAAGATCGGCAGGGATTGGGGCACTACGGGCCACGCTGCGTTTTCCGTTTCGTCGACGGACGCTTTGGTGTACCAGGAAGTCCTGCCGCAACCGGCGTCGCGCATTATCGTGCGCGGCCGCCCTGGAGACGTGCTGCGGACCATTGATGCGCCCGCGGGAAGCCAGTTCCCTTCGCTCGACCCGCTCGGAACCCGCGTGGCCGTGCAGGGCGAGGGCGAGAACACGGTGGAAGACATTTGGACCATCGACTTGGAGCGAGGGCTGGCCTCCCGGCTGACCGCCAGGCAGGGTTCCAACCAACGGCCGGTTTGGTCGCCGGACGGCCGGCGCATCGCGTTCATGTCGAACCGCGCCGGGGCCTACGATCTTTACGCCAGGAATGCAAACGGCACCGGTGACGATGAACTGGTGGTGAAGTCGCCGCATACGAAGCTCCCAGTATGCTGGTCCGCTGATGGCAAGTTACTGGTTTACACCGAAAGCGGCGACGGTGACACGAGAAGGAACACTTGGGTGCTCCCAATGGACGGGGACCGCAAACCGATTCCGTTTCTCAACGCCGGGTTCAGCGTGGATGAGGCAAAGCTGTCGCCCGTGACGGACGGCCGGGGGCGCCAGTGGATGGCGTACTTGTCGAACGAAACGGGTTCCCAGGAGGTCTACATCCGTCCGTTTCCTCCAGGCGCGCTGGACGGACCGCCGGGTCCCGTGATGCGCATCTCCGCTGCCGGCGGACACGATCCGTTCTGGCGCAAGGACGGCAGGGAGCTATTCTATTACGCGAATCCCGGGCAGATGGCCGTGGCAGTGAAGCTCGGCGATGCGCCGGAAATCGGTGTACCGCATCTGCTCTTCCAACCCGGCGCCCCCACCGTCTCCGCGGACGGCCAGCATTTCTTGACCATCGAGAGCGCCGGCGAACTGCCCGCGGCCCGCATCAGCGTAGTGCTGAACTGGACCGCGGAACTGGCCGGTAAGTAACTCGCTCTCGCAGGCAGGCCCAGTCTCCGGCGTCCTCCACCGGCCGAATCCAATGGCGCGGAAGCGCAACCGCGACAGACCGCTGCAGCAGCGTAATGGAAACAATCAACTGGTCTGCACCGTCGATCGCCGTCAGAATCCCGGTGACGTTGCGCAGCGGCCCTTCGCCAATGGTGACCGTTTGCCCTTCCTTCAGAAACGGGAACGGACGCATCAAGAGTCCGGATTCGACAATGGCCTCGACCGCCGTCATCTCTTCTTCCTCCACCGGAACCGGTATCTTACCCAGCCCGACGATGCGGACGACGCCGGGAATCACCAGCACGGGCAAGCGGCGGTCTACGTCCAGCCGGGAAAAAACATAGCCGGGAAAAAGCGGGAGATCGATATCCTGAAAGCGATCGGACCACTGGCGCCGGCTGCGGAACAAAGGCAGGAACGCGCTGTAGCCCCGCATCGCCAGGCCGGACGCGACGGCCCTCTCGCAGCGCGAAGCCACCTGCAGCGCATACCAGGGAAAGATGGCGATACTGGCCATGGTCATAGACCTCGTCGTCAGCTTGGTTTTGTGGGGCGGGCAATTCTGCCCGCAGCCGGCTTTCAGCCGGCTCTAGCCGCCCAAAAAGGCGTCCCCAGAGGCTTGGTGGACACTAGGCTGACTGTCCGGCGCCCGACAGCGCCGCCGTCCGGGTACCCAACGACCCACTGCCCTTGACGGTGAGCGTCGCCGAGTAGGAAACCTTGGCGGCGGGCGTGAAGGTCACACTGATCGTGCACCGGGTGTGGGCCGCCAGCGAGCTCCCGCAGTTCGAGCCGGGTGAGAGCGTAAATTGCGCGGCATTCGGGCCGGTCACCGTCATGCCGGTAAGCGACAGCGCGGCCTTGCCAAGATTGTTGACCGTGAAGGTTTTGGTGGCGCTGGTGTTCACCGCCTGGTTCCCAAAAAACAGTTGGGCGTGGTTCGTTCCGGCCCGATGGTCGACTACCGTAGCGGCCAGTATGACATCAGGCAGAGGGGGGAGGTCGCCGGTGAACGGCCCGCCATAGTTGGTATCCCAGCATTCGTGAAATAAATCGCCGTGAAACATGGCTGTTGCACTTGCCGGAATTTCTGAACAATAAATGGTCAGGACCGGGTCACCCAGGTTGTTGTACAGGAAAATTGCCCAATTGCCAAGCTCGCAATTTGGGGTATCAGATATATACGCGTTGCCATCCGGGAAGCATGCACTATTGCAAAAGCCAGTAACTACACAGGAAGCATCGTAGCAGCTTGAGTACGTACCGGCGTCGGTATGATAGCCAAAATAGGTGGTGGGATCTGGCGGGTTGGTAGGTTGGCATGACGAGAGTTCCCCCCCCCGCTGACCCCCTGGCCATCGCCGCTCTCATAGGCGTAATAATCGTCACAAGGAGGGCTCTGGTTCGGACAGCCCGTCACCTGCTGTACCGGACAACCGCAAGCAAGCGTCGGCCCGGTACCCTCTCCTACGTAGAGGTTGCAACCGCCGCAAGTGTAGGGCGAGGTTGCAAGCTGTGAGGTCTGCACCGCGCAGATCCCGGTACCCCCGGAAGTAGCGCAGGTTCCATTGCCGAGGGTCGTGTAATACACTTGGGAGGCGCCCGCCAAGTTGCCGGAGCCCACCGCGTTATCCACAATGATTCCACCGGTTCCCCCGGCGGCCAGGCCGTAGGTGGCAAAGGTTTCGCCGCTGAATCCGTACCAGCAGCCAGTCAGTTCCACGCAGAAATGACCCTCCTGAGTGCTTAGGAAGAAATAGTCGTAGCCACTCCCCAAATTCGCGCTGGCGTTCCAAAATTCGGTGACCGGCGAACAAAGCGCTTCGTACCCTACCTGAAAGCCTGAGGGGTTGAACTCAGCGCTGTATCCGAACTTCTCGACAGAGCCCATTACGTTATTGGTGAGGTAAATAATGTCCAGGGCCTGGGTTTGGTTGGATGCGGTCTGGCCGCACACATAGAGCTGCCCGGTCGAGGAGTAAGTATCGAAATAGCTCTCGTCGAAAGCGCCGGAAAACATCGGCAGGTTGCCGACGCCTGTGTCTGCCGCGGTTCCGGCGCCGCTCGTGAAAGTGATTGGGAACTGATAAACCGCGCCGGCGAAGGCGTAAACCGTCGCCTTGCTGGAATCCACCAGCGGCGCATCATAGACCCCATTCGGGCCTCCCAGTGAACTGGAAGTGCCCACCACGGCGCCGGTGGCAGAATTGACCGAATACAGTTGCCCGTTCTGGGATCCGACCATGATCAGGCCGGAGACCGAATCCAGCACCGGGCTGGAGAGCGTGCCGGCGAGCGCCACCGGCCAGGGGCTGGCGGTGGTTTCAGCCGGGGTGCCGTTGAAGACGCCGGTGAATTGATGCAGCGCGCCGTCGTTGTCGCCGACGTAGGCGATGTCGTTGGCGTAATCGTAGTAAGGCGAGGCGTACCCGTCCAGGCTTCCGCTCGCGAAGGGCAGCACCGCCATGCAGGGCGCCGTGCAGCTCCGGTAAGACGCCGCCGCGGTGGTGGAGAGCGACAGCAGAGATGCGTTTGCCGCCCACTTCAGGACTACCAGGCTCGACACGCCGCCGGAGCTCTGCACGAAGGCTACCTGCGAGCCATCGGCGGAGAACACGGGCGAAAGGCTGTTGATGGCGCTGGTGCCCGTGTTGTAACTCCAGTAGACGCTGGGCACCGTGCCGCCGCAGCCGGAATAGAGATTGGTGTAGGCCACGATGGTGGCTTGGCTCGCAGACCCGGACGCCCCGGTGGCGAAGATGCCGAAATCGGTGGCGCAGTTCGCCGTGGTAGTATCGAACGACCATTTCGCGGGGAAGGTGTTCGGGAGCAAGTTCCCCGCGCCCAGGTTCATGCTCCAGTCGCGATGTTTCTTGGTCTTGTCCGGCGTGGCGTCGGCGGGAGCGGCCGTGTGCGGCGTGGCCAGGAGACTGGTGACTTGCGCGGCGGCGGGCCCCTGCCCCGGCTGCTGCCGTTGCAGTTGTTGCAGCACGTAGCGCGGGTCGTTGACGATCTTGAGCCAGCGGTCGTGCGTTCCGGCCTGGGTGGCTTGCGCTTCGGTGCCAGGGTTGGAAAAGAGCACGTGCCGGTGGCTCCAGTCCCTCGGCAGGCCTTTGAAGTGGACCGTGCCGACGGTGATCTCCGCAGGTCCCTCTGACTGGGCGAAGGCGGCGGCGGTGGCCGCCAGGAAAAGAATCGTATGTGTGAGTTTCATTGGCGTTCCCTTTCGCTAAGAAGTCTTTCGGTTCTGGTGGCAGCCCTGCTGCGTGGACTGCACTTTGCCGCAGGTCAGGGCGGAAGTTTCGAACACCCGCTCGAAACGTACGGCGGGCTTTTGATAAGGCTTGCGCGGCGCGGTTGGCGCAAGCGCGATGTCGGGTCTATCCGGCAATGTCATGAACACTCACACTCCAAATGGATTTGCTTCGCGGAGTGTGTGCAAGCGTTGCGCCAATGCCGCCGCGGACAGAGCGCCTGGCGCAAGCCGCTGATAATCCAGCCAATCTCCAACCGGAAGCGGCCAGCCAGGCCAAAACCTATCTGATCGGATAGCGTCTATCCGAACAGATAGGAATGCCGTATCCTAAGGGTTCTGGAACAACCGCACAATCCCAGCCTGATCGGCATCGGCGGCACGGTCGAAGGGGGCACGTTCGCGCTGGCGGGCGAGGAGATCTCCATCGGCCGGGATCATTCCAATGCCCTGCCGATCAACGACCGCTCGGTTTCGCGCCGGCATTGCTCTATCCGCAAGCTGGCGGCGGAGCGTTTCGAAATCCGCGATCTCGGAAGCCGCAATGGAACCGCCGTCAACGGCCTGCCGGTCTCGGCCCGCGTGCTGGGAGACGGCGACGAGATCCGCATCGGAGACTGCTATTTTCGATTCCGTCTGCTGGGATCGAGCGCGCGCCAGAGCCAGGCTCCCATCCGCCTGGACGAAGCGGCGCTACTGACGCAGACCCTCCTGCTGAGCCGGCTCGATGCGGTTGGATTCCACGGCCTGGAGTTGCTCGTCAAGATCGGTACGGGCATGCAGATGGTCCGGGGAACGGAAGAGATCGCGCAGCACCTGCTGGCGTGCATCTTCGAAGCGATCCCCGCCGCGCGCGGCGCCGTCCTGCTATTCGATCACGGCCGGGACGATCCGGCCTTCGCCTGGTCCCGGGATCGCGATGGAACGCCGCATGCCGCGCCCGTCAATAGCGCGATAGTGGCCCAGGCACGCCACGAAGGAATCGCGATCCTGGCCGGCGGCGTGCTGGCCGCGCCCATCAAGAGCCAGGATACGATACTCGGTGTCATTTACCTGGAGGCGGGAGGTCCGAGGGCCGCATTCGTGGATGCGCACCTCCAGTTGGCAGCCGCTATCGGCGGCATCCTGGGCGCGCCGTTTGAAAATGCCCGCCGCCTCGAATGGCTGGAATCCGAGAATCAACGTCTCCAGGAAGCGGTCGATATTGAGCACGACATGGTGGGCGGCGGTCCGCGTATGCGGGAGATCTTCCAATTCGTGGGCAAGGCCGCGCCCACGGATTCCACCGTCTTGATCCGCGGGGAAAGCGGAACCGGCAAGGAGTTGGTGGCGCGCGCCATTCACCGCAACAGCTCGCGCGCGGCCCAGCGTTTCCTGGCCATCAACTGCGCCGCACTGACAGAGACACTGCTCGAAAGCGAACTCTTCGGTCATGAAAAAGGCGCCTTCACCGGTGCGCTGGTGAAGAAACTGGGAAACCTGGAAATGGCAGACCGCGGCGCCCTGTTTCTGGACGAAGGCGGCGAACTGCCTCCCGCGTTCCAGAGCAAACTACTGCGCGTGCTCCAGGAACGCGAGTTCGAGCGCGTCGGGGGCACCCAGCCGATCCGGGTGGACGTGCGCATCTTAGCGGCGACCAACCGGGACCTGGAAAGCGCAGTCTCCGCCGGCGCCTTCCGCAAAGACCTCTATTACCGGCCGAACGTCGTCTCTCTGGCCATGCCGCCCTTGCGCGAGCGCCGCGAAGACATACCTATGTTGGCCCGATACTTCGCCGCCAAACACGGCAAACGAGTCACGCGCAAGCTGGCGGGCCTCTCCCCGGAAGCGCTGGCCCGCCTGGAAGCTTATGACTGGCCGGGCAACGTGCGAGAACTGGAGAATGCCATCGAACGCGCCGTGGTGCTGGGCGCGACCGAGCTCATCATTCCGGAAGACCTTCCGGAAGCCGTGCTGGATGCTCCGGCGGCATCGGAGGCGATCGGCGGATACCGCCAGACGGTACGGGAGGAGAAGAAGCGCGCGATTCTGGCCGCGCTCGGACGGGCGGGCGGCAATTATACGGAGGCGGCGAAACTGCTGGGCGTTCATCCGAACTATCTGCACCGCCTGGTTCGCAATCTCGACCTGAAGGATGAGCTGCAGAAGGCGACCGACCGATGAGCGCCACGCCGGGTGCCAGCCGCATTCGCATGGGGCAATTTCGGGAAATGCGCAACGGGATCCCTGGCATCCATGGCATCCTGGAATCCGCAACTTGCAGATCCTAAAGGTCCCGTAATGTTCCGAATCCCTGTCTCTCCGCCATTTTAGTTAGAATCGATAACTTACAGAGAATCCGGGCTGGAACAGTCATGACGGCGGAAAAAACGACGATGGCCCTCGGCTGGCGCGTCTACGGCTTGGGCGTGATGGCGCTGGGCTTGGCATGTCTGGCGTTTGGAGCCTTCGACCCGGGGCAGCCGGTGCCCAAGAACTTTCCCGCACGCATCGTCCTGGCCTATGCCGCCGGTGCCTTCATGGTAATCGCGGCCGCGGCCGTCGAGTGGCGCCGAACCGCTGCCTGGGGCGCCGCGGCGCTTACCGTCTACTACGCGCTCTTCGTCGTCATCCTGATGAACGGCCGCCTGGTGCTCACCCATTACGCTGTATTCGTGACCTACGAAAACATCGCCATGCAGCTCGCGATCGCCGCGGGCGGGCTGATCGTATACGCCACCACCGCCAGGATCGATGTGACACTGGCCGGGCGCCTTACGCACCTGGGCCGACTGGCGTTTGGGGTCTGTGCGCTGGTATTCGGCGGAGCGCACTTTGCCTATATGAGCCACACCGCCGAGCTGGTCCCAAAATGGCTGCCGCCTACGCAAGCGTTCTGGGGTTATACGACCGGGGTTGGCTTCGTCGCGGCGGGCGTTGCGATCCTGACCGGAGTGCAGGCCCGCCTCGCCGCGGTCCTGGTAACCGCCATGCTCGCGTTCTTCGGACTGCTGGTGAACGAGCCGATGCTCCTGGCCGATCACTCGAGCCACTGGAACTGGAGTGAGAGCGCCGTAAATCTCGCCGTGACTGGCGCCGCCTGGGTCGTGGCGGACTCGCTGGCGCGACCGAGGCGCTAGCTAGCTAGCTAGCTAGCTAGAGCATTCTCGATTTGACTGTTCGCCTCTGGTGTTAGGATCGCGCCAGTTCTCATGATCCGTGATGGTCAACTTCTAGTTGTCGGTCGGAACCCGTTCCGCGTGATCCACCACGATGATATCGACACAAACTTTTTCCGGCTGCAAGCGCAGCCCCATGATCTCCTTGAGCGCGGTGAACAGCGACGGGATACTGTCCGCGTCGGTAGCATTCGCGTTCACATCGTCACTGGTGAATTGAAGTTCGAAATCGTAGACGCACTCAATGCCGGTCTTATCCACAACCATCTCGCCTAAAGGACCCTCTCTAAGCTGCGCGCTATATCGTCGACCAGGGCCGCCATCGATGACTTCTTCGCCGTCAGGGTCTGCACGCGCCCACCGTTGCGGCTGGTGCCGGATGATCCGCTTCGGGCCCACGGGTTTGAGTTTGAGGCCTCCCTTGGCCACCACCGGCGCCATAGCCGGGCATGTCTTTCGTTTCGTGGTGCACGGCCAGCTTGAAAGGGCCTGGCGATACATGCCCGCTCGATGAGGCGCTTCAGCGTCTGGTTGATGAAGACGATCTGGCCCCTGGATCCGTCCGCCCTGCTGCTGCCGCTGCCGGAATTGTTGGGTTTGATGGAGGCAACCTCGTAAGATTGTCACCGAAGTTGCGATGGTAATGGCTCTGGCGGCGGGCTGGATCCGCTCCATGACATTATGACATCGGTTTGAGTTTGTCCGAACTCGGCTATACTCACCTCCATGAAGCTCTGTGCGATCTACCTGCTGGCTCTGGCTGCTCTGGCCGCCGGCGCCACCGATACAAACTGGCCCCAGTTTCGTGGACCCTCCGCCAGCGGCGTCGGCGCCGGTTCGCCCCCCACCGAATGGAACGTCGAGTCCGGCAAGAACATCCGCTGGAAAACCGCAATCCCCGGCTTGGGCCACTCCAGCCCCGTCGTGTGGGGCGACCGCATCTTCCTCACAAGCGCCGTCCCGGCCAGCGGCGAGTCCTCGCTGAAAGTCGGCCTATATGGCGACATCGCCCCGGTAAAGGGCGAACCGGCCCAAAGCTTCAATGTGTATTGCCTGGATCGCAAATCCGGCAAGATTCTATGGGAGCGCGTCGCAGTCAGCGGACCGCCCAAAATCATGCGACACCCGAAATCGACCCACGCAAATCCGACGCCGGCCACCGATGGCAAGCATCTGGTCGTGTTTTTCGGCTCGGAGGGCCTGTTCAATTACGACCTGGACGGCAAGCTGCTGTGGAGGAAGGATTTCGGAGTGCTGGATGCCGGCTTCTACATGGTGCCCGCCGCGCAGTGGGGATTTGCCAGTTCGCCCGTGATCCACGACAACATGCTCATCATTCAGGCCGATGTGCAGAAGGATTCGTTCGTCGCGGCGCTCGATATCGAAACCGGCAAGGAAGTCTGGCGCACGCCGCGCAACGACGTGCCCACATTCGGCTCACCCGCCGTAGTGCCCTATACCGCGGGTGGGGCCCAGGGGTGGCAGGTCGTGGTGAACGGATGGAAGCACATCGGTGGATACGACCTGAAAACCGGCAAGGAACTGTGGAGCCTCAAGGGCGGCGGTGACATACCAGTTCCGACGCCCGTGTTTCAGGACGGCCTGGTTGTCGTTACCAATGCGCACGGCAAGGGGCGGCCGATCTATGCCATCCACACGGATGCCGCCGGCGACATCACGGACAACCATACAGCGATTGCCTGGACGGAGGAGCGGGGGGCAACTACATGCAGACTCCGCTGCTCGACAACGGACTGGGCTATTTCTGTTTCGATTCCGGAGTGCTGAGCGTTTATAAGATGGCCACCGGAGAGCGCCTATATCAGCAGCGCCTGGGGGGCGGGACGTCCGGCTTTACGAGTTCGCCCGTGGCCGCGGGCGGTCATCTTTACATCGCGAACGAGGAAGGTCACAGCTACGTGCTGGCACTCGGCCCCGAATACAAGCTCCTCGCCGAAAGCGAAATCGGCGAGACCGTGATGGCCACACCGGCGATTTCCGATAGCGTGCTCTACATGCGCGGCGGCAAGCACCTATTCGCCATCGGCGCCAAATAGCACACAGAATAAGGCACCTAGCGACTTTGCCTTCGAGTGGGGCAGGCTCGGAGCCTGCAGCGGCCTCGCAGGCCGCAAGCCATGGCGCATTCACACCGCCGCCGGGACCAGGCGTTTTCGATGGCAACGGCGAACCGTAGCTCCTTGCCGATTCGAGTGACGGTCGGATGGCGGTGCGGGAGAACCAATCGGCGCTAGAATAACTTTGGAGGTCTGTGAATGAGGCTCATTCCGATGCTTCTTCCGGCGTGCCTGTTCGCGCAGGCTGGCTCTCCCGCGGCGGACCTGCGACGCGATTCGCTCTCGAAGTGCGCCGCCGCGCCGATAGCCGGCATTCTAACAGGCGCGGACGAATGGTTACAGACGTACGAGAGCAGCGGTCCCGATCCACACGCCCGCCCACCCTATCTGACGCTCGCCCGCTTTTACGCCTTGAAAGGCATTCGGACGGAAGAAATCCCGACGCTGTTGGATAAGGCCGTTCGCGAGCTTTCCGCTCCCGGTTCGTACACACAGTCACGTACCCATGGGAACTCTCCGTTCGAAGACGACATCGAACGGGCGCTTGCGGCCAACGCTTACACCCAGATTAGGCTGTATGACCAAGCGGGCGGACTGCTGGCCCGAACCGGCCAAACTGTCGATCGTACGAACGCCGCAGAACTTGACATGGGTAAGGGCCGAATCTTCGAAGCCCTGCGGTTTCAGTATTGGGATGGTATGACTCGTTTGGCAATTGCACAGGGCCGCAAAGACGACGCGCTGACCTGGGAACACGCGATCCTTACCAATCCGAACAACGTCGCATCGTCGAGCCTGATTGAACAGCACCGCCAGACAGCCCAGCAACTTTGGAAGGAACTGGGCAGATCTGACGATTTTCAAAAGTGGCTTTCGGGGACTGAGTAAGCGGCGAGGCAAGGAGGCGCTATGAGAACTCGGTACGAATCGACCCGGCGGAAAGTACTGCGGCAAGCCCGTGTTCGGACAACGTGGCGCGATCAGGGACGATCCCGACACCGCAATCGGACTGACACTACCGGATTCCTACGTGGAGGTCGCGACTTCCCCCCGGTTTAGCGTACCGGCCAGCGGCGACGGTCTAAGTGTGGAAGTCTGGATGCGGCCGGATGTACTTGTCTTTCCCGGCGAAACCAATCCATCTCGCCTTTTTCGCCTTTGTCCAGCCACATAACATAAGGGTCGTTGAATGGCGAGATGCGCGGCGGTCCGGCTACGCAAAAAGGCGATCCGTATGGCTCCTACAATGTCAGGCCGCGCGCGGGCAGGGCGCCGTTACGTTTGGGAACGCGCGACCGCAGCTCATGTCTAACCGGAGGCCTGGACGAGTTGCTATCTATCCGCGAAAACTCACGACCGCCGAAATCCGGGAACATTATCGCTGGCACACATAGATCTGTCTCGTGGCGCACGCACTCTTGCCGGCGCCCGCTTTAGACAGACTGTCAGTGCCCCACCCGGATGGCCTTTTGTCCGGCAGAGTTGGGCTCCGCGGACGCAACTCGGCAAACCGCTCACGTTTCTGAATGACGCCGTGCGCATGGTCGTCCGTTCGTCGAGAACGTGCGGATGTTACTTCAGGCCCTGTGAATGCCCTCAGGCTCTATAGTGCGCGGCCAGGCCGATTGGTTTGCGCGCCGGCCGGCTTGGCAGTCATGACAACTCCCAACGCCGATTGCAGCAATCCTCGCCGGGTCATCCGGCCCGAGGTTTCTTCAGTTTGAGCCATGCGTACCAGCTTGTCAGAAATCGGTGCGCCACGCCACCACGCGGGCTGCCTGGCGGAGTTCCAAGCTAACTCAGCTATTCAACTTGCGCGTGATCTTAGCGAGCATCGTACGCGGAGTCACGCGCGTCGATAGCACCGTCAGTTTGTTGCTCACGCCGGCGATCGCCACGCGTTTGCCTGCCATCAGGCCGTCATACCCGACGCGTGCGACGGCCGCGGCGCGCATGGCCGTTCCCGTGCGGAACAGCAGCGAATTCTGGTTGCCGGCGGTGGCCGCGAAGTTGGTTTCGGTCGGCCCCGGAATCAGCGCAGTCACGGTCACGCCAGTGCCTTGTGTCTCTTCGGCGAGGGCCTCGGAAAACGAGAGCACGAACGCCTTGGACGCGTAGTAAACCGCCATGAACGGCCCCGGCACGTAGGCTGCCGTGGAGGCTACGTTCAGGATCTTGCCGCTGCGCCGCGCAAGCATGCCCGGCAGAAACAGGCGGGTCAGATGCGCCAGCGCGGCCACGTTCACCTGGATCATGCGCGCTTCCACGTCGTAATCGATTTTCGCATACGCGCCGCTGGCGCCGAAGCCGGCGTTGTTCACCAGCGCGTCGATGGTGACGCCTTGCTGCTGCAGGCTCTCAAAGATGCGCGGCGGCGCGCCCGGATCGGCCAGGTCGGCAGCCAGCGCGCGGGCCTGGACGCCGTGCGTGCGGCCAAGTCCGCCGCTCAGCGATTGCAGCTTGTCTTCGCTGCGCGCCACCAGGACCAGATCGTACCCATGGGCGGCGAACAGGCGCGCCAGTTCTTCGCCGATGCCGCCGGATGCGCCGGTAATCAGTACGGTCGGATTCATATAGACGATACGCTATCAGGAAGTGGCGCGGATCTCCAGTCTTGCGCGGGTCCTCCCGGACCCGCCATGCTGAATGCGCAGAACCGCAGCACCTCGGCCTTCGAGCGCCACGGGAATTGGCCGGCATTGGCCAATTTGGCGATGCCATGCACCAGAGACCAAGCGTGGTAAGCCCGCCGCTCGGTGTCGTCTGGCGGCATTTGCTTCGCCGCCTGGCAGTCGCGCACCAGGCTCAGCAGGGTTCCAAAGCAGCGCTCGGCGGCGGCCGCGCATTCGGGATAGTCCGGCTGGTTCCACGGCATGTCGAACATGACGGCGAAATGCTGCGGCCAGCGTAGCGCGAACTGCACGTAGGTCAGTCCGCTGCGGCGCAGGCGATTGAGCGGGCTGGCCTTGCGGCCGCCGCTGGCCATCGCCCTGGTCAGGCGGTCGAAACCATCCGTCGCTACGGCCGCCAGCAGGTCGTCCCGATCGCGGAAATGGCGGTAGGGCGCGTTGTGGGAGACGCTGGCGCGGCGGGCTGCCTCGCGCAGGGTTAAGCCACGCGGACCGGTTTCGGCGATCAGCTCCACGGCCGCCTCCAGCAGGGCTTGCTTCAGATTCCCGTGATGGTAAGGGCGCGCGGCAGGCACATTGCCATCTTACCCAATAATGTTGACAGCAGCAACTTCGGCGGCGTATAATGTTGCTGATGTCAACATTAACTCCGGACCGCGGAACCGCGCCGGAAAACCCCGGCGTTTCCTACAAACAGCATCCGCCCGATGGCGCGTGGGACGCCATCGTAATCGGCTCCGGCATGGGCGGCCTGGCGGCGGCGGCCCTGCTGGCACGGCGCGCCGGAAAACGCGTGCTGGTGCTCGAGCGGCATTACACCGCGGGCGGTTTTACGCACGTCTTCCACCGCCCGGGATACGAATGGGATGTGGGCGTCCACTACATCGGCGAGATGCGCGCCGGCGCCCCCATGCGCGCGCTGTTCGACGAGATTGCCGAAGGGCGCTTGCAATGGAACGCGATGCCGGAGGTCTACGACCGCATCCGCATCGCGGACCGCTCCTACGATTTCGTCAGCGGCGCGGAGCGGTTTACCGAGCGCATGTGCGAGTACTTTCCCCAGGAGGGCGCCGCCATCCGCCAGTACGTGGCCGAAGTGCGGCAGGCGGCGCGCGGCAGCAAATTGTTCTTCGCCGAAAAAGCCATTCCCGCTGTTTTGGCCCGCCTGGCGGGACCGCTGCTGCGCCGGCGATTCCTCGGCTACGCCCGGCGGACCACCGCGGCAACGTTGGCGCGCCTCACCGGCAATCGCGAGCTGATCGCGGCGCTCACCGGGCAGTGGGGCGACTACGGCCTCCCGCCGGGGCACAGCAGCTTCGGCATGCACGCCATCATCGCGGAACATTATCTGGAGGGCGCGTTTTATCCCGTGGGCGGCGCGTCGCGCATCGCCGCCAGTGTCGCGCCCACCATCGAGCGCGCGGGCGGCCGCATCCTGGTGGGCGCGGAGGTGCAACAAATCCTGCTCGACGCGCGCGGCAGGGCGATCGGCGTTCGCATGGCGGACGGCCGCGAACTGCGCGCGCCCTTGATTCTGAGCGACGCCGGAGCCTGGAACACTTACACGCGGCTGCTGCCGCCGGACACGCCGGGCCGCGCGCAGGCGATCGAAGAAATCGAGCGCATTCCGAATTCGATGGGTCATCTATGCCTCTATGTCGGCCTGCGGCGCGATCCTGGGGAGCCGGAATTCGGCGACACCAACCTGTGGATCTATCCGAGTGCCGATCACGACGCGAACATGGCGCGCTACGCAGCCGATCCCGAGCAGCCCTTTGCAGGCCTATTCATTTCGTTCCCATCGGCCAAGGACCCGGAGTTTGCGCGGCGCTACCCGGGGCGGGCCACCATCGAGGTGGTGACCCTGGCGCCCTATGCATGGTTCGAGCGCTGGGCGAACACGCGCTGGAAGCGTCGCGGTGCGGATTACGATGCGCTGAAGCAGAGACTCGCCCAGCGCCTGCGCGCGGAACTCGAGCGGCACGTGCCGGCTGTTCGCGGGAAGATCGAGTATTGCGAACTGTCGACGCCGCTCTCCACACGGCACTTCGCCAACTATCAGCGCGGCCAGGTCTATGGACCCGCTTGCACGCCGGACCGCTTCCGGGCGGGCGCTCTCAACCCGCGCACGCCGGTCCGCAACCTTTACCTGACCGGCGCCGACGCCGCCGTGCTGGGGGTCGTGGGCGCGCTGGCCGGCGGGGCGCTGGCGGCATCGGCGGTGCTGCGGCGGAACGTCATGGCGGCAAAGTAGGCCATCTTGCCGGCCAACTCAGATCAAACTTAGATCAACTGGGGCAGTAACTCGCCCGCCGGACCTTCCAGCGCGCAGTCCACCAGGTCGGAATAAGGCGTTGGCTCCAGATTCACCTGGATCACCCGCGCTCCGGCTTGCTTGGCCAAGGGAATCAGGCCGGCCGCCGGATAAACTTGCGCCGATGTGCCCACCACCAGCAGAACCTGCGCCGCCAGCGTGGCATGTTCGGCTTCCTGCATCATACCCACCGGCAGAGGCTCGCCAAACCAGACCACGCCGGGACGCGCCAGCCCCCCGCATCCGCAATGCGGCGGCAGTTTGGGCAAGGGCGCGCGGCGGTCCGGCCAGTTGCTGCCGCAGACGGTGCAGTGCATGCGCCAGATATCGCCATGCAGTTTCAGGACCCGGCCGCTCCCGGCCATATCGTGCAGGCCGTCCACATTCTGGGTGATCAGCGTAAAATGCGGCTTCTGAATCTCCAGGCGCACCAGCGCGGCATGGCCTGCGTTCGGCTTGGCCGGCTTGATAGCCTCCCGCCGCCAGTTGTACCATTCCCAAACCAGGCGCGGGTCGCGCGCGAAAGCCGCCGCCGTCGCCAGATCTTCCGGCTTGTAGTCCCGCCAGAGTCCGCCGGCTCCCCGGAAAACCGGAACGCCGCTCTCCGCGGAGATTCCCGCCCCCGTCAACACCGCCACCGCCGTTGCATTCCGCAGCCACTCGCGCGCTTGTTCCAGACTCATCGGCTTTAGCGTACCTCAAATGCTGGAGCGCTTAGCGGCTTTTTGCCCTTCAGTGGGGCAGGCTCGCCAGCGCGTCTCTTTCACGCCAGCGGTAACCGTGGAGAGGGTTGCATTTCGTCGACTTGGGTCGCTTCGGTGGAAAGGGTCGGATTGGGTTCGTTCGGTTTTTTGGGTTTGGCTTCGACGGGGTTGCCCGGATTGTAACATGGCCGGACTTTCTTGATTTTCTTGTAACATTCCGTGACATTACGTTCGGTGAAGGACCTATCCCGGACTGAGCATAGCATGCCGGCAGCAAGGGCCCGGCGGACTGGTTGGAGTTGGGCGTTTGTTTTCAACTCATAGGAGGTGGGGCGTGGCGTGTGACTCAAACGAATCCGATAAGTCACTTACTTGGTGGTGTTGATAAGGCGACCGTTACGCCTCCCGTGCTGCCCGGCGCAACGATGTCCGGTAGATGGGCCTTCGGCGACTGGCCACTAATTCCGAAGGTTGCGAGAACCGTCTGCGTCCAAGCACCTCCCGATGTGGAGGGGGGTGCCAGCTCGAAGAGCGTCCCTGCGCCTGCTATACCACCGCCTCCGGGCGTCGCGCCGTACAGCACACCATTGCTGCCGAAAACTACCCCTGAATTCGGATATTGTCCGTCGGATCCGATGAAATCGTGCAGTACCGTCGCCGGCCAGGGTGTCGACGGTGCTGGCGTTAGCTCAAACACCGTGCCAAGCCCGGAGGTACCCCCAAGATGTGTCGTGCCATAAAGGGCACCGGTCTTATCTGTTACCAGAGTCCCCGCGGGTGACGCCCCATCAGGGTTGCCCCTGAAACTATACTAAACGTGATAGGACGTGGCTTGGGCTGTACTGGCGCTTGGCATCAGAATGGCCAGCGCTGCTAGGAGCAAAAAGGGAGATTTTGGCCCCCCCCGGGCCTCGACGCCAGATTTTGTGGTTGTAATTCATCGTCATGTTCCTTCTTGAGAGCCAGCGCGCGGCTCTGCTCAACGGGTCACTTCATCGGTGAGTCCGATGGCCCACTATACCTTAAACACGGTGTAGCGGCGTTAGTTGCGGTTTGCCGGACAAATTTCCGGCGAAATGGCCTCGGCAACGGTTATGGGCCAGTATATACCTGGTGCATCGGCATGGCTCGCGCCTGTTCCTTCGGCTTATTCGGCGGCCAGGGCGTGCCAGGCG
>DATKFU010000299.1:0-7056 GCA_035511215.1 Bryobacteraceae bacterium | reverse complement strand
TGATTCGCGGCGGACACATCGTGTTCCATGCCGCGGCGGCCGACCTCGATCGGCCCCTCGATGAGTTGTACTTCGACCTGGTCGAGACGCCGCCGAAGGAGGACCTGCCATGGCTGCGCTCGGCGCTATCTTGAAAGCGCTGCGGCGCGCAGTGGGACGCGACCTGGTAAATTCATTCAAGGCCAATAATCTCCTGTTTCTCGGGCTGCTGGGCGGGAGCGCGGAGGCGCTCTTTGTACTACTTGGCTTTCTGCTGCTGTTTCCGCTTTCGTCCGATCCGCTGGGCAAAATCCCTTCCGCACGGCTGGCGCTCTGGCCCCTCTCGGGGTGGCAGCGCTTGGACCTGCGGCTCGCCAGCCTCGCGCTCAGCCCGGTGGCGTGGATCGGCCTCCTGATTCTGTTGAAGACCAGGCGGGCGGGCATGGCGGCCGCATTTTGCGGCCTGGCGCTGGCGATGCAGTGCGCGCTGGCTGTGGGACGGTATATAGTCAAGCGCGATCCCCATTGGGATTTGTTGGGCGGCATCCCACAGTTTCCCGGCCGCCTGGGCGGGCTGGTGCGCAAGAATCTTCGCGAGATGCTCAGCGTGCTCGACCCATATGCTGCCGCGTTGTTGAGCATCGGCGGCGGCGTGTACAGAATGTTCGGCGCGCACCCCGATCCAGCGGCTTTTTCGATCGTCGGTTTATTGGTGGCGCTGGCTATGAGCACCAGCGCGCAATCTCTGTTCGGATTGGATCTCGACTCTGGTGTCACGCGCTACCACCTGCTGCCGCTCAGGGGTTGGGAGATCCTGTTGGCCAAAGACATTGCCTTCCTTTCGATACTCTTCGTGCTGCTATTGCCGCTGGATCCCTGGCCGGGAATGACCTTCGGACTGGTGGCGCTGGCCTTCGGCCACCATTCTTCCGTGCTGTTGGAACTGCCGCAATCGCGATGGCGTTTCGCGAGCGGAAGCTTGCCGTTCGGCGCGCTGCAGACCGCCGTTGGGATAGCCTTCGGATTTGTGGAACACCAGCGAGGGGCTGTCGTGCTGGCGCTCGCCGCGATGGGCTATCTGGCGTCGGTGTTCTATTACGGGCGGCGCTGGGAGCGCGCGTAGCACAGTTAGCGCAGGCTTCAGCCTGGGTTCTGGAATTAAAGCGATGACTGCGATCCTCGGAATTTTGAGAGCGCTGCGGCGCGCGGTGGGGCGCGACCTGGGGACACTCGAGTCCATCAAGGTTAACAACCTCTTCCTGTTTGTCGCCCTGCTGGTGGGCGGGGCGCTGACTTCCGGGCTGCCGCCCAAAAGTGCGTATCCGTTCTTTGTGCTGCTGGGCTTTCTATTGCTGTTTCCGCTTTCGTCCGATCCGTTGGGCAGGATTCCTCCGGCGCGGCTGGCACTGTGGCCCCTAACTGGCGCGCAGCGATTGGGCCTGCGCTTTGCCAGCCTGGCGCTCAGTCCAGTGACGTGGATCGGTGTCTTCATTCTGGCGAAGACCGCGCGTCCGCGGATGGCGCTGGCGTTTTGCATGGTGGCTGCGGGGACGCAGGGCGCAGCGGCTTTGGGGCGATACGCTGTGAAGCGCGATCCGCATTGGAACCTGTTGCGCCACATCCCGCAATTCCCTGGACGATTGGGTGGACTGGTGCGCAAGAACATGCGCGAGATACTGAGCCTGACAGACCCGTATGCCGCGCTGTTAATCAGCGCCGGCGGAGGCGCGTACCGCCTTTTTGGCGCGCATCCCGATCCGGAGGCGTTCGCCATTATTGGCCTGCTGGTGGCGTTGACCATGAGCACATATGCGCAATCTTTGTTCGGCTTGGAATTCGGTTCCAGCATGTCGCGCTACCGGGCTGCTGCCGCTCGGCGGTTGGGAGATTCTGTTGGCGAAGGACATTGCGTTTTTGGCGATCCTGTCGGTGCTGCTGCTGCCGCTCGATCCCGGTCCGGGCATGACGTGCGGATTGGTGGCGCTGGCCCTCGGCCATCACTCTTCGGTGCTGTTGGAATTGCCGCAACAGCGCTGGCGCTTCACTGGCGGCCGGCTGTTGCCGGTGGGCGCTCTGCAGGCGGTTTGCGGCGTGGCATTGGGGTTTCTGGAATACCAGCGGGGGCTGGTTGTATTAGTGGCGGCCGCGGTTGGTTATCTCGTGTCCCTTCGTTATTACGGGTGGCGTTGGGAGCGCCAGGCGGGCGCGATCCGCTAGCGCGCTCTCGACCGTGGTTTGTCTATGTACGGGACGAATCCCCGCGTTCTCGTCTTAATCCGGTATACCGAAGTTGTGGCGGTAATATAGAGCGTGCGCCAGTCGGCATCTCCCCAGGCGAGGTTCGCCGGCTGCTCCGGCATTACGATCGTGCCCAGATGCTTCCCGCTGGAATCCCACACCCAGACTCCCAGAGGCCCGGTCACAAAAAGATTCCCATCCAGATCGACCTTCATACCATCCGGAACGCCCGATTGGGGTGGCCCCGCTTCGGTCCCAAAGACGCGTCCGTTGCTTAGGTCGCCGTTCACGCCGACATCATACACGCGGATATCGCGTCTGTCGCTATCGTCGACGTACAGGCGTCTTCCGTCTGGTGAAAAGGCAAGCCCGTTGGGCTGCGTCAGCTCACGAGTCAATAGCCGTACCGTCCCGTCGGTTCCAAGCCGGTAAACCCCCTGGAACGGGATCTCCTGGCGCTCGCCCTTGGGCAAGTCCAAGGTAGGATCGGTAAAATAAAGCGCGCCATCCGGCCCCAGCACGATATCGTTGGGGCTATTAAAGCGCATCCCGTTGTAATTGCCGGCAAGCACGCGGTAGGATCCGCCCTGCCCGACCTTCACCACGGCGCGCAGGACACTGGCTGTCGCGATTAATGCGCCATCCCCGTCCAGGGTGCTGCCATCCGGATCGCCCGTCTGGAAGATGGACTCGCGCCGCCCGTCCGGATAGAGACGAAAGATGGCGTTCCGCTCCTCGTCGCTCACGTAAAGAAACCCGCGCGGGTCCCATACCGGTCCCTCTGTAAAACCGAACTCGCCGGCAACCCGCTGGAGAGCCGCGCGGCGATCAATCAGTTTCCAAAAATGCGCCGATTCCGCCGTCAGTTTGAACTGCCGCGGCGGATCTTTCGGAATCTGAAACGCAGAACATAAGCAGATCGACGTCAAGCAGATCCATCTTATTCCGGTAAGCATGCGCATCCTTAGCAGTCTATCAGTTGGCCGCATCTTTCCTAACGATCCACGTGGTCATGCAACGTCGATTCTGAACGATGGTGGTCTTCAACGGGTCGGCTAATTGCCCGCCGAGCTCCGCTGTGAGCCGCAGCAAAAGGGCCTCGTCCACGAGATAGCGCTCCGAGCCGTCGGGCAATCTGAAGCGGCGTCCGGCAACGCGCTGGACTTGATTCTCCATTCCGATCGAAGATGCCAGCCGGCAGAAGAGCAGGCCGCCCGGTCTCAGCACCCGCCACGTCCCACGCAGCATCGCCCCAAAATGATCGTCCGAGCCCGCAAAATGGAGCACGGCGCTACTGAGCACGATGTCGGCGAAGGCGTCCGGAAAAGTCATTTCCTCGACGGCTTCGACGCGAAAGTTGCCGGCAGGAAGAGCAGGCGCGCGGGATGCGGCGAGGCGGCGCGTCTCCGCAACCGAGTGCGGATCCGTGTCGACGCCGAACACTTCGTACCCCTCCCTCAGAAAGTAGACCAGGTTGCGGCCGGAGCCACAGCCGGCATCGAGCACCCGCATTCCGCGCCCGATGCGGCCTCGGAGCAATTGATCGAAAAGGTAGATGTCGATCTGGCCGAATTGCTCTTGAAGATCGGGCATAGGTTCTTATCGATCATACTCGAACGCTGCGGTTTCAAATCCCAGACGCGTTTCCAGTGTGGCCGCGGTCAAACTGTGATACAGTCGGGCCTTGCGATGACACTGAACGCCTACCTCGTCAAAGGCTCCATCGTGGCTGCCCTCGGCGGCCTGCTGTTCGGATTCGATACCGCGGTCATCGCCGGCGTGACGCACGCGCTGACGGAAACCTACCGCCTCTCGGACGAGGCGCTGGGGCGGACTGTAGCCGCGGCGTTGGTGGGAACGATCCTGGGCGCCATGTTCGCCGGAGTGCCGGGCGACCGGCTCGGACGGCGCGACAGCCTGCGCGGGATGGCCGTGTTGTATCTGGTCTCCGCCCTCGGATGCGCCTTCGCCTGGGATTGGTATGCGCTCATCTTCTTCCGCTTTATCGGCGGTCTGGGGATCGGCGGCTCCTCCGTGCTGGGGCCCATGTACATTGCCGAGATTGCGCCGGCAAAATGGCGCGGCCGGCTGGTAGGTCTGTTCCAGTTCAACATAGTCTTCGGGATTCTGCTGGCCTACTTCTCCAATTTCATGATTGGCCTGGCGGGGTTCGGGGACGCCGAATGGCGCTGGAAGCTGGGCGTTTCGGCCATCCCCGCCGCGCTCTTCCTGCTGATGCTTTTCGGCATTCCGCGCAGCCCCCGCTGGCTGGTGAAGAAGCGCCGCGTACCCGAAGCCAGGGAGGTTTTGCGCCTCACCGGCGAAGTGAATTACGAGGCCGAGTTGCAGGAGATCGTCACGTCCATCGACGCCGAACACGGCCATGGCGACGAGAAACTGTTCACCCGGAAGTACCGTTTTCCGATCTTTCTGGCGGTGTCCATCGCCTTGTTCAACCAGCTTTCCGGCATCAACGCAGTGCTTTACTATCTGAATGACATCTTCATGCGTGCCGGGTTCAGCAAGGTTTCCGGCGACCTGCAGGCAGTGGCCATTGGCGCCACCAACCTGCTCTTCACCGTGCTGGCCATGTCCGTAATCGACCGCATCGGCCGCAAGACCTTGCTGTTGATCGGATCGGTGGGACTCACGGCGTCCCTGGCTGGGGTCGCGACCGTTTTTGCCATGCACCGGCACGAGGATTGGCTGGTCTGGCTGCTGGTGGGCTTTATCGCATCGTTCGCATTTTCACAGGGCGCTGTGATCTGGGTCTACCTCAGCGAGGTGTTCCCCAACCGCGTGCGCGGAAAAGGCCAGAGTCTGGGCAGCCTCACTCATTGGGCGATGAACGCCTTGATTGCCTGGAATTTTCCGCGCGTGGCGGCGGTATCCACCGCGGCGCCGTTTGTGTTCTTCGCCGCCATGATGGCGCTGCAATTCTTCGTGGTCTGGTTCTGGTTTCCGGAAACCAAGGGAGTTACTCTGGAACAGATGCAGAAAAAGATGGGGATCGCCTGATGAAAGTATTGATTGGCTTCGGGCTGGGCCTGGTTGTCATCGTGTTGGGCGCGTTTTTGTACTTTGGCTTGGGCCTGGCCCCCGTGGCGACTTCCGCTGCTCCCATGCCCTTCGAATCTCGCCTGGCGGGAATGGCGCTACATGCGCGGATATCGAAGGAGGCGCCGAAGCAAGCGCCGATTCCGGCAGACGAACCAAACATGCTGGCGGGTGCGCGCATCTATCGCGAGCAGTGCTCGGTTTGCCACGGCCTGAGCGGCCAGCCCGAAACACCCATCGCCAAGGGAATGTTCCCGCGTCCCCCGCAGCTCTTCACAGGCCACGGAGTGACCGACGACCCACCCGGCGAAACCTACTGGAAGGCCGCCAACGGCATTCGCCTGACAGGCATGCCCGGCTACAAGGGCTCTCTGACCGACACGCAACTTTGGCAGGTCAGCGTGATGCTAGCCAACGCGGATAAGTTGTCACCCGCCGCCAAAGCCGCGGTGGCTGAGCCGGCCAAATAGGGCTGTATCTATAATAAGAGAAGCGTGCGATTCCTTCCGACGATCTTAATTGTTACCGCTGTCGCGCTGGGCGACGTGCGCAACTGCACTTGCGACCTCTCGAGCGCCGAAAGCATGGCCAAACGCGAATGCGGGCTGTGCACCGAAGCCGAGAAGCAGCCGCAAGATACGCTGGTTTTCTTCTTGAAAGACATCAATCCGAACAAGCCAAATCGGTGGCTGGCGCTGCCGAGAGCGCACGTGCACGCACTCGCCGATCTGACGCCCGCACAGCGTCTGGCGCTGTGGGCCGGCGCCATCGCCAAGGCCCAGGAGACTTGGGGCGACCAGTGGGGACTGGCTTTCAACGCCGATATCCGGCGGTCGCAATGCCACCTCCACATACACATCGGCAAGCTGCTGGATGGCTCCGAGACAAAGGAGTTCGTGGCCGTCGATGGCCCCGCCGATATTCCCGTCCCGCGCGATGGCGGTGGCGTCTGGGTCCATCCGGTAGGTGGGAAGCTGCATGTCCATTTGGGCGAAGAAGCTCCTGAAACGCTGCTCATGAGGTAACCATGCCAGAAACGCTGCTCGAAATCGCGAAGCTGCCGACGGCCGAGAATTCCGTCATCCATCTGCATGCCACCGACAACGTGGCCATTGCGCGCGTGCCGCTCTCGGCAGGGACCGTTTTGAAGGTGGATGGCCAGGCCCTGGCTGTGCGCGAGCCCATACCGGCCGGCCACAAGATCGCGCTGGCCGTGATTCCGCGGGGCGACATTGTGCGGCGCTATGGCCAGATCATCGGCCGCGCGCGGCAAACCATCCAGCCCGGCGATCGCGTGCACACGCACAACCTGGCGTTCGAGGAACTGCACTTCAACTACGAATTCCCGACAGGCGAAATCCCGCTGCCGCCGCGCCGTGCCGCCCCTACTTTTCTGGGTTATCCACGCGAGGATGGCTCGGTGGGCACGCGCAACTATATCGCGGTGGTGGCGGCCAGCAACTGCGCCGCGCACACGGCCGAGCTGATCGCGCACAGCTTCGACGGCGCATCGCTGCCGGCCAACGTGGATGGTGTGGTGGCTTTCCCGCACGGCGAAGGTTGCGGCCACACCATTGGCCCGGACACCGAACAGCTTCGCCGGACGCTGGCCGGGGTGTTGGCGCACCCCAACGTTTCGGCCGCGGTCATTCTGGGGTTGGGCTGCGAGGTGAACCAGATCGAGCACTATCTGGGTCCGAACGCGGCGCGCGGCAGCCGGCTGGTGGGGATGACCCTGCAATCGAGTGGTGGCACACGCGGAGCTCCCCTCTCCCCCCCCCC
>DATKFU010000298.1:0-18874 GCA_035511215.1 Bryobacteraceae bacterium | reverse complement strand
GGAGGGAGGAGAGGACACGAAAAACGATGGTCTGCCCCACCAAAGTGAACAGGGTTGGAGCTAGGCGAGCAGGGCGCGGATGAACTTCAGGTTCCGGGTCATGTCATTCTCGACGGATTTGGAAGGGCAATCTGTTTCCAGATTGGCAAATCCCTCAAACCCGATATCCGTAATGGCCTTCATCACCGCCGGGAAATCGATGGACCCTTCGCCGAGATAATGGGGATTGTCTTTCAGGTGCATCTGGCAGATCCGCTGTGCGCCCAGCCACCGGATCTCTTTGACTACGTCGAAGCCGCCCCCGGTGGAGTTGCCGACATCGTAATAGACCTTGACGGCGGGGGAACCGGCGCGCTGCATGATGCGCACATTGTCCTCGGCTGAGATGGTGTCCTCAAGACCCAGGGTGACCCCGGCCTTCTCCGCCGCGGGCGCAAGCTCCTTCAAGACGCCGGCCACATAGTCCATTTCCGCGTGGTTCGCGAGCGATGCTTTGCCGAAGAACGGGAGCAGCACTACCTCGGCCTTGAGGTTGGCCGTTATGGGGATGCTGTCCGCGACCCACTTCTGGGCTCGCTGGTTGTCTTTCAGGTGGTCCACATGCAGGATATCCAGGCAGGTGCCGGACAACGCGATGCCATACTGTTTCGCGGCGGCGAGGTATTGCGACTGGATGCCGCCGTCGTCCAAAGGCAGCTTATCCGAAACAGGCGTACGGCCGAGGCTCACTTGCACGCCATCGAATCCCAGTTTGGCGGCCAAAGCGACAGCTTCGATCTTTCCGGTTAGCTGGAGGTTCCAATCGGTTACCCCGATGCGCGGGCCGCGGTTGCGGGAGGCCGCGATACGGAACAGAGCTCCGCTCGCCAGCAAAGTTTGCAGGACTGTTCGTCGAGTCATACCACCTCTTAAAAGTGGTGTTAAAACTACGCCCCGGCGCCGGCCGCACGATTGGCTACTCTGACGCCTTCGCCTTGCCGTTCCGCCAACAACAGGCGCCGCAACGTACGCAGATCGTTCAAGATACGGCGGCTGGTGGAGATGTGGAGCGTCAACTTGGCCAGATTATAGCCGACCAGTTGCAGCGCCTCCCTGCGGCGCTCGGCGCCCTCCTCCAGGGCTGCCGCGATATCGGCATCCACATCTTGACGGGCCTCTTCGATGGCGTCCGCGAGGAGCGCAACATATTCTTGAGAACCCTCGATGCTGTCAAACGGCGTTTCAGGATCGTAGCTCACATTTGCCTCCAAGGATTACACCTGCGAAATGCCTTTGTAACTTTCTCCCATTCTCGCACAAAAGGTTCGCGCGCAACGGCTTATTTGGGGAGGTGCGTACTGGGGAGTATTACTTCCGGGCACCGCGCTGGGGGTTCTTCAGGTTAGTCTGGCGACGTTTGGCCTTGGTGCGCTTGGGCTTGCTGATGGCAAATGTGCCGCTCCCCAGGTATTCGGCTTTGTAGGTTTTGTCTTCTGCCAATCGAATCTCCTCGAAGGTGATCCCTCTATTATAGCGCGGAAGTCTCCGCAACTGAATTTGACCCAATATTCATGTCTCCGTCAAGCAATTGCAACAATGACTTTCTACGATAGGCAAAGCTCCCAAAGGGCGCATGTCTCCCGGCATGCCGTAATGCGCCGATGGGACGGATACTCCAACAAAAGAGGTAAAGATGCTGAAAACAACGGATCTACCGATGTATGCAAAGATTCTGACCGCGGCCACACCCAAGCGGCTGTTGGCTCTGCTGGCGACTTCGCTGGTCGCCCTGGGACCGAATTCCGCGCCCATGTACGCGGCGGACCCTGCTGCTGCAATTCCGACTGCCACGCCCATCAAGCACCTGGTAGTGATCTTTAACGAGAACATTTCGTTCGACCACTATTTTGGAACCTACCCGACGGCGACCAACCCCGCCGGCGAACCGCCGTTCAAGGCTAGCGCGGGTACACCGACCGTAAACGGCCTTACTCCGGCGCTGTTGAACAACAATCCCAATCTGAATCCGTTGAACGGAACGGGCGCCACCAATCCATTCCGCCTGGATCGTTCGCAGGCTGTTACGGCCGATCAGAACCACGACTATATGCCGGAGCAACAGGCGTTCGACATGGGCGCACTGGACCTGTTTCCGGCGTTCGTCGGCACCCCTGGACCGCCGCCCACCGGAATCCCAATCGTCAGCACGCCCGGCCTTAACCTCGGCTACTACGATGGGAATACCGTCACGGCCATGTGGAACTATGCCCAGAACTTCGCTATGAGTGACAACTCCTACAGCAGCACTTTTGGCCCTTCTTCGGTTGGCGCGATCAACATGTTCTCCGGACAGACCAACGGCGTGTCCGCCACACTCAACGGCACCGGCGACGAGGTGAGCGGCGGCTCCGACGGATCTCTCACGGTAATCGGGGACCCGGACCCTATCGGCGACATGTGCTCCAGCTCGACCCGCAATCAGGTGACGATGGGCGGCAAGACTATCGCCGACCTGCTGAACGCCGCCGGCGTCAGCTACGGATCGTTCCTGGGCGGGTTCAACCTCTCGATTACGAACTCCAACGGGACTACCGGCTGCGCCCGCAGTTCGACCGGTCTATCGGGGACTACGGCCGACTACGTACCGCATCATTCGTGGCCTCAGTATTTCCCGTCCACGGCCAATCTGAATCACACGCGGCCGGCGTCGGCCGCTGAAATCGGCCACAACGGACCCGCCAACCACGTGTACGATCTCAACGACTTCAAGGCAGTGGTTAAGGCGGGAGACATCCCGGCCGTGAGCTTTATCAAGGCGGTGGCCTATCAGGACGGGCATGCCGGTTACTCCAACCCGCTGGATGAACAGACCAACGTCGTCACTCTGGTCAACCTGCTCATGGAACAGCCGTCTTGGTCCGAGACGGCAGTGGTGATCCTGTACGACGACTCCGATGGCTGGTACGATCATCAAATGGGTCCGATCGTGAACCAGTCCACTGGCCCTGACGATGCGTTGACAGGCCCGGGCGCCTGTGGCACGGCCAGCACCTCTCTGCCAGGCCTGAATCCAGCCAATCTTCACGCTCTCGGCCGCTGCGGCTATGGCATGCGGCAGCCATTGCTGGTGATCTCACCATACGCCCTGGAGAACTTCGTGGACCATACGGTGACCGATCAGACCTCGGTGATCCATTTCATCGAAGACAACTGGCTGGGCGGGCAGCGCATCGGCAATGGCAGCTTCGACGCCATATCGAGTCCGATCAATCAGATGTTTAATTTCACCAAGGCCCGGACAAACACCATTGTCATCCTCGATCCGACCACCGGGTTGGTGATTCAATAGCGTAAGGAACCAAAGCAGTTGGTAAGGGAGATCGTGTAATTGCGCATCACGCGTCGGGAGTACCTGCGGCAAACCGGAGTGCTGGCGGGGGGCTTCCTGTCCCCGCAGCACACCGGCCACCAGCAGGTACTGGCCCGGCCCGTTCTGGACCCAGGCACGCTTACCCCGTTCGTCGATCCGCTGCCGATTCCCTCTTTGGCGCGGCCGTCGGGGTCGCGGCCAAGCCCGGCCGATGCCGCCGTCAAAGTGCCCTATTATCGTTTGGCCATGCGGCAGGTCGAGAGCCGAGTGCACCGCGATGTGAAGTCTACACGCTGGTGGGGGATCGGTTCCTCGTCACCGGGCCCGACCTTGGAAACACAAAAGGGCACGGGCATGCTGGTGGAGTGGGCCAACGAATTGCCGGGAGCGCATTTCCTGCCGATCGACAATCATCTGCATGGCGCCGAGTCCGATAAGCCAGGCGGCCGGTCGATCGTTCATCTGCATGGCGGCAAGGTCCCTCCGGAAAGCGATGGATATCCGGAAGACTGGTATGCTCCCGGCAAGTCGGCGGTTTATTACTATCCCAACAACCAAGACGCCGCGCTGCTGTGGTATCACGACCACACCATGGGGATCAACCGGCTGAACATATTTGCTGGACTACTGGGACTCTACATCGTCCGCGACACCGTGGAGGAATCGCTCAACCTGCCCCGCGGCAAGTACGAAGTGCCGCTGGTCTTCTACGATCGAACCTTCGACCCGGACGGCCAGTTGAACTATCCGGTCTCGGCCGTTCCCAGCGAGCCTTGGGTCCCGGAGTTCTTTGGAAATGCGGTGCTGGTGAATGGGAAGCTGCTGCCGTACCTGGAAGTCGAAGCCCGGAGGTATCGCTTTCGCGTCCTGAACGCCGCGAACGGCAGGTTCTTTCATCTGTCGCTTTCGAGCGGCCAGGAGTTTCATCAGATAGGGACGGATCAAGGTTTGCTGCCGGCGCCCGTTGGGCTGCGGCAGATTTCGCTCGCGCCGGGGGAGCGCGCTGACGCGATCGTGGATTTCAGCGGCCAGGCCGGCGCGACGATCGTTGTCAATAACGATTCGCTGCGGCCGGTGATGCAACTGCGGGTCGCGCGCGCCATTACTCCCGACACCAGTTCGTTGCCGGCGGCTTTGCGCCCGGTACGCCGGATCGCGGAGACGGAGGCGGTGAAGACACGCTCGCTCATGCTGGGAGAGATCACCAATCTCCGCGGCGATTCCTTCACCATGCTGCTCAACAACACACCCTGGCACGCGCCGATCACGGAGAACCCGGTTTTAAATTCAGTGGAAATCTGGAACCTGATGAATGTGACCGACGATGCGCACCCCATTCATCTGCATCTGGTGCGTTTTCAAATCCTGGACCGCCGCCGATTCGACACCTTCGCGTATCAGAACCAGAATGTGCTGCGTTATACCGGCGGCGCTACGCCTCCCGAACCCTGCGAGGCTGGATGGAAGGACACCGTACGCGCCGATCCGGGGATGGTTACGCGCATTGTCATTCCTTTTGAAGGTTACCTGGGACGCTATGTCTGGCATTGCCATATTCTGGAGCATGAAGACAACGAGATGATGCGTCCCTATGAAGTGATCGCGGCGCCTACGGCTTGAACTCGGCAGGCCACCAACGACGATGGCCTGGCCCACGGCTAAATCCACTACCGGCAACCCTGAGACTCGCGGAACTGCTGCTCGATCTCGCCTGCCCGGTCCGGATATCCGGAGTAGACGCGGGCCAAAATCGGGGCCAGGAAACGGCGATACTGATCCAGAGCCGGCCAGTCGCTTTTGGCAACGGCGGACTCAACCGCGCGCTCGGTCGCGGGCGTTACTAACTCGATCCGCCCTACGAATACCCGTACGGTCTGCGACGGTGCGGGATCGACCTGGAGCGGAAGAATGGCATCCACCGCGGACGCAGGGACAATGTAGATCAGGCGCGAACCCTCCTCGAACCAGGAATCCTGCCACGTCTCGACCATCGCTTGGGCCTCCTTTGGATATAGGCCCTGGGCGACGAGCGCGCTCTCCAGATCGTGCCGCAATTGCGGGAAGGAGCCGTTAAGTTGGGGCGCATCGAGCGTGGCAGCGCCAGCAACAGCGCCGGCCATGCGATATCCCAAGCGCCCTGCGCGATTCTCAAACAGGATCACGCTGGGAACCGGCTCCTGGCCGCGGTTTTCCACGGTGACCGTACCGGCACCGGATACCCACGCCGAAAGAGGAATCGGGAAACGTCCCACGCCGCGATAGAACAGGAATTTTTCGTGCTGATCGCCAACCGCAAGGGGAGCGGCATCCGTTTGCCTGGCGGCGTAGTAGCGGCTGGGAGCGCTCTCGACGGGCAGCGCCGGCGTGGCGCGCGGCTGAACTTTGACGTTCTTCCATTCGATGGTGCCTCCCAGCGACCTGACCACGCTGTGCATGTCGTGTTGATGAATCTGGTAGTCGGCTTGGGGATACCACTCGGTGATGAGGCCTTGTGGGAATTCGACCTTCACGTGTGCATCCAGCTCGTGCGAGCTATAGAAGTACATCACCGGCGTTTCCATGCGCACGGTGCCCTGCAAGGTCCACTTAAATCCTCGATACCCGTAGTCGTGGACGAATCCGGGAAGGTCGCTCTTGCAACCCAGGGCATCCCACTCGATGGCCGATCCGTCGTCACCCGCGACAGATGTGAAGGTTCCCCATTCGTGGACCGTCAAACCGTCGGGCCCGCTCAAATGAACATTGGCCGCGATCAGGAGCGCGGCGGCGGAGATGCCCAGCACCGGAATTGCAAGCGCTACAAAACGCAGTTCGGATTTCATTTCCTTTCTCCTTTGTTGTCTGATTGGCTGAGTGCCTTTAGGGACGTTTCGATCTCGACATTAGTGGCCGGGCGCGGAAAGAATCTGGAAGATTCTCTGACGAAGCCTTTCGGACCAATGAGGATAATCGCGCCGGCGTTCGCGTCATTGCAGGCGCCCTTGAGACTTACTACCCAATGGCCTTCGGCCGGCCAGTTCTGGTAGACGGCATAGACGCCAGGTTTAGACATGGCCTCTACCCGGAGCGCCACCGACCGCCGCACTCCCTTCACCAAGCCTTCGGCAGTCGCGCTGATTTGTGACTTTGCGGGGTCGGCGCAGCCCTGGGTGCGGAACACGAATGCGGCCGCTTTCGCCCGAAAATCCTGAGCAGCCACCGGGCTGCCGATGGTGAAGGTAAACTCTTCCGCGAACGCCAACGCGGCGATTGTGCAGGCGGCGCAGGCGGCAATACCAAGTCGCAACATCGTAAACTCCTTTCGGAACAGTTAGACGCGCGTCCGTGAATTTTCTTCCCGGCTCACCACGTCCAGGCCAACTCTTCTCTCCAACGGTCTAGTGTCTGAGGGTCCAGCTTGAGCGCCTGCTCGCGGGAAACTCCGGCTGGAACGGGCGTCAAGGCGGCCATGCGGTCGAATACGCGGCCGCGATCGGCGGCGTCCACGCGGGAGAGCAGGTGCCACAGCGTTAGCGTATCGCGGACACGGGATTCGGAAAGGATTATGCCGAGTGCGCCGCCGCCGGCTTTTTCGAGACCGAAGCTTTCCAGGGCCTGCTTGAGACTCTCCGGCGCGTCATCAAAGTAGGGAATGCCGGGTCCGGTTGGCGGCCCTATGCGGCAACTCGCGCCGGCGGGCACAAGCGATTCGATCCCGTGCCACTGAAACGACACCCATCCCTTGGTGACGTTGAGTAAGCCGGAACCGTGCTCGTCGGCGCTGAGCGAGTATTCGCAGCCCAGATCGACGGCGGTGCCGGCGGCCGTGTCCACGAAGAACAGCTTTGGCGGCGCGGAGATCTTAGCACGGATTTCTCCCCGCGCGAGCGCCAGCCTGTGTTCGCCGGGCCGCGTGGCCACTACGCGCACACGGGTGCGGGGCGCTATCTCGACGGAGCCAATTGCGCCAATCTTTACCGTGGCGCGCGATCGGGCGTCTGTTTCGATCCATTCGCCGGCTCCGATTCGACCGGCTCCGCGGATGGCCTTGCTCGCCACGGACGGCGAACCGGCGAGGCGCAGCACATCCCACCTTATCCCCGGCGGCGTCCCCGACGGCTGCGCGATGCGCCAGTATGCAGCGCCGGCCAGGGCCAATATCACGGCTGCCGCCAAGGCCCAGCGCCAGCGGGGAACCGGCTGGGTTTGGCGTGGCTCGCCCGCCTCCAACGCGGCTTCTATAGACGACCAGATTGCCTCGGGCGCCGCAACCGGCGGAAGATGCTCGATCATCTGCATTCCCAGCCTGACTTGCTCACACTCGGCACGGCACCGCGGACACTCCCGAAGGTGGAGCTCGGCTTGCTGCGCTTTGGGCGGCGCGAGTTGCCCATCGAGATGCGCTGCAAGCTGCCGCGAAATATGACTCGTCAATCCCGTAAACATGCCTAACCCTTTGTGCCGATCGCACCCTTCAGGCGCTCTGCGAGAATCTTATGGCCGCGGCTGAGCCTGGAAGCCACCGTCCCCATGGAGCAGTCGAGAGCCTGCGCCATCTGTTCATAGGAGAGCTCGTCGAAATACCGCAGCAGGACGGCGATCCGGAACTTCGGGGGCAGCGCCGAAACGGCCGCGCGTACCGAGTGGGCCATCTGCGCGCGAGCGTAGTCCTCCTCCTGCGATCCCTGCGCGGCGAGTGCTTCCAGCCGGGAGGCATCGGAGAGCGCAGGCTCCGACTTGCGGCTTCTGGCTGCGTCCATGCAGGTGTTGACAACCAGCCGGTACAGCCAGGTGGAGAACTCCGCATCGCCGCGAAACTGGCGGATGGAAGTCATCAGTTTCAGAAAGACCTGCTGCGTGACGTCGCTGGCTACGGCAGGATCGCCATGGAAGAAATGGAGCGAGATCGAGTACACCCGATCCTTATACAAATCGTAGAGCGCACGAATGGCGTCCCGGTTGCCCAACCGGCAGGATTCAATGATCTCCGTGCCGAGCTCGCGGCCGCTCAGATCGACCACCTGGGATTAAGACGTTAGATGGAAAGGTTTTCTTCCATTGTGCCGCAGGCTAAGCCATTTTTCTCGATTGCGTGTAACATTCTGTGACATCCGGCTGCGATGGAGCGCGGCGAGTCGGCGGGGTTCCGTTTGTTGGAAAGGACCAAATTGGCTTCGTTCGGCAGTTTGGTTTTTGGGTTCGGCTTGGGCCTGCCCTTCAGCGGCAGACGGCGCTGTTGTCGGCACCCTTAGCCGTTTTTTTCTTGATTTCGTGTAACATCTCGTAACGTCGGGCTATCTGTTTGTTGGAACAAAGGACCAATTGGCTTTAATTGGCTTCGCTTCGTATTTTCGTTTTGGGTTCGGCCTGGCGCTGGCCTTCGGTGGCGGACGGTCGTGTTGTCGGCAGCTAATTTGGATTTCGTTTAACATTCTGTGACATTGAGCCTTTGGAGGACAGCCACGTGAGTAAGTCGAAGATCCGGCGGCGTAACCCGGACTCAGGATAGCATGGTGGCGGCGGGAACTTGCCGGACCAATTGCCATTGGGCCTTTGTTTTCAGTGCATGAGGGGCGGAACGAAACGAGTGATCGGCGACTTGGTTACTACGCAGTTCCGCAGCAAACCGGCCCAGCGCAGCGTGTTGATGATATCGGCGCCGCGCCGCTGCCCGCGCCGCGCCGATGGGACGCCATAGTGGAGGCTCCGTAAATACTCTGAATGGTGCGCCGTGTGCAATTATGCTTGGCATCCGGTGGATTGCCTCGGCAGCGCGCGCGCTGCCCAGTTGCATACACGCTGGACCGTAGGTCTTGCCTGCATGTCTAGCGTCCCGAACGCGTGGCGCCGTCTGGCATGACGGCAATCTGTTGGGCATAACGGCAAAAGGCCCAAGGGTGGAACCCCATGGGCCTCGTATAGTGCTCGCCTACGAGCGTAGCGGATAAACTACGATGGCCTTTCGACCACCCGTAAGAATTGTGACACAGGCCGCCGCCGGTGCGCAATTGAGGCGCAATGCACTCAGGTCAAAGAGCTAATCTTCTCCCGCCACTTTTCAGAATTCATTTCGTAAGCAGCCAACAGACCACACAGGCGCTTTGAGGGTGCCGTGGTTGTATATCGCCCCCCGGTAACCCACGCGGCGGCTTTTGTCCAGCCCATTTTATCGGCCACCGCCAGCGCCTCACCATAGGTCAGGGCGAAGCACTTGGTTTCGGAAGGACTTCCCACGTTCCATACGTAAGCCAGAACTAACCCTGGGAACTTCGCAAACTTCCGATCCAGGATGAAGGCAGCGCGGGTCGCGGCCTTCATTTGAATCGGGCGCGCCACGAACTTCCCCCGTTCGTCGAGATCCACGTATGCAATCAGGTCGATACCCCGATCCCTTTCCGGGCGGGCAATCTCAATGCCGGCACGCTGAAGCTCGCTGGCAAGCCAGTTTCTACCGGCCAGTTCAAAACGCCCGGCTTCACTTGTAGCGCATCCAGGTCAGGAAACCGATGATGGTCTTACCATCCTCGATCTGCCCATCCCGGATCATGTGATCCAGTTCCTTGCGCTTGAACCAGCGGCATTCGATGCGCTCGTCGTCCATAGGATGCGGTTCGCCGGCGGTCAGGCCGGTGGCCAGGAAGATGGTCATCTTCTCGGCTACAAATCCGGGGCTCGGCCAATATGAGACCAGCTTCTTCCACTTCCGGGCTTTATAGCCGGTTTCTTCCTTGAGCTCGCGGCGCGCGGCTTCGAGCGGCTTCTCGCCCTTATCCAACCGGCCGGCGGGCAGCTCCCAGAGAGACTTCGCTGCGGGCAGGCGGAATTGGCGCACCAGCAGGATGCGGTTCTTCTGGTCGACGGCCATCATCACCGCCGACCCCACGTGCCGCACGATCGATCGTTTAATGTGGAAGCCGCTGGGATCGGTGGCCTCTTCCTCGGTTACGCGAAAGAGACCGCATTTGTATACTTCATGCGAAGAGACGATTTTCATAAGCTCCTAGCTGGCTAGCCGCTAGCTGGCGTCCCCAGGAGTGGGGACGCGGCACGCATTGGTGCGTGCGCCACAAACTGGTCGAGCGGCAGCGTGTTCATGATATCGGCGGGCCCGAGCCAGCCTCGCCGCGCGGTGACGACGCCATAATGCATGCTCGCCAAATGCTTGGGATGATGGGCATCGGTGGAGATCGTGAAGCGCGCCCCGCGCGCCTTGGCGGTGCGGATCAGGTTGGCGCCCAGATCGAGGCGCTCCGGACTGGCGTTGATTTCGAGCCAGACACCGCGGCGCACGGCTTCGTCTACGACGCGTTCGAAATCGAAAGGAAACGCATCGCGATGCAGCAGCATGCGGCCGGTGGGGTGGCCGAGCACGCGCAGGGACGGGCATTCGAGCGCGCGTAACAGCCGGTCGGTCATTTCGGCGGATTCCATGTTCATGTGGCTGTGCACGCTGCCGATGACAAAGTCGAGTTCGGCCAGCGCGTCGTACGACAGGTCCATCGCGCCGTCCTTCAGAATGTCGCACTCGATGCCCGAGAAGACGCGCAGCCCCAAGCCATCGCGATTGCGCTCCCGCACTTGTGCCGCAAAGGCTACAGCGCGCTTCTCATCCAGGCCAAAGGTCATGGCCAGCGACTTGGAATGATCCGTGATGGCGATGTATTCGTAGCCGCGCTCGAGGGCGGCGGCGGCCATCTCTTCGAGCGACGCGCGCCCGTCGCTCTCGGTGGTATGCATGTGCAGGTCGCCGCGGATGTGCGACAGCTCCACCAGCTCGGGCAGGCGGTCTTCGGCGGCGCGCTCGATCTCGCCCAGGTTTTCGCGCAGCTCCGGGGGAATCCAGCGGAGGTCCAGCGCCTCGTAGACGCCGGCTTCGGTTTCGCCGGCCACCTTGGTTTCGTCCGCACTGCGATACAGCCCGTACTCGCTCAGCTTGAAGCCCATTCTCACCGCGCGCGTGCGGACGGCAACGTTGTGGTCTTTGCTGCCGGTGAAGTATTGCATCGCGGCGCCGAAGCTATCGCGGGGCAGCGCGCGCACGTCCACCTGCAAGCCTTCGCGGCCAACCGTGGCGCTGGCCTTATTCTCGCCCCGCGCCAGAAGTTGCTCCACCTTGGGGAAGCGCACGAAGCGCTCCAGCACGTCGGCGGCGGCCGCGCCGGTGACCAGCAAGTCGAGGTCGCCCACGGTTTCGCGTCCGCGCCGCAGGCTGCCGGCGGGGGAGATCTGCTCGATACCGGGCGTCTCGCCCAGGTAGGCGGCCAGTTCGCCGGCCATGTCTTCGGCGTAGCTCAACAGGTAGCGGCCGGTGCGCTGGCGGTATTGCGCGATGGACTTCAGCACCTTCTCTTCCAGCTTGGCGCCCATGCGCGGCAGCACGCGCAGCTTTTGATCCAGGCACAGGCGCTCCAGCTCGTCGATGGTGCCGACTTGATAATGCTCGAACAGCAGGGCGATACTCTTCGGACCGAGCCCCTGGATTTTGAGGAATTCGAGCGCGCCGGGCGGGAACTTTTGGAGCAGCAGATCGCGGCGTTCGCAGGAGTGGCGTGTGACAATTTCTTCGAGGACAATCGCCAGGCCTTTACCGATGCCGGGGATGCCGGTGACCTTGCGCTCAGGGTCTTTGAGGATGTCTTCGATTCGCTCGGGATGCCCTTCGATGGCGGTGGCGCCGTTGCGGTAACTGCGGATGCGGAACGAATCTTCGCCGGCGATCTCCATCAGATCGGCGGTTTCCCAGAGGACGCGCGCTATCTCTTTGTTCTCCATCCGAGTTTATTTTAGCAGCGGGTCCGGGAGGACCCGCGCAGGCCTGGAGGCCCGCCCCACACTTCGTGTCCATGCGGACACGCAGGCGACGCGCGGCACATGGGGAATCATTTAGATAGCGGTGGCAGCCCGGCTGCATTTCGCGTGGACATGCGAGATACACGTTGGCAAACGAAATACTTCCGGGCGCTGGCGGCGCTGTTCGTGGCGGCCGGAGAAGCGCTGGCGCAGGAGGCGCGGCCGTTGGCGCGGCGGATCGTGGTGAGCATCCCGGACCGGAAGTTGGCGCTGGTGGAAGACGGCCGCACGATAAAGATCTATCCGGTGGCTGTGGGCGCGGCAGCCACACCGAGCCCCGCCGGCAGCTTCACGGTGATCGCGCGGGTTTCGCACCCCACCTGGTACGGACCGGGCAAAGTGACGCCCCCGGGCGCCCGCAACCCGCTGGGACCGCGCTGGATCGGGCTGAGCCGCAGGGGCTACGGCATACACGGCACCAGCAATCCGCGCTCGATCGGGCGGCCTGCGTCGCACGGGTGCATCCGCATGCACAATGCCGACGTGGAAGAGCTATTTGCACGGGTGGCGATTGGCGACGCCGTGGAATTCTACGCGGAGCGGACGGACGAAGTGGCGCGCGTATTCGGCATGTAAACTAATGCCGGTGCCCGCGGCTGAGCAGGATGTTCACCAGTCCGAAAGCGCCAATGGCCACGCCTGCCACGCGGTTCATCCAGCGCATGCTGCGATCAGTGACTTTGCTGCGCAACAGGTTCACCCCGGTGGCCAGAATGGTCCACCAGGCCATCGACCCGCAGAAAATGCCGCCCACCAGAAATGAGGTTTGCCACAACGGCCGGTGCCTTCCCAGGCCGAGCGTGGCCAGCACCGCGAGAAAGGAGAGCACCGTAGTAGGGTTAGTCGCGGTCAGGAGCAGCGTGGAGATGAAATCCGAATGGGTGGAGCTGTCGTCGCCTGTTTGCAGCGATGCTGGCGACGTGCGATAGTACACCGCTCCGATGCCGATCAGAAGGATTCCGCCGATCAGCCGGATCCAGAATTCTTCACGGAGCACAAACTGAATTACCAGGGTGATGCTGAACCCGGCGACGGCGCCGTATAGCGTGTCCGCGAGCGCCGCGCCAAAACCGGAGACGATACCGGATTTCCAGCCTTTTTCGATGGTCCGCCGAATGCAGAGCACATTGACCGGGCCGACCGGCGCGGCGATGATCAGGCCCGCAGCCAGGCCGCGGAGGGGCAATTCCAAGTCCGTTAGCATGGCTGTAGATCACAGCCCATCAAGCGGCAGTACACGCGTTTCATGATCTTCCGGTCCCGTCGCCCATTCGCAATACGCAGGGGCGCAGCCAGCTTCAGCTCAATGGATGCGTCCTGAATTCGATTGTACGCGAAATAGGCGCTGCGCACTTCAGGGTGGGATACCTGCGCCCGGGCATCCGCAGCTCACGCTAGCCGCCGGCGATCGCTCCTATAATCAGAAACGGCTCGGCAGCCGATGCCACCGCGGCGGGCAGCGGAGCATCCGGCGGTTCATGGGACAGATCCTGTTCGCAAGCGAAGAACCTGACGAACGGACGCCGCTGCCCGGTGACTTGATCGCGGATGGTCCCGCGCAGCGCTGGATAGGCGGCCTCCAGCGCGTCGAGAACCGTGCGCTCGGTGACGTCGCCTGCCACGTTGAGTTGCACTTCGCCGGCGACGCGCGCCAGGATGCGCAGATGCGCCGGGAGCACGACCCGGATCATGGCAGCGTCTGGACCTCGACGGAAAGTACGGCCGGAAGATCGCGCACGATCGGGGCCCAGTGGTCTCCGGCATCGGCCGAGGCGTAGACCTGCCCGCCAGTGGTGCCGAAATAAACGCCGCACGCGTCGAGCGAATCGACTGACATGGCGTCGCGCAGCACATTCACGTAGCAGTCGCTCTGCGGCAGACCCTGCGTGAGCGGCTCCCACTCGTTGCCGCCGGTGCGGCTGCGGTACACGCGCAGCTTGCCCTCCGGCGGATAGTGCTCCGAGTCGCTCTTGATGGGGACGACGTAGATGGTATCCGGCTCATGCGGGTGGATTTCGATGGGGAACCCGAAATCCACCGGCAGATTCCCGCTGATCTTCTGCCATGAATCGCCGGCGTCGGTGCTGCGCATGACGTCCCAATGTTTCTGCATGAACAGCACGCCGGGGCGCGATGGGCTCATGGCGACGTGGTGCACGCAATGGCCGACGTCGGCCGTCGGATCGGGGATGTACTTGGAATAAAGCCCACGGTTGATAGGCTGCCAGGTCTGGCCGGCGTCGTCACTGCGGAAAGCGCCCGCGGCCGAGATGGCGATGTAGATGCGCTGGGGGTTGCCGGGATCGAGGATGATGGTGTGCAGGCACATGCCCCCCGCGCCGGGCTGCCAGTGCGGGCCCGAGCCGTGGCCGCGCAGTCCGGGGAGCTCCTGCCAGTTCCGGCCGCCATCGGTGGAGCGGAACAAGGCGGCGTCTTCCACTCCGGCGTAGACCGTATCGGGATCGGTGAGGGATGGTTCAAGGTGCCAGACGCGCTTGAACTCCCAGGGGTGGGGCGTGCCGTCATACCACTGGTGAGTGCCGGCGACGCCATCGTAGGCGAATTTGTTGCCCACCGGCTCCCAGGTGGTGCCGCCATCGTCGGAGCGCTGGATCAACTGCCCGAACCAGCCGCTGGACTGCGACGCATAGAGCCGGTTCGGGTCGGCGGGCGAGCCTTTCACGTGATAGATTTCCCAGCCTCCGAAGTGGGGGCCGCTGATAGCCCATTGTTGGCGCTTGCCGTCCGAGGTGAGCAGGAATGCGCCTTTGCGTGTGCCGACCAGAACCCGTACCGTGCTCATGCCTCACTCCTTAGTTCGTTCTGATGTTTGTCATGGCCGACTCGCCTTCCCCGAATCTGGCTGGAGGTCGAAGGCGGGCCGCAAGCTGCCATCCATATAAAAGGGTACGGAGGTGTGCTCGTGGACGATCCGCCAGGCGCTCCCGGCGCGATGCAGGCAGAACGTTGTGCGCATCCAGAAATCAACCTGCTGGCCGGCCCCCTTCTTGGTTCCGCGAAGCCGGGAAAGCCATGGCAGAAGGCGAGGTCGCCGTTCACCGTAATGCTGAGGTCGCGCGATTCACAATCGATTGGACCGTCCCACGTGTCCAGCCAGGCCTGCGTTTCCTGGAGATCCATTCCACGATGGGAAAGCGGCGGCGCGAGATTAAATACAGTTGCCTCCGGCGCACAAGGCCCAACGACAGCGGCGGCATCCTTGTTATGACGCGAATTGTGGATACGCTCGATGAGCGCCCGGATATCGGCTTGATCTTTCGACATGATGTTCTTTCTCCTTTGGCTGGCTGGTGAGCTCACAGACTGGAGCTTGGGCCGCCATGCAGCCCCGCGATCTCCAGGACCGGACGAATTTCGACGGTGCCCTTGCGCGCCCCTGGAATGCCGGCCGCGACAGCGATGGCTTCATCCAAATCCTTCACATCGATCAAATAATACCCACCCAGTTGTTCGCGCGTCTCCGCAAAGGGACCATCCGTCACGATCCGCTTGCCATCGCGTACCTGGATGCTTGTGGCCGTCGCCACCGGCTGCAGCGGAGCTGTTGCCAGAAGCTGGCCGTTTTCTTTGAGCTTATGCGCAATGGCGGTCGATTCCACATAACACGCCTGCCGCTCCGGCTCGGTCCAGGCCTGTTCATCTCCGTAAATCAGCAGCAAATATCTCATATCCGCGCGGCTCCCAAAGGTGTGTCGAACGGCGCACGCCGGAATCGACATCCGGGGCTAAGAAATCAATATAATTGATTCATGGCCGCGGACGCAGCGAAGGCCGTCGAGGCGGTCTATCGCTCCGATTGGGGCCGGATTGTCGCCACTCTAATCGGGATCACGCGCGATTTCGACATGGCCGAAGAGTCTGCGCAGGAAGCCTTTACGGCCGCGGTGGACCAATGGCGGGAGTCCGGCGTGCCCGATTCGCCGCGCGCGTGGATCATCCAGACGGCGCGGCACAAGGCCATCGACCGCATACGGCGGCGGGCGTTGTTGAAGGAGAAGCTGGAATCGTACGCCGCGGACGGCTTTGTGCGAGAAATCGACGAGCCGGATTACGACAACACTGAAATCCCGGACGACCGGCTGCGGCTGATCTTCACGTGCTGCCACCCGGCACTGGCGCTGGAGGCGCAGGTCGCGTTGACGCTGCGCACGCTGTGCGGCCTGGAGACGGACGAGATTGCGCGGGCGTTTCTGGTGCCTCCGACGACCATGGCGCAGAGGCTGGTGCGCGCGAAACGGAAGATCCGCGACGCCGGTATCCCGTATACCGTGCCACAGACGAACGCCATGGCCGAGCGGCTGGACGCCGTGCTGACGGCCATTTATCTGGTCTTCAACGAAGGCTATGCGGCTACGCGGGGCGGGCCGCTGGTAAGGACCGACCTGTGCGCAGAAGCCATCCGGCTGGGGCGGCTGGTGCGGACGTTGATGGCGCCGCAGCCTCCGGCGGAAGCCACTGCGCTGCTGGCGCTGATGCTGCTGCACGATGCCCGGCGGGAGGCGCGCCTGGATGCGGCAGGGGACCTGGTGGTGCTGGAGGAACAGGATCGCAGCCAGTGGGATCGACGGCAGATTGCGGAGGCTTTGCCGCTCGTGGAAGAGGCGCTCGCCGGCGGGCCCGGTCCGTTCGCGCTGCAGGCGGCGATTTCGGCGATACACTGCCGGGCGGCGCGCGCCGAGGATACGGACTGGCCTCAGATCGTGCGGATCTACGACGTTCTGGAACGTCTGCAGCCGTCCCCGATCGTTTCGTTGAACCGCGCGGTGGCGGTGGCCATGGCCAGCGGTCCCGGGGCGGCGCTCGAGATTGTCGACAGCCTTGCGGCCGGCAGCGATCTGGACAACTATCATCTGCTGCATGCCGCGCGCGCCGATCTGCTGCGCCGCATGGGGTCCGCGGCGGAAGCGGTGAAGAGCTACCGGCGGGCGCTGGAACTGGCGACCAACGAAAGCGAGCGCCGGTTCCTGGAGCGGCGGCTGCGGGAGGTTCAGGCCGTGGCGTAAGGCCGGCTGAAGCGACGCTGAGGCGACAAAGATGATTCTTGAAGTTGCATCGCTAAATGTGCGCGCCGGACAGAGTGCGGCGTTTGAGGAGGCTTTCGCGGAGGCACAGGCGATCATTGCATCCATGGACGGATACATTTCGCATCAGTTGCAGCGGAGCCTCGAAGCACCGGACCGGTACCTGCTGCTTGTATATTGGCGCCGGCTGGAAGATCATACGGTCGGATTTCGCCAGTCCGCGGGGTATCGGGAATGGAAGCGGCTTTTACACCACTTCTACGATCCGTTCCCCGCCGTGGAGCACTTTGAGATGGTGCTTCCGGTGTCCGCATAAGTTGGGACGCGGCGCGCTGAGGGTGTGCGCCACGGGTTATGTTGATCCACATGCGCACCTTCTTCCTGTTTCTCTCGCGCCAGAAGCAGTTGCGGAAGTGGATGGAAACCTCCCGTTGGGCGCGGCGCCTGTCGGCCCGATTCGTGGCGGGCGACAATCTGCCGGACGCGCTCGAGACCTGCCGGCGGATTAACGGCGAAGGGATTGCGGTGACGCTCGATCACCTGGGGGAGAACGTCACCTCGCTCGAAGAAGCGGCCGCGTCGCGGGACGCCTACCTGCTGGCGCTCACGGAAATCGCCAAACTCAAGATCGACGGCAACGTTTCGCTGAAGCTGACGCAGTTCGGCATGGACCTTTCGCTGGAGGAGTGCACCGCCAACGTGGAGGCGTTGGTGCGCCAGGCGGCGGCGCTGGGCACCTTCGTGCGCGTGGATATGGAAGCGAGTGAGTATACCGAACGCACGCTGGACCTGGTCACCAACTTGCACGGCCGCCATAAAGCCACGGGCACGGTGATCCAGGCGTACCTGCATCGCAGCCGCAAGGATGTGGAGATGCTGTGCGCGCGGGGCATTCGCGTGCGTTTGTGCAAGGGCGCCTATCTGGAGCCGCCAGCGGTGGCTTTCCAGAGCAAGGCGGACGTGGACCGCAATTTCGTCGAATTGACGAACCTCCTGCTCGAAACGGGCGTATATCCGGCTATAGCCACGCACGACGAGAAGATTGTGGAACAGACCAAAAGATTCGTGGAGGCGCGCAAGATCTCGCGCGACTCATTCGAATTCCAGATGCTTTATGGCATACGGCGGGATATCCAGAAGCGGCTGGTCAAGGAAGGGTACCGGCTGCGGTTGTATGTGCCATACGGGCAGGCGTGGTATCCCTATTTCATGCGGCGGCTGGCAGAGCGGCCGGCCAACGTCTTCTTCCTGCTGCGCAATCTGCTGCGGAGTTGACGGGCCGCGGGATGGAACTGTAGCCGGTGGGAGATTAAGGTAGGGGATGGATTATGAGCGTAGCTAGACGGCACTGGGCGGGGAACCTAAGGTCAACCATCAAGCTAAACGTAACCGAGAATCCAAAGAGACTAGGGAGCAAATCGCGACAGCGATTCGCACTATATCGGGATGGAATGACGGTAGAGGACTATTGTGATGCCTGTCGGAGCACCCAAGTACCGAGATGGCGAGACGCTCTAGCAGCCCGTGGCAGTAGTCAGTCCCGGCTGAAAACGAGCTCTACCGCGGATTTCAGGGGTACACTAACCTTCAACTGCGCCCTGGCAACGCGTTGTAGCGCCTCTGAGAGCGCCCTCCTTTGGCTGCGCCGAGCCGT
>DATKFU010000297.1:0-28859 GCA_035511215.1 Bryobacteraceae bacterium | reverse complement strand
GCTTGGCCCCTACCAGCCGGGTCAGCTCACCGCGCAGGCCCGTGCTGATACCGGCTGGGTTGTCGCCGGCGAGTTCCACGCTCTCCACCGTGTAGCGCGTGTTGACGTTCATCTCCTGTTCCGAATTGCCGGCCAGGAGCAGGCTGCTCCATAAAAACGAGGCGAGCCAGACGAATCTCATAGGCGGGGGCGATGCAGATAGTGGGCCAAAAGGAAGTTGCTGCAATAAAACAGCTTAGGTAAATCGAAGCTGTGATTGTGCTTCACAGGTGTGGGGGAGAGCACATTGGGCCCCGTTTGTTCCGGGAGTCTGCTTATAAGGCTTTGGCCAACTCGGCGCCAAAAGCGGTCTTGGGAGCTGCGTCCTTGCCACGCCGTGGCTTGCGGCCATTGCGCTGCTGCTGGGGACGCTCCATCGTCGTCGTCGGTTTACTGTCTTTACCTTTGGAAGGCTGCGCCGGATTGGCCCGCAACAGCCGGTCTTCCAGAGGCGCACGGTCGAAGCGGCGGATGATCGCCTGCATCTCGTCGGCGGTTGGCGCTTCCACAAATGCGAAGCCCTTGGATTCTTGTGTTTCGTGGTTGCGGATGACTTTAACCGAATCCGAAACCAGGTTCTCGGCGGTCAGCCACGCTTTAATGTCGTCGGCAGTGACCCACGTGGGCAGGTTGCCTAGAAAAACAGTGAAATTCATTCAGTGATTCGTTATCTCCGTTGGTTGGAATTGTGGCACTTCAAGGGAAGGATTCCGCTCTTGCCAACTAGATGGTATCAGACCGGGGCGGTGGAGTGCAAACCGATTTCTGTTGGGCAAGCTCTCACCCTGCGGCGGCTCCCAGGACGGCCCGGCGGGTGAAGCCCCCCTCCGCAATTTGGCTTGATGGCCTCTTGTTGAAAACAAAGGGTCGAATTGGCTTTGTTTCGCAAACCCGATGTTGGCGATGCAGGCCGCGCCGCTTTGTGGGGACCACCAATGCGTCCTATTTCGAATCCATTGCTCACTTCCCAACGGGCACGCGCAACTTATCGCTCGCGAACCCGACCGGCCCCGCAAAGGCGGCCGCACGAATTGACTTCCGCACCGCATCCTCCTGCCCTTCGACGTCTGGTGCAAGATGGCTCAGCAATAAACTCTTTACCCCGCTCTCGCGCGCGGCTTCGCCAATTCGCCGCGGCGGCGTATGCAAATCGTATAACTGCGATGGCGAACCCGGAGGGTCGAGTACAGCACAATTAAAAATCAGCAAGTCTGCATTCTTCGCCAATTGCACCAGATTCGGCAGGGCCGACGCATCCATGTCTCCAGAAAAGACCACCGACACGCTCGCGTAAGAAATCCGGTACGCCACTGACGGACAGTCGCCGTGGTGCGTCGCGATTTCTTCCACCACTAAGCCATTCTCATCTAGAATCTTAGTGCGCGATGCATTCAAACCAACTGCCAGATCGCGCACTGCAAACGACTCGTGCGCGCCAAACGTCTTTTGATATGCGAACGCGCCGTCAGCTCCCACCAGCAGATCGACAAATCGCGAAGTCTTAGGGAACAGTCCGGCTCCGTCCGGGCCAAAAATCCGATACGCGATTGGTCCGTCACCGGTAAGCGCTCGTGCATTGAAGAAGGCCGCCAGGTCCCCGCTGTGATCGATATGCAGATGGGTCAACAAAACAGTATCTACTTCTCCTAGATCCAGGTGCAATTCTCCAACCCGCAGGAACGCTCCCGGTCCGGCATCCACCAAAACGCGCGGTCTCCCTTCGAGAACCAGGATGTAACTTGACCCGGCCCTGCCGAAGGCCCGTGGCCCGCCGGAACCAAGCACCACCACTTCCATCGCTGGCTTTGCACGGTTAGCGTCCAAGTAATTCGGACACAAAGCAACAACAGCCAGCGCCAATACCACCAGCATGTTTATGACTCTTTCCCTAGCGTGCTTCACAGTTCAAATCTCGCTCGACGTCGCTGGATCTTGAGCCGCGAGTCTTATTCCAAGCCCGCGGCCGCATCTTCGATCAGCGCGCCTTCCTTCTCCAGCACTTTGCCCACGCGCACGATCTGCTCGTCGGCTTCCTTCCAATGCTTCTGCTCGATGGCTTCGCGCACGCCCGGCAGCGTCTTCACGCCATAGCCGGTGTAGAAGCCGGGAGCGTAAATCTGGTGTTCGAACCATGGGCGCCCCGGCAGGCCGTCGGGCAGCGTCAAGCCGCGCTCGATCTTGAGGAGTTTCTCGTTCACCGGCTCCAAACCAGGCTTGTCGAGTTTGACCTTCTGCACCGCTTTGTCGTAGCGTTCGGCGCCGCGTGTGAGCGCAGCCAGACCGTTTTCGAGCGGCGCGAAATTCAGGAAGGGCGGTTGGGTCTCGGCCGGCGGCGGCACTGATGTTTTGCGTGGATCGGCGGTGGCGCTAAAAACGCCTTCCTCGATCTCCTTGTTGCGCTCGCGAATTTCGTCGCTCTCGGTCTTCCAAAGTTTTTGCACCTCTTCCACGTAGCGGCGAACGGTTTCGGCGAAGTTGGTGAAGTCGTATGGCAGCAGGTCGGCGTCGGCGAAGCGCATCATGGCGGTGCCGGCGGTCTGTGCCAGCGCCCGGCCGTAGATGAAATCGCCGTCGGAGAAATGCGTAAACCAGTAGAAATCGTCGTAAATAGAGTGATAGATGCCGCCGCCATCTTCTCCGCCATAGCCCAAATTCAGCGAAGCGATGCCCAGGTGGTCGACGAACGCCGTATAGTCCGAGCCGGATCCCAGAGCGCCGATCCGCAGGTCGGAACGCTTGCGCACTTCGTCGCGTTCGGCAGCCGGCGAGCGGGAGATGCGCGCCAGTTCATCGCGCTTCCACACCGGGATCTTCTTCTCGGGATCTTCGATATCGCGCGCCACGCCGTTGATGAATTTCTCGAGCGAGTGCGACCCAGCCATGCCCAGGAAGCCTCGGCCGTTGCCGTCCGAGTTGACATACATGGCCGCGTGACTGCGCAATTCCGCGTCATGCTCCTCGGCCCACTCGGTGGAGCCCAGCAGGCCTTCCTCCTCACCGTCCCACAAGCAGTAAATAAGCGTGCGCTTCGGCTTCCAGCCCTGCTTCTGCAATTCCGCAAAAGCGCGGGCTTCTTCCATCAGCGCCACCGCGCCTGCCAGAGGATCTTCGGCGCCATTCACCCAGGCATCCTGATGGTTGCCGCGCACAATCCACTCATCCGGATATGGCGAACCGGGAATACGCGCCACTACATCGTAGATCTTCTTCATGTCCCAGTTGAATTCGAGTTTCAGATGTACGCGCGCGGGACCGGGGCCGATGCGATAGGTGATGGGCAGAGCGCCGCGCCACGGTTCCGGAGCAACGGGGCCGGTGAGCGCGGCCAACAGCGGTTGGGCATCGCCATATGAAATGGGCAACACGGGGATCTTGGTCAGGGTCTGCGCGTCCTTGATTGCCAGGCGCTTGGCGTTGGCGTCCGCGCCGACACCCGGCGTCAGCGGGTCGCCCGGATACACCGGCATATCCATGACGCTGCCGCGCTGCACACCCTCCTTCGGGCGATAGGGACCCTGCGGGAAGACTTCGCCCGCGTAGTAGCCGTCTTCCCGCGGGTCGGAATAGATGATGCAGCCGATGGCGCCGTGCTCGGCAGCGACCTTGGGCTTGATGCCGCGCCACGAACCGCCGTAGCGCGCGATCACGATGGCCCCTTTGACGGAGATTCCCAGGCGGTCGAGTTGCTCGTAGTCTTCAGGTACGCCGTAGTTGACATATACCAGCGGCGCGGTGACGTCGCCGTCGATGGAATATGCGTTGTAGGTGGGCAGTTGCTCGTCGTGCTGGCCGGAGGTGGGATCGACGGCCACGGTCGGCTCGGCGAGTTTGGCGGTGAAATGCTCCGGCCCGACCAGTTCGAGCGCGCGGCTCTTGGGCGTCGGGAACAGCACCTCGAAGGTTTCGATGTGGGTGTCCAGCCCCCACTCCTTGAATTTCGCCAGGATCCACTCGGCGTTGTCCTTGTCGTACGGCGACCCCACGTGATGCGGCCGAGCGGACAGACGCTGCATGTAGTCGTGCAGGTTTTGGCTGTTGGGAATGGCACGGAACATCACCTCCCAGTCGTGCTCGGCGCGCGCCGATTCGGGCGAGTAGCCGCGCAACACAGGGGCGTCGGCGGCGGGCGCGAGTGCCGCGCCCAATAGCAGGGTCAGACAGGCCAGATGCAAGGTGAGCTTCATGAAGCAAAGGATATCATTGTATGACTCTCCTGCAGCGACGATTCCTGGGGGTCGCGAATCCTTGCTGCAAGCCGGCGTCTGTCGTGGGCAAACTTCAGTTTGCGCGGGTTCTCCGGGACCCGCTGTAGGCGGCTTGTCGCAAATGTCCGGCGGACCTCCACGCTCGCGCGTTGAGGTTTACCAGCGCGCCGGATCGAGGCACTGACGGCCCGATCCGGCGGACACGCGACAATCTTAGGCGGCGATACCGTGTTGCGGAAGAACTTTCCCGATTCGGCTACCGTTTGCCCCCGGATACGTGGCCACGTCCATCCCGCGCCTCGTTTCCTCGGAAGTGCGCACTGTCGACGCGCTTCGACGGCTCGGCTTTCTCGCCACGTTTGGGCGTTGGGCCCTTATAGCCGTGCTCAGGATGGAGACGATTATTCACGTTGCCCTGGAAGTCGTTAGCGCCATGAAACCATGGGCCGGCGCCAATGAAGACGCCTCCGCTAAACCATTCCGGACCGTAGTAACCCGTGGGAGCACAGGCGTAAGGAGCGGCGTCGTAATAACCATAGGGACATTCGGGGGCGACCCCGATATCGACGCTCACCTGGGCCTCTGCTTTGGGTGCGGCAACCGTGAAACCGATTCCAGCAACGGCAGTCAACACTAGAAATGTAAACCCGCGCATAAATTCACCTCGCGATTGTTAGGGCACTCCCGCGGCCACAATCCGAATTCGCGCAGTAAACTACCGATTCCATTAGGATTGGCTATCGGACACGCTCCGGACAAAACGTCCCCGCCGATTCGAACGCCAGTTTATGGTGACCACCGAAGGTCAGATGGCCAAGTGTGGTCACGCACAACCGCGGCGGTGTGGTGCTTGGTATAGCGTCCTCTGCAGTTTGCGGTCATGGTCTAATCTCGCGGGCGCTTTGCGCTAGATTAGGCCGCAGAGCCTTCCCTCGCGGGGGCAATCCAGCTGGCTTTCCCAGCATTGGACGAAAGATGGAAGCGGCGGCCCTTCCCTCCCCTCGTTCAATCACTTAGATAATCCCTGCGGATCGTTGAGCGGCTGATAAATCGATTTGCCAAGATCCGCTGCAAGTTGTTAGAATCAAAAGCACGGGCCACCCTAGCTCAGTTGGTAGAGCGGCTGATTCGTAATCAGCAGGTCTCCGGTTCGATCCCGGAGGGTGGCTCCATTGTTTCAATAGCTTACAATCTAATTCAAATGTTCCGGGGCGGTTCTAGTAGCAACCGTGGTAGTAACCCGGTTTTCCGCAGTGGCGCGAGTGAGTAGTTGGTCCATCTTTGCGGCTGCGTCAAGCTTCGCCTCCCGGTACACGTACTGGTAGAGGTTCTGCGTGAGCCGGATGTCCGAATGCCCAACAATCTCAGCGATGACCTTCAAGGGAACACCTTGCGCGCCTAACAGCGATATGCAGGCGTGTCTCAGATCGTGGAACCGCTGCTTGGGCAGCTTAGCCGCGGCCTCGAGCGCGTTGAATTCCCTCAGGATTTTTCGGTCATCAATCGGCGTTCCGATGGTACTTGTGAAGACGTGTCCCGTTTCCTGCCATCGAGTACCGGCGAGCATGCGCTCTTGCTGCTGACGTTCCCGGTGGGGGCTCTGGTGCGAATTCGGAACTGAGTCATATTCGATAGGTTTTGCTCTGTGGGTTGGATAGTAGTTCTGGTTATGCAGCCAGGGCCGCTTGCCAGATCTCCGCCGTCGTTGCGGTGAGTCCGCCAAGCTTGCTCATCTGAAACTGCTTCTTCTTGATCTTCTCTGCCAGCTCGATGCCACTGATTACCACCGCCGCCGTCCGGAAGCTCTTCAGTCCCAGCATCGGGCGCAGCCTTTGTTTGACGCGCCGGTGGTCCTGTTCGATTAGGAATCCGCTGAGCCGTCATGGCCTTGCGCAGAAAGGCCTTCGCCGCATTCACGTCGCGCGCTTCCGGCTCAGATGGAAATCGACGGTCCTCCCCGCTTGGTCCACCGCCCGATACAGGTACATCCATTCGCCGCGTACCTTTATATAGGTCTCGTCTATCCGCCAGGATCCACCGACAGTGCGAGCGAATCGTCTCGAGCGCTTCTCGAAATCCGGTGTGTAATGTCGCACCCACTTCAGAATGATCGTGTGCGCGATGCCTACGCCCCGTTCGCTCATCATAGCGACCAAGTCTCGATAGCTGAGCTTAAAGCTCAAGTACCAGCGGACGCACAGGACCACGATTTCCTGATCGAAGTGCCGACCCTTGAACAGTTCTTCGACCGGTACGACTCGTGGCATTCGTCCATCGTCGCCGAACGCGGCTGCGTTTGCACCAGAGCCTTCGATCGAATGCAGGCATACGCGAGGTTGCCGGAATCCGACGATCCGCCGTGCTTACGACGAACGATGTGGTCGACTTGATGCGGCGAATACGAATCGTCTTCGTGAAGAAGACAATACTCACAGCGATATACGCGGCGCTTTCCGCGATGAATCGCCGCAGTCATTGGTTTATGTCAGATGACAAGCCGTATATGTTGCCATGCCCGCGCTTTTGGCCATGATCATGATGTGCTCAAGCTGCAGATCGTCTTCCAGTTCGGACTGCTCTTCGGCCGAGGCGCTGCCGCAGTGGGTGCGTTCGACCAACTCGGCCACGCGTTGCTGCACGCTAGCGGATGGGCGGAACGCTACCACCGCCTACGGGGTCGTGCCCGCGGCGATGAATTCGATAATTTCCTCGCAGGATTTGGTCGAGCTCATCCTTCTCCTTTTCAGCCGCCTTCCGATTGGAGACCCTCGCCCTCGACTCTTCAAGCATACCGCAAAGTCCGGCTATGGGCTGATCCCGAGGACACTGGTTCGATCGTAGCCAAGACGGGAAGGGCGGGTGGATGGTACGATGGCCAAAGGCCCCCTATGGGCGGTTAGCTCAGTCGGTTAGAGCGCCTGCCTTACAAGCAGGAGGTCCGCGGTTCGAGCCCGCGACCGCCCACCACATGAATTAATAACTCGCCGCGCCTCCACCAGATCGAAAGCCTCACAACACGAACTAAGTCCAGAGCTGGCGGGCGGCAGGTTCTCTGGGGAATACGAATGACGGCCGTTCACAAATTCACGATGGCGGTGCTGGCTTTCCTGCTGATAGCGGCGCCGGCCGCAGGCCCACAGAGCATCCCGCCCGATCCGGAAGTGTCTCGCGCGCTGGCCGCCATCTCCGCCGATTCCCTGCGCGGCAACCTGTCCTTCATCGCTTCGGATCTGCTCGAAGGGCGCGACACGCCGTCGCGCGGTTTGGATATCGCAACGCTGTATATCGCGGCGCAGTTCCGCCGGGCGGGTCTGGAACCAGCCGGCGACGACGGATACTCCCAAACCGCGAAAATGCTGCGCGTGACGGAAGCCGGCGGCAGCTTTGAGCTACGCATGCAGACTGCCTCACGCACGCTGACGGTTTCGAGAGACCAGGTCACGGTGGTGAGCCAGCAATCCCTGGAACTGGCCGGCGCGACGGTTTACAAGATCGCCGGTCCGACGGACCTGGAATCCTCCATGCAGGGCAAGGTCGTAGCGCTGGAGCATCCAGGCTCGTATCCAGGCTCATATCCAGGCCAGGGCGCCCATGCAGCGGCCGCGCTTCAGCCGGCCGCCTTTCTCGAGGTGGCTGATGAAAATGCGCCGGCGATTCCCCGTTTGATCGACGCGGACGAAGAGCGGACCCGGTTCGGCGACGTTCCGCGGTTGATCGTGCGCGACCCGGAAGCCGTGAAGCTGCTGAAAGACGCGAAGGCCGGTGAGACGGGGATTACGGTTTCGATCAAGCTGCCCGCGCCGACCGCGACGCCGGTGACGGTACGCAATGTGGCCGGATTGCTGCGGGGCTCGGACCCCGCATTGCGCCAGCAATACATCCTGCTCACGGCGCACCACGATCACTTAGGCAGGAACGCCGCCGGCGAAGTCTTCCCGGGAGCGAACGACGATGGCAGCGGAACGGTATCGGTGATCGAGATTGCGCAGGCGCTGGCGCGTATGCGGGTGCATCCCAAGCGGAGCATCGTGTTTATGACGTTCTTCGGCGAGGAGGAGGGCGAACTGGGATCGCGCTATTACACGTGCCATCCGCTGTTTCCGCTTTCGAAAACGATGGCGGATTTGAATTTGGAACAGATGGGGCGCACCGATTCGAATGCCGGCCCGGAGATTTCCAATGCCACGTTGACGGGCTTCCGGTACTCCAGCATGGCGCGCACACTGCAGCAGGCGGGCGAGGCGACCGGCGTCAAAGTATATGAGACTCCCAACGGCGATGAGTATTTCGACCGCAGCGACAACCAGACGTTCGCAGAGCACGGCATTCCAGCGCACACCATGGCGGTGACCTTGGAGTTTCCCGACTATCATGCGACGGGCGATGTGTGGCAGAAGATCGATTACGGCAATATGGCCAAGGTGGACCGCATGATCGCGCTGGGGATCGTTATGTTGGCGGACAGCCCTAGCGCGCCGCGTTGGAATAGGGGGAATCCTAAGGTGAGGCAGTATGAGCGGGTCCTGGAGGACCCGCGCAGACCTGGAGGTCCGCCCCACTAAAGCAGGATACCGCGGGGGCTTGGCGTGTAACCGGGGAAAACCTGGCTTAGGTCTCGATTTCCGAGTTGGACTTTGACTAACTCTCCCAATACATCGCGGAAATCAGTGGTCAGGGCGAGATCGCGCGCTTCATAGAGCTGCTCCGGTTCGAGACCAGGCCACTTGCCGTAGACCCGGCCTCCGCGCACGCCGCCGCCCATGACGAACATGCAGTTGGCGTGGCCGTGATCGGTGCCGCGGTCGCCGTTTTCGCGCGCGGTGCGGCCGAACTCCGACATGGTGACCACGGCGACGTCCTGCCGGCGGTCGCCCAAATCCAGCCAGAAAGCGGCCAGCGCCTGGCCGAAGTCAGCAAGCCGCGTCGCCAATTGGCCTTGAGAGGCGCGCGCGCCGACCTCGTTGACGTGATGGTCCCAGCCGCCTACGTCGGCGAAAGCCATCTCCACGCCTACGTCGGCCTTGATGAGCTGCGCGATCTGGCGCAGGCAGTCGCCAAAGCGGCCTTTGGGATAATTGGCGCCGGTGGCCGGTTCGTAATGGCGCGTCTGAATGGACTGGAGCAGGGACACCGCTTCGAATGTCTCGCGTCCGGCGGCTTGCAGGAGCGGGTCCTGGCTATCGGCGTAGAGCGTCCGGAAGGCGCCGGACGCCTCCCGGTTGCGGACCTGGAAATCGCTCAGGTTCTGGACGGCCACGGCGGGGTTGGAGCCGCGCATGGCGCGCGGCAAGACGTTGCCCATGGCCACGGCGCGCACGGGAGAGATTTGCGCGGCGCGATCGGCGCGCGGCATGGCCCGGTTCATCCATCCGTCGGGGGTAGCCTTCAGGCCGGGTGTGGCGGATTCCATGAAGTCCTGCGCGTCGAAGTGGGAGCGGGTCGGATCGGGAGATCCGGCGGCGTGTACGATAGCGAGGTGCCCCTCGTCCCAGATGGGTTTGAGGGGAGCAAGCGCCGGGTGCAGGCCGAAGAAACCATCCAGGTCGATAGCGGCGTCTTCGCGGCGGTCCGATATCTGTGAAGGCCGGGGCACGGCGATGGTGGGCCGCATTTCGTAATATCGCTTTTCGGCATGCGGCACCACGATGTTGAGACCGTCGGCGGCGCCGCGCTGGAAGATGGCCACCAGGATTTTCTTGCGCGGCGAGGTGGCGTCGGCGGCGTATAGCGCGCGCTCCAGCCACAGCGGAGCCGCGCCGGCCCCCACCATCGCCAGCGCCGAATTACGAAGAAAGAATCTACGGCTGCTCATAATATTGCCATTTTATTCGGGGGTCATTTCTTCTGGAAGTCCGGGGAGCCAAGCGCGACACCCTCGGAAGACGGGGCGCTATCCACTTTGACTCCGGGCACTTTGTTGTTTACCAGCGCGACGCTGAAGTTCATGCGCGCCAGCAGGCCGGCGGAGTTCAACCACTCCTGGCCGGAGTTCGAGTAACCGGTCGGCTCGGCTTTGCGATAGAGCGGCTCGCCGAGCTGGTTCAACTGGTTGTTGAGGCCGAACGCGAAATCCAAGTCGGCGTTGAGCGCGCGCAAAGAGCTGGCCACCATTTCGAGCGGCGACTTCATCTTGGAGCGGTATGCGCCGCGCGACCAGAACTCCGGCGAATCGAACATGGTTTTCAGGACTGCGCGCAGGTCGCCATCCTTCTTCAAAAACGTAGCGGCCATGCGGTTCACCAGCGTCGCGGGCGGATCGTCAGCCACGAAACGCATGGCCAGTTTGCGCGAAATGAAGCGCGCGGTGGCAGGATGATGCGCGAGCAGATGCAACACTTTGAACCCGTCATCGATGCCGCCGCCGGCCGGAATCCGCACGCCCAGGACGGTCTTTTCGCCATCGTCGTGCATTTTGGGATTGAACTCGAATTCGGCCACGCGCTGCGGCTGTTGTATGGTCCACCCGGTAAAACAGCGAGCCACTTCGGTGACATCCTTTTGAGTGTAGCCGCCGTTCACGCCCAGCGTGTGCAGTTCCAACAGCTCGCGTCCGTAGTTTTCATTTAACCCACGCTGGCGGCGTTTGCCGGCGGTGGATTGCGCTCCCATCGACTCCCAGTTATCGAGATAGTACAGCATGGCCGGACTCTGCGCGGTGGCGCGCAAAAGGTCCTCGAACTTGCCCAGAACGTGCGGGCGGATTTCGTCGCGCTCATAGGCGGTGACCATGTAACGATCGGCGCCCTTGTCGAGGAAGACATTGAAGTGGTTATACCAGAAATCCACGAGCACTTCCTCCAATTGGCGGCCGCTGTAGACGGCGCGGAGGAGCTTGGCTTCGACGAGATCCTGCGCCACCATGGCCTGAGGTCCATTGGTGCTTTGAATGCGGCGGCGTAAAGCGGGCGGAGCGGCGACGAAGAGCTGCCCGCGCATGCCCTGACCCATGCTCTCGAGCACCTGGTCCTGACGGTCTTGCGGGAGGGAGCCGAACAGATCGAGCTTCTGTTGCGCGGTGCCGGCGCGCAGGACTTGGATTTGTCCCGGCGCCAGAAGCGAGGTCAGCTTGGGCGCGTGCGGCAGGCTGATATCCTGCTCCGTTTTGCCTTGCAAACGCGCGGCCAGACGGTCGACCATCATGCGCTTATCGGGATCGTCCGGGAAGGGGATTTTGCCCCCCACCATTTCCTTGATTTGCTGGGGCGTGGGGTAGTTTTGGAGCATCTTCGCCGTGCTCATGTTAAGCGTGTCGAGCGGGCGCAGCTTGGCCTCCAGGATAGGATTTTCGGGGATGCGTTGCGGGTGAAGCTGCAAGTCGATCCACTTCTTGATCCCGAGGGCCTGAACGTGCTGAATATCACCCGGCCGCGGGCCGAAGGCGAGCCGGTTGACGGCGTGCTCGGCTTTATGATCCTTCGAGATCGGCTGGCGAAACAGAGCGGCGGCTTGGGAGGATGGGTCGCCATTCTTCCGGGCGTCGACCGAAATGCCGGCAACGAGGCAAATACTCAGGCCAATAAGGCCAGCCGGAAGCCTTTTGTTAAATGTCACTGTATATATAAACGCATTCCCGGGGGAAAAGTTGCGGAGGCTACCCGCGCCTGGGCTGGCTGGCAGGTTGATTTTCCGGACAATCGAAGCCCAAGTCGTTGGAGTTACAGGGGTATTTGCCGGAGCGAGAGGCTTCCTTCATACAGGCGCCGATGCGGCGGTGCGACCGCACGCCTCAACCGCGCTCCAGAATCCGGAAGATCTGCGCGCCATACTGTTCCGCCAGACGCGCTCCGATACCGGGGATTTCCAGCAATTCGCGGACGCTGGACGGCTTATCCGCCGCGATGGCCTGCAGCGATTTGTCGGACAGAATCCGAAAGGCGGGTACGTTGCGGCGTTTGGCTTCGGCCAGCCGCCAATCGCGAAGGGCCTTCTCCACCGCAACATTCGCAACTGGGGCAGGCGGTGGCGCCTTGGCGGCGGGCGCGACGGCCTGCCGCTTGCGCGCGCCTTTTTCCCGATGCGCGGCGCGGCCCTTCTTGCGGCGCCTTGGACCAGCCTCGATTTCCAGCTTCATCTCGAAAGGCGGCACCGCGCCGGCGTTGAGATGCGCATCCAACGCCAGCCCCGCGGCGCTGAGGGCCGCCAACCGGTAGTCCACGCGCCGCCCTTCCTGCTGAAACGAAGCCTCAGTCATCTCCACCCATCCGGCGCGCGCCATGGCGCCGAGCACTTGTTCGAAGCCGTCGCGGTCGAGCGAGTAGTCCGCAAACACTTCGCTGTGCAGCCGGCCGGTGGCTTTGCGTCCGGATTTCTTCAGTGCGGCCAGGATGCGCCCCGCGGCTTTCCGCTCGGCATCGGAAGCCGGCCGGAAACTCTGCGCGATGGATTCGTCCGGCGCGCAGAAATCGCAAATGCCGCAGCGCTGCCGGTCGTCCGCGTAGTCTCCGAAATGGCGCACCAGCCCGAGCATGCGGCACTCGCTCGACTGGGTGTAGCGGATCATCAGCTCGATCTGCGCCAGCTTGTGCTCGGCCTGCGCCACATACAGCTCGCGCCACCCTTCGGCGCCGCGTTTCAAATTCTCGGCGGCATCCACCAGCGCGCCCCCGTGGATCCAGAGTTTTTCGAGCGCCTTGTCGAAAACGTCCGGGTCCATGCGCAGCATGCCCCGGACCATTTCCTTGGGCCGCGCTTGATCGACCAGCCGCCCAAAGATGTTCTCCAGCACGGACACGTCCGGATAATCGCGGTCGAAGAAGAAATCGTGCGTGAAGCGGTCGGCATAGGCGTGCATGAGGACCGCGCGGGATGGGGCTCCGTCGCGGCCGGCGCGCCCCACTTCCTGGTAATAGGCCTCCAGCGATCCAGGGAGCGCCGTGTGTATCACGGTGCGGATATCGGGCTTGTCAATGCCCATGCCGAAGGCGATAGTCGCGACCACGACCTGCAATTCACCGCCGAAAAATGCGGTCTGAACCTTCTTGCGACGGTCGGATTCCAGGCCGGCATGGTAGGCGGCCGCCGGGAAATCTTGTTTCAATTCCGCGGCGAAGCTATCCGCCTCGCGCCGCGTGGGCACGTACACTATGGCGGGGCGGCGCGCCGCATCCTGCAGCAATTCGCGGGCGAGGGCGGCGCGCTCGCTGGGCGGCACTTCCACTACTTCCACGGCGATGTTGGCGCGCCGGAACCCGTGTATGAAACGGGTGGGTTCGCCCAGCCCCAGTTGCTCGATGATGTCGTTCTGCACCAGCGGCGTGGCGGTGGCGGTCATGGCGATCACCGGGGCGGGACGGAAGTGCGGCAGGTGCTGGCCGATCATGCGGTAGTCGGGACGGAAATCGTGGCCCCATTGCGAGATGCAGTGGGCTTCGTCGATGGCCACCAGGTTCGGCTTGCGTTTGGCGAGCATAGCGGGAAAGCCGGGCACGCGCAGGCGCTCAGGCGCGACGAACAGAAACTGAAGCCTGCCTTCCAGATAGTCGATACAAGCCTGGCGCGAGGCAGCGCGGTCGCGCCCGGAATGGATGCGCTCGACGGCGCAGTTTTGCGCTTTGAGCTTGGCCACCTGATCCTCCATGAGGGCGATGAGCGGACTGATCACCAGGGTGGCGCCGCCGCGGGCCACGCCGGGAAGTTGGTAGCAAAGCGATTTCCCGGAGCCGGTGGGCATGACCAGCAGTACGTCGCGGCCGGCGATGACGGCTTCGCAGACGGCTTCCTGATTGGGGCGGAACGATTCGTAGCCGAACGCGCTGTGCAGCAAATCCGTGAGGCTCGCACCGCTCGCCGGGGCCGGCTGCTGGGGGCTGGGTGCGGCGGCTGTGCGGCTCACTTCACTGGGCGGGGTGGATGACTGGGGGCTGGCGGCCGGGGTTGGAGCTTTGCCTACTTTCCCGACCACTTCGCGGACGTAGTTTTCGATCCCCTCGATGAATGGCTCCAGCTTCGCGGTACCCCGCTGGATGCGCTTCAGGTAAGCCTCCCATTGGCCGGTCATCGCGGGGCTCTTCACCTCCGGATGCACCACCTCGATCAGATGGATGCCTTTTGGGGTGGCCTCCAGCACCTTACCGTCGCGCACGATGTAGCCGCGCTTCAGCAGCACTTCGATGATGGACGCGCGCGTCGCCGGCGTGCCCAGGCCAGTCTCTTTCATGGCGTCCGACAGTTCCTTCTCGTCGAGCGTCTTGCCGGCGGTTTCCATGGCGGTGAGCAGGGTGCCCTCCGTGAATCGCTTGGGAGGACGCGTCTTCTTCTTGAGGGCTTCCACGTCCACCACCGCCAGAGATTGGCCTTGCGCCAACCCCGGCGGCAGCGTGGGAGTTTCCGGGGCGCGCTCCTGGCGACGCTCCGGGACCACGTCGAGCGCCTTCCATCCGGCTTGCTGCACAGCGGTCCCGGTGGTGTGGTAGTGGTCGGTTACGCCAGGGTTCGAGATGGCCGTGATGACGGTAGTCACCGCCCAGATGTGATCGCCGTGCCAGGCGCTGAGGAGGCGCCGGCAGATCAGATCGTAGATCCTGCGCTCATCCGCGGTGAGATCGCCGGCGCGCACAGGCGTGGGGATGATGGCGTGGTGATCGGTGACCTTGGAATCGTCCACGAAACGGCGGCCCAGCGGACGCTCGCCCGTGCCCGGCGCCAGTAGCGCATGGTAAGGCGCCTCGATGGCCCGCACCACCTCAGGCAATGTGCGCGCCACGTCCTGCGAAAGATGGCGGCTATCTGTGCGCGGATAGCTGATGAGCTTGCGGCTCTCGTAAAGGGCCTGCGCGGTCTCCAGGGTCTTCTGCGCGCTGAAGCCATAGAGGCGGTTGGCGTGCCGTTGCAGTTCGGTGAGATCGTAAAGCAGGGGCGGCGCCATCCGCTGCGTTTCGGATTGGATGGATTCAATGTGCGCCGCGCCGGTGTGCGCCCGCGCCACGATGCGCTCCGCTTCCTGGCCATCGGCCGGGAGCCGCATGGCCATCTGGATGGAATCCTTTACCGGCTCGCGGAACCAGGTGCCTTGATACTTTTCATCGGCGATGGGCGAAAACGTCGCCGCTACCTCTATGTAGTCTTCCGGCACGAAGGAGCGGATCGCGAGTTCACGTTCCACCAGCATGGCCAGCGTAGGAGTCTGCACGCGGCCCACGGAGAGATCGTCGTCCCACGCCAGGGTATAGGCGCGCGACAGATTCATACCCACCAGCCAATCGGCGCGGCTGCGCCCGCGGGCTGCATCGGCGAGCGGATCGTATGCGGCGCCGTCCTTCAACTCGCCGAAACCCTTGCGGATGGCGTCGGGCGTAAGCGAGGAAATCCAGAGGCGGCTGAACGGTTTGCAGCAGGCGGCGGCCTCGTAGATGTAGCGGAAGATCAGCTCGCCTTCGCGGCCGGCGTCGGTAGCGCACACGACGCGCGCCACTTTCGGCGAGTTCAGAATCTTGCGCACCACCTCGAACTGCGGCTGGGTCTTCTCGTAGACCACGAGCGGCCAGTCGCGCGGCAGCATGGGAAGCAGGTCGCGCCGCCACTGCTTCCACTCCGGTTGGATCTCGTGCGGCTGCGCCAGCGCGACCAGATGGCCGATGGCCCAAGTGACTACGTAGCCGTTGCCGTGCAGGTATCCTTGGCCTTGTTTGGTGGCGCCCAGCACGCGCGCAATGTCGCGCGCCACCGAAGGCTTTTCGGCCAGGACGGCCACGCTGGAGCCTTCCGCATCCGGGCCGCTCATGTGGTGAGGGTAACATGCGGTAGCGTCGGCGGTGGCGGTTGTGGTGCCACTGCTGGTCCTGAGTTCTGCGCTAAGCTCAGTCTTAGCCTGTGGTGCCATTTGAACTCTTTGTCAAGGGCCCTCCGTTCTCCCACCAAACCCGTAATCCCGGAAGGCTCCGCGAGTGGAAGGAGTACATCAGATCTGAGGCGACGAAGCTATGGCCCCAGCCAAGCACCTGTGGAAGTGCCTCTGAAGCTGACGGTGGTCTACTACCACGAGCGGCAGTCTGTTTTGATCGATCATGACAATATGATCAAGCCGATTCAGGACGCCCTAGCTGGCTTGATCTATAAGAACGACCGCCAAATCACCGATGCGCAAACTCGAAAAACCAACATCGACGGACGATTTCGTCTGCGGCACCTGTCACCGGTTTACGCCCGCGCTTTCGGTGGCGGCCGGGCGTTCATTTATATCGGAATAGAAGAGGCGCCAAGCCACGAGGAGCTTCTATGAAGTCTACATCGATCACGGAACACGAACGCCGGCGATTGGCCAGCGTTGCCTCGGGATATGAAAACAGGGGATACAAGGTTAAGCTGGAGCCGGCGGCCAGCGACGTTCCCGATTTCTTGAGGGGCTTCGAGCCTGATTTGATCGCCACTGGAAACGGCGAATCGGTGGTCGTAGAGGTCAAGGCCAGAAAAGAGTTGGTTGAAGACGAGCAATCCATCGCCGCGATAGAAGCTGCCCTTCGAAATCGCTCCGGGTGGCGCTTCGAGCTCGTAATCGATGGATCGGATCCCGAACTTGGCCGCTCGCTAGGCGCGCCTCAAATCGGAAATTCGATCGAGGAAGCGAATGAACTTCAGCGCGGTGGGCATGTCGTGGCGCCCCTGCTGTTGTTGTGGTCTGCGACCGAGGGAATCTTGCGACTACTGGCGGCTCGCGAGAATGTCGATTTGGAGTCGCTGGCGCCGGGGTATGTGACCGAGCGGCTATACACGCTCGGGCTGCTGGGACGAGAACAGTACCGGATCCTAGAAGAAGCCGTTCGATTGCGCAATCAAGCGGCGCACGGCTTTCAGGTTTCCGTGACGCGACAAGAGTTGGCAAATATCGCGGCCATCGCGCGCGAACTCCTCAGCGAATTGGAATCGAAAGCCGCATAGGCGTTTTCAGGATCTTGCGCACTACCTCGAACTGCGGCTGGGTCTTCTCGTAGACCACCAGCGGCCAGTAATGGGAAGCAGGTCGCGCCGCCATTGCTTCCACTCCGGTTGGATCTCGTGCGGCTGCGCCAGCGCCACCAGATGGCCGATGGCCCAAGTAACTACGTAGCCGTTGCCGTGCAGGTATCCTTGGCCTTGTTTGGTGGCGCCCAGCACGCGCGCAATGTCGCGCGCCACCGAAGCCTTTTCGGCCAGGACGGCCACGCTGGAGCCTTCCGCATCCGGGCCGCTCATGTGGTGAGGGTAACATGCGGCAAAAACCAGCCGCGCGCGCCGCCCATTGCGAAGGCATGTCGTATCATCGTCGAATCGTGTCGTATCATGGACGTATGCCTGAACTGGTGTTCGAGGTCATGCAGGAGTCGGACGGCGGCTACTGCGCCGAATGCCTTACGGAAAGTATCTTCACGGAAGCCGATACGTGGGACGAGTTGCGCAAGAATGTCCTTGAGGCGACTTCGGCGTTCTTTTTCGATCGGCCGCGCCCTGGACGAATTCGCCTCCACCTTGTTCGCGATGAGATCCTGCTGGTCGCATGAAGCTACCTTGCGACGTCTCTGGTGGCCATCTCGCTGACATCTTGTGCCGCCGATGGCGGTACACTCGGGTTCACCAGGTCGGCAGTCACATTATCCTGGAAACCTCCGATCCGACTCACCACCGGATTGCGATCCCGGACCACCGTCAGCTCAGGCTGGGCACGTTCAGTTCAATCCTTCGCGCAGTCGCTGGCCATAAGGGTGTCTCGCGGGAGACGATCATTGCGGATCTGTAGACAGTCGGCGGTCGTAAGCCGATAAATCGGTTTCTATCCGGCTCTGCGGTCCCTAAGGCGTTAGCTTATAACGATCCCGCGGATACAAAACGGCTTGACGGACATTCGGGAGGTTAAGCACCTGGCAGGTTAGGCGTTCCAGCCCAATTGCGAATCCCCCATGCGGGGGCATCCCCAAATCGAACATCGCCAAATGGTCCTCGAACTTCGAGGGATCGATGGACTTGCGGAGTAGCGCTGCCTCCAGATCCTCGCGCCGATGAAGGCGCTGCCCGCCCGTCGTGATTTCGAGGCCCTGGAACAAAAGGTCAAAACTGGCCGCGGCGCCGCGCGACCCTCGTGGAGCGGTGTAAAACGGCCGTGCGGCCAACGGGAACCCGAGAACAAACACGGCAGGAATCCCGGTCTCTCGCAAGGCTCGTTGACAAAGCTGGCGCTCCGCCTCGGGATCAAGGTCATCCACCAGATCAGTACGGCCAAACTCGGCGCGCAGCATCTCCAGGCAATCTTCGAATTCCCAACATGCGGCCTTGAGCATGGAAGGCAGCGGCTCCGCCCGATACTTCCCGATTACGTCTCCGTACGTTCGATTGAGGCTCTCGAACATGCCGGTAAGCAGTTCGCGCTCGAATTGGATTACATCTTCCGGCCCGTCAATGAAGCCGAACTCCACATCAAGGGAATAATACTCCGTCAAGTGGCGGCTGGATGCGTGCGGCTCGGCGCGGTAGACGTGCGCCGTCTCATAGACACGTTCCAGCCCGGCAACGCCATGTTCCTTATAGAACTGCGGGCTCTGCGCGAGGTACGCAACCCGGTCAAAGTATTTGATTTCGAAAAGATTGCTGCCGCCTTCGGTGCCACCGGAGACGATCTTCGATGACACAATTTCCGTAAACCGGCGGCGATTCAGCGCGTCGCGAAAAGCGGCGAGGATCGCGGCTTGCACCCGAAAAATATCGCCCACCGTCTCCGTTCGCAGCGCCAGCGGGCGGTACTGGACCAGCGTCTCCAAAGCAATCAAGCCCACGTCCGCAGAGGATTGGAAAGGGAGACTCTGTCCAGCTCGGTTCAACACGCGGATCTCCGCAATCTCAACCTCGTAGCCGGCCTTCGAGCGCGGCTCAGCCCGAACCATGCCCACGATCTCGACTACATCCTCCACCTTGAGCCGGTGCTCTTTCAGCCGTTCGGTGGCGGTGACACATTGCGCCTCGCCGCTGCAGTCCCGCAGAATCACAAAGGCGGTCTTGCCCAAGATGCGGAGGCGGTACACCCAGCCTCTGATGCAGATCTGGCCTGACAAGAATCCTGAAATGTCGTGAATGAAGATGCGTCGTGCCGTGGTCGAGACCATGCAAATCCTCAAAGTGGAATTTGCTGGAACCACGATGTGCGGCGGTACCATCCAGCTTCCGGCTTGCAGCCGGCGCTCGCTTGCGCATGTCGTTGCGCCTGACGTTTCTCGCTACTCGGGCCTGTTCAACTGCGAACTTCCGTTTCGAGAGAACCTCTCAGAGGGGTCTGTCCTCTTCATCGAGTACTTCTTTTGTAGCATTCTGAGGCTGCAGGAATCAAGCGGCCTGCGAGGCCGCTATAGACTGCGAGCCTGCCCCACAATAATCAGGCGGAATAGAGAAAGGCTTCGATCTCGTCGATGCGCCGTTCCGCGTCGCCGTAACCGATCGCGATCAATTCCCTGGTGTACTTTGACGTGAACAGCAAATAGCTCATCAGATCGGAGCACGAAGCTGCGTCCCGCCCCAGGCTGTTCACGAAATACTGGATCAGATAGGGCATGTCCTTCTGATGCACCTCGGCAAGGTGGGACAAATCCACCGAAGGCGTGAGCAGCAGCGTCTTCAGGGGGCGCATCTTCTCGCATGCTTCGGCGCCGGGCTGTCCGATATGGCCATTGCCGAGCAACTGATTCAGCCGCTCCAGATGCTCTATGTCGGTGGCCAGGTGGTCCAGAAACATAACATTGAACAGCACGCCCATGACCTGCGCTAATGAAGGATCGCGGTGATCCGTGGCTTCTTCCTGGTGTTCCAGCTTTTCGCAGCGCGCGCCGATGGCCACAATCCTCTGCGCCCCCAGGCGCACCACTGGGCTGAGCGGCTGCTGCAGACGGATGCACCCGTCGCCGAAGAAGGCCGTCCCTTGCGCGGTCTGCAGCTTGACCGGCCGGAAGACCAAGGGGATGGCCGCCGATGCGCAAATATGATCGACGGTAATCCGGGTGGCGAGGGTCACACGCCGGCTCCTGTTCCACATCGGGTGCCCCTTTTTCCCTTGAATGAACAGGTAGCTTTTGCCCGAGTTATAGTTGGTCGCGGAAACCGCCAGGGCGTACAGGTACCCGCGTTTGATATTAGCCTCGATCCGGTCGCAATCCAGGTGCGCAGCGAGAAAATGCTTCAAGGGAGTGGCATCTAACAGGGAATGCGCGTTACCGCCTCCCACGACGCCTCCAAACGACAAGTCCAGTATCCAGGTCAAAGAATTGTGGGCCTGCGTCAACACATCGCAGCGAAAGACGTCGGAAGGTTTGAGGCTGGACCAGAGCCGGGCCAGGGTCTCTGTGGATGAGGCGAAATCGTCGCTGCCTACGGCCAGGGCGCCGCCATTGATCGCTCCCGCCGAGGAGCCTCCGATGATGGCGAACGGATTGCCTCGCGAGCGAACCCGCTTGATCTCCCCAATGCGTTGGAGAACACCAGCTTGGTAGGCGCCGCGGGCGCCTCCGCCGGTCATCACCAGACCCAGCGCGCTATCCATTGCCCCGGACTCCGATCAGCCTTGCCGAAAATATCAGTATATCATCCGCCGGGCAGATTAAAAGCTATTCACCTCTCTTAATATTAAACTGTGAGATCTGTGGCGCCGCAGCGCGGCGTACAGACATGCTGGGGGAACATCTGGGAGAAGGTGCGCTTCGGGTAGGCTTCGGCATCCCCATGCGTACGAAACTCCTGACCAATTTCCAGGCTCCGGCTCCAATACCGGGCAAACAGCCTTCCCGTCCGCAGTTTCGTCACGCGGCAGTAGAAAAGCCCATCGTGGGTGTGGTGGACGAAATTGTAGGGTTCGATGGCGCTGAGCCCGGTCCGGCACTGCGGGCAGATCAAAAGATGCTGTTCCAATGCGGGCGTCCGGGAAGGCAGGAGGCGGCCCAGAGAATAATCCTCGAGGTCCCCGGCCGACTGGTGGCCGTCGATACGTATCCGCGAGCACATCATAATGCTAATATCGGGAACCAGCAGACAGGACTTTAGACTTCCCTTCAGGCGGCCAGAGCCGGCTCCGGGTAAGATTGCCCGCCCTCCAATTTGTGATAGGGTAGAGTTTTCATTCGGTAATGGAGGCAAGAATGTCGTTGGAGGCGCTTGGCCTGATTGAAACAAAAGGACTGACGGGCGCGATCGAAGCGGCCGACGCCATGGTGAAGACGGCCAACGTAGTGCTTACCGGCAAGGAATTCATCGGCGCCGGATACGTCGTAGTGAGCGTGCGCGGAGACGTGGGCGCCGTTAAAGCCGCCACCGATGCGGGCGCCGCGGCCGCCCGGCGCGTGGGCGAACTGGTGGCCGTACACGTGATCCCCCGCCCGCATGAAGAGACCGAGAAGGTGCTGCCCGGCGCCGGCCCGGTCAAAAAATCTCTCGGCTGATGCTCGAAGACAAAGACCTCGTCTCCATTCAAGAGGTCCGCACCAAGGTCGAAAAGGCCTACGCCGCCTGGCAGAAGTACCGCCAGTACAGCCAGGCGCAGGTGGATGCCATCGTGGAACGCATGGCCGCCGCGGGCCGCGCCAATGCCGAACGCCTGGCCGCCATGGCGGTCGAGGAAACCGGCTACGGCAACGTCAAGGACAAAATCGCCAAAAACCTGCTGAACGCGGACCTGCTGCCGCGTAAAATGCGCGGCTTGCGCACCGTCGGAATGCTGCGCGAGATTCCTGCAGAGCGCATCGTGGAGTACGCCGTCCCCGTGGGCGTGGTGGCCGCCATCCTGCCCACCACGAACCCGACGTCCACCGCCATATTCAAGATTCTGATCTCGCTCAAAGCCGCCAACGCCATCGTGCTCAGCCCGCACCCGCGCGCCGTACGCTGCACCTGCGCCACGGCCGACCTGCTGTATCGCGCGGCGCTCGAAGCCGGCGCACCCGAAGACATAGTCCAGTGCCTGGGCTACGCCAGCCTGGACGGCACCAATGCCCTGATGCGCCACGAGCGCACCGGTGTAATTCTCTCCACCGGCGGACACGGCATCGTACACGCGGCCTACTCCAGCGGCAAGCCCGCCTTCGGCGTGGGGCCGGGCAACGTTCCGGTGATGATCGAGCGCACCGCCGATATCCCCGACGCCATCGCCAAAGTGATCGAAGGCAAGTCGTTCGACTACGGCACGGTCTGCTCCAGCGAGCAGGCCATCGTGGTGGAAGATGGATTGAAGGATCGCGTACTGGCCGAATTGAAGGCCGGCAAAGCGCATTTCTGCAACGCGGAACAGAAGCAGGCGCTGGGAAAATTGCTGGTGACGCCGAACTGGACCATCAACCCAGCGTGCGTGGGACAGGCGCCCTCCAAGATCGCCGCCATGGCCGGGTTCCAGGTTCCGCCGGAGACTTCCATCCTGGTGGTCGAATTGGATGGCGTTGGCAAACAGCACCCGCTTTCGATGGAGAAGCTTTCGCCGGTGCTGGCGCTGTATTGGGTGAAGGATTTCGCCTCCGGGATGAACATTTGCGAGAGCCTGCTGCGGTTCGGCGGCCTGGGCCACACCTGTGCGATCTATTCGAAAGACGACGCGCGCATACGCGAATACGCGCAACGCATGCCGGCCAATCGCGTGTTGGTGAATACGCCGGCGCCGCAAGGATCCACCGGGATTACGACGAACGTGTTCCCCTCCATGACGCTGGGCTGCGGCGCGGCGGCGGGCAACATCACCAGCGACAACGTGGGGCCGCAGCATCTGTATAACATCAAGCGCCTGGCCTACGCGGTGCGCACGCCGGCCGAGGCGTTCGAGACTCCCGCGGGGCAGGCAAATGTTGCGCCGGTTCCGGCACGCGCTATCGCCAATGATGTGGCGACCGGTATTGTGGATAAGTTCCTGGCGCGCCGGGGCGTGGCACCGGCGGCTCCGGGTATCGCGCCTATCGTCACGCCGGCCGCACCCACCGTTACGGCGGCCGCTCCGTCCGCATCCTGCGCAGTTTGCGCAGCCCCCGCACCCTCCAAGCCCGTCCAAAAGGAGACTGTGGACTTCGTCTGCGAGGAGGATGTGCGCATCGCCATCAAGCATTCCCGAAAAATCTACATAGGTCCGAAGACCATTGTGACTCCAGCGGCACGCGACCTGGCATCACCCGGTGATATCCTGGTGTTGACTTAGGCGCAAAGGAGGATTATGGACCTGAATCTGGACACATTGAAGCAGGAAATCGTGGCGTACCTCGAGCATTCGGAATTTGCCATCTTTCGCAGCGCTCCGGGGGGACTCGAAGGCCTGCCGATAGTACTCTGGGACGCCGAACGTTACCCTGACTACCAGATGTTCCTGGACACCGCCCGCAAGACGGGCGCAAAGATGATTCTGTTCGCCTCGCGCGAGTTCGAATCGCCGGAAATCGACGAGGCCGTCGAGGAGCTCGACGAATGCGATTTGAGCCGCGAAGAACGCCGCGATCTGGAAGCCCGGCTGCGCGACTTGCGCGTACACGAAGGCGTAACCTGCTCGTTGGAGCTGGCCTTCGATCACCACGCCCGCATGTACGTGTATGAAATCCGCCCCGACTGGTACGACGAATTCCTGAGCATCGGCGATGAAATCGAGGTGCATCTGCCGGCCAAAGAAACAGAACAGGAAGACGACGGATCCTTCGGCTATTTTTCGAACAACTGACGCGCGGCATGCCCATTCAGGCCCGCTGGCTGATTCCCGAAGGCAACCCGCAGGAGGCCCGGGCATTGGCGGCGGTATTGGGTATCGGGTTGCCGGCCGCGCGCGTTTTGCTGGCCCGCGATTTGGGCGATCCGGACGCGGCGCGGCGCTTTCTCGCTCCATCGCTCAACGATTTGCACGCTCCCGGCGCGTTGCGCGGCATGTCCGAAGCCGTCGCGCGGCTGCGGCGAGCCATCCTGGGCGGCGAGCGTATCCTGATCTACGGCGATTACGATGTGGACGGGACCACCTCCGTCGTGATCCTGAAAAAGGCCATCGAAATGGCGGGCGGCACGGCGTCGTTCTTCGTTCCGCACCGCCTGCGCGACGGCTACGGGATGCGCGCCGACGTCGTGGAAAAGGCCGCCGCCGAGGGCATCAGGCTGATCGTCAGCGTGGATACCGGCATTCGCGCGGCGGAAGTCGTGCGGCGCGCCAATGAGCTGTCGATCGATGTGATCATCACCGATCACCATCTGCCGGAAGCCGAACTGCCCCCGGCTCTGGCGGTGCTGAACCCCAACCGGCCGGACTGCGCGTATCCGGATAAGAACCTGTGCGGGGTGGGTGTGGCCTTTAAGCTGGTGCAGGCGCTGCTAGCGTCGCTCGATTGGGCGCCGGAGAAGATGCGCCGCGTGACCAAATCGTTTCTGAAACTGGTGGCCATCGGAACGGTTGCCGACGTGGTGCCGCTGATGGGCGAGAACCGCATCATCGTGAAGCACGGGTTGAGCGGGCTGGGCGACGTGCGCAATCCGGGGCTGCGCGCCCTGCTGGATGTGGCCGGCTTCAGCAATGGCCGCGTGCCTTCTTCCGGCAACGTGGCGTTCCGCATCGCGCCGCGCATCAACGCGGCCGGGCGCATGGATACGGCCAACGCCGTGATCGAGATGTTCCTGACCGGCGATCCGGAGCGCGCGCGTGTGCTGGCCGGACAACTGCACACGCTGAATGGCGAGCGCCAGCAGGCGGAAGCGGACGTCACTCTGCAAATAGTCGAGGAGTGCGCGCGCGTGCCGGTCGACGACGCGCAGCGCGCGCTGGTATTCGCAGCGGACAATTGGCATCGCGGCGTGTTGGGCATTGTGGCCTCGCGCCTGGTGGAGCGCTTCCACCGGCCGGTCTTCGTGCTGAGCAGGGATCCGGAGGATGGCCGCGCGCACGGCTCGGGGCGCAGCATCCGCCCGTTCCACTTGCTGGAGGCGTTGGAGGCCATGCCGGAGTTGTTCGAGCGCTTCGGCGGGCACCGGCAAGCCGCGGGGGTGACGCTCGCTTGCGATAAGGTCGACCTCTTCCGCGCGCAGTTCAATGCATACGCGGCCGCGCGGCTGACGCTCGAAGATCTGGCGCCGCAGGTGGAGATCGACGCGGTGCTGCAATTCCGCGAGATCGACGAGCGGAGCGTAGCGGAGGTATTCCGCCTGGCGCCGTTCGGCTGCGGCAATCCGGCGCCGCTGTTCGCCGCGCTGAATGTAGAGATAGCCGGTCCGCCGGCGGTTATGAAGGAGAAGCATCTGCGCGTGATGCTGCGGCAGGACGGGCGCACGCTGATGATGAAGGCGTGGAACTTCGCCGAACGCGCGGCGGAGTTGCAGGCCGGCGCGCGCGTGGATGTGGCCTTCACGCTGGAGGACGACGCTTACGCCGCGGCGCGCGGTCTGCCGGCGTGGGGCGCGGTGTTGCGGGATGTGCGGCCGGCGTGAGCCTATAATAAAAAGATGCAGCAGGTAGTCGAATTCGAGCCACAGGCCGGAGTTCAACGCTCCCACCAGGAGCCGCCGCTTGCGTTCCTGGATACGAACGTCATACTCGACTACCTCCGGGGTGAACCGTCGGCCGTACAGCTGTTTTCCGCCGAATCGGATGGGCGTATCCGCTTCGCGATTAACCCGATCGTGGTGGGGGAACTCATCCTCACCACAGATGATGCACTAAAACCTGAGTTGGACCGGATTCTCGACCGTCTGAAGATATTGCCGATAGATTACGAGAAAGCCAAGGCGCTTACTGCTGAGGTAGCGCGGACAATGGAGACGCCCAATGGTCAGGGGACTCGGACGCCCCACCCCGCCGACATCATTAATGCAGGCAGCCTCGGCGACTCCGACTTCCTGGTCACAAGTAACAGCGCCCTGAAAGGTTTGGTGGCTGGCGGCAAACCGCAGGTGTTGACCCCCGATGAACTGGTTGCGCGTCTTCGGGCCGCGTAATGCGGGTTTACTTCGATACCGGTGTCTTCATCGATTTTCTAAGCGTACATGGCAACGGCATCCTCAGGACTACAGCTCGCCGCGGTCGCACGCCGGCATATATCGCTACGGATGCCGAACGGTTGTTTGAAAAAGTCAAGCGCGCTCACACCGGCGCAACATCGTGTTTGACCTATTACGAGGCCGAGGAGGCAAACTACCGACAGCTCAGGCAATCGACAAAAGGCGTCCCGCGAGCCGATATGCTGTTAGTTCCTACTGCGCGCGCGATAACTTTCCAAGTTGAAGCTGTGGCTGGTCTCTTCAAGATCTCGATTCTCGATCTTACCGTCGAGACCTTCGACCTGCAGCTTCAACAGCGGCCGCTCCAGACGCGTGGCATCCGCGCCGCGGACGCACTTCACGCGGCGAGCGCAATTGAATTCGACGCCGATCTGCTCGTTTCAACCGACGATGCGCTGCTGCAACTGGATGGAGTCATGGCTAACCTCCGGGGAGGCAATATACTCTGTCGAGAGACCGATGCGGCCCTTCATCTGCTGTAGCGCGCCGCAAGTTCAAGGCGTCGTGTAAATGTCAAAAAAGTCGCTGTTTATCCCATTCACACTGAGATAGCAGCCGGTGGCGGTGACCTGGAAATTGATTTGTATGACGCCATTCACCGTGCCGGGCGCGGCACCCGTATAGGATACGTTCACCTGGGTTCGGTCGGACTGGAAGACCGGGCAGAAATACAGCTCCGGGTCGCAGAACTCGTTCGCACCGGTTGCCATCTGTCCGTCGCTGCCGGGGAAGTAGCCCGTGCCGGTGGCCCAGATTGAGACATAGGATCCGACCGGTGCCGGGTTCGCCTGTGAATTGACGGTGCCATCCTGATTGATGGCCGCGGTGTTCCCATCCGGATTCAGAAACACCGCCGGCGCGGCAATATCTACCATCACCTGGTAATCCGTCAGAGGCGCGCTGTTCTCGCTGATCTGCAGTTCGGCGGACGACCCGGCTGTCAGTTGCCTGTCCCCGCGGAGTTCACCTTCGCGACGAAAGCGCCGATCCCAGCCGCCAGCACCACCCCGGACGTGGTCGGCAGTCCCCCGCCCGCGCTCCCCGCGATATAAGCGTTGCCCTGCGGGTCTACGGCGACCGCCGTCCCGACAGTGTAAACCGGTTGGAAGCTGCAGTCGCTGCCGGGTTCGTCGTCGCACCCGGGCACTGGGCCCGTGAGCGCTCCGGCATACGGCATCTTGTCGCCGGCCGGGTCGATCTTAGCGAAGAAAGCTCCGGATATTCCTCCCAGCGCGTTGCTAGGGCTGACTTGGCCGTCCGGCATTCCCGGTGTGTGCGGATAGTCGGGAGCTTGCGTGGACCCCGTGACGTACGCATTGCCCTTCGCATCGGCCGCCACGCTGTTCATCGAACTGGGCCCCAGCGCCCCTCCGAGGTAGGTCGAGTAAATCAGCGATCCATCGGGCGCGAGCTTCATCAGAAAGCCGGTATCGCCCGCGCTGCCAACCCTCTGCAGCGGATTGTGCAACGGAAAATCCGGTGACGTCGTGTTGCCGGCGATATAGATATTCCCGGAGGGGTCGACCGCGATCCCATTCGCCTGGTCCGTCCCTTTACCGCTGAAGGTGCCGATCAGGGTGAGATTCCCGGAAGGGTCCAGCTTGCTGACGAAAACGTCCGTCAGCGCAGGGCTGTATGGGGAAACTGAGCTAGGCTCGATGATGCGGCTGCCCGTGATATAAGTGTTTCCGTTCGCGTCCGTGGCGATGGCCGACACCTGGTATTGGTTCGCGTCGCCTATGTAAGCGGTGTAGCTTGCAGCGTGAGCGGCAACGGCGCACGCCAGCAGAGCGATCACAACAGAATTTCGCATGGATTCTCCGCGGACGCGGCAACTTCAGATTATCACCTCCGAATCCGAATGGCAACCTCTTTCTGCGCGCTCGCTATACTGTATAAGAATGCGCCTCTTCTGCCTCTTCTGCGCCCTGTTGGCCGTCCGGCCCTCGCTCGCCGCGCCCGGCCCTGAAGAGTATCGCGCGCGCCGGGCCGAGCTATCCGGGAAGCTTCATAATGGCGTGCTGGTGCTATTTGGCCACACCGAGAAGGGCGAGGAGAACATCCGTACAGGCTTTTTCCAGGAGTCCAATTTCTACTACCTTACCGGGTGGCAGGAACCTGGCGCCATCCTGTTACTCACGCCGCCGCAGGACGATAAGCCGTACGCGGTCCTCTTCCTTCCTCGCCGCCAGCCGGACGAGGAGAAGTGGACCGGCCGCAAAGCCGGACCGGATGACACCAACATCTCGCAACTTACCGGCTTCGATACGTTGCTGCCCGTGGATGACTTCGAAAGCGAGTTACACAAGCAACTGGGCCGCTATTCGGGCATTTACACCGTCGGCGAGCAGAGCGCCACCAAGCTTAGGCCGCTGGCGCCGCTGCGTGACATCTCCGACGCCGGGCACTTAATCGCCGGAATGCGCATGCATAAGTCGCCCGAAGAGCTGGCGCTGATCCAACGATCCATCGACGCCACATTGGAAGCGCATCGCGCCGCATGGAAGCGCGCAGCGCCGGGATTATACGAATATCAGGTGGCTGCTACCATGACCGCGGTCTATTTCGACGAGGGATGCGAGCGCAGCGCCTACGAGCCTATCGTAGGATCCGGTCCGAACAGCACCGTGCTGCACTACTCACGCAATTCCCGCCGCATGGATCGCGGTGAGCTGTTGC
>DATKFU010000296.1:0-2564 GCA_035511215.1 Bryobacteraceae bacterium | reverse complement strand
CCGTCAGCGCCGCCGAGTTGTACTTCGGCACGGTTCCCATCATCCCCGTAATTGGGATTGAGTAGGTCCCCAAGCCCTCATTCGCCGGCGTTGCCACTATAAGCGTGGCCGATCCGCCGACAAGCACGCTGTAGCTGGCGCTCCCATTGAACAGCACAGTGGAGCCCGGCGCCCCGCCCGTCGCCGTCAGAATCACGTTGCCCAAGCCGCTGCTGCCGTTCACAGTTACAGTGTACTGCGCGGTTCCGCCGGGCGCGGTGGTCTGCGGCGGCGACACGGAGAGGGAAAAGGTGCTGCCGCCGCTGCCGACCTGCAAGTAGGGGTAGATGTATTGGTTGCTTGCCTGGCCGGCATTGTTCTCTGCGCCGGATGCGTTAATGGTGAGTTGAGACGTCCCTGGGGGAGTCCCCGGCGGGACGGTGATCGTGATCGGCACGGTCAATGGGCTATTGGCGCACAGGCTGACCGGCGGGGCAGTGGCCGTGACGCCTGTGGGAAGGCCCGACACCTGGAAATCGATTGTGCCGCAGAAGTTGTTGACGCTGGTGAGTATCGGATCGAAGACAACGGTAGAAGCCTGCGTGGTAGGCGTGGCCGTGAGAGTGCCTTGACTGGCCGGCAGCGCGAAGTTGAAATTGAAGGCGCTGGAGACGTAGACGGCGCCGTTCAGGATGTGGATGTCGCCGTTGACCGCGCCGTTAATTTGGAAGAAGCAGTACGTGCTGTTTGGCTCCAGGGTCACAGTGACTGCGGACCCGGCTGCGACCGACGACGGCAGGCTGAGATTGGAGAAGTTGCAGGTCGGATTGCCGTTCAGGTTGTACGGGCTGAGGCCCAGCGCGATGTTGCCAGTGAAGCCGTTGAGGCCGGCGGCACCGATGGTGAAGGTTTGCGTCCCGCCGGAGGGGATGGTGGGCGGGCTGGCGGAGCTGTAAGGCGAGAGAGTGAGCGTATAGTCCTGGACGGCCAGGACGCCTGCGGCGTTATGGGTCAGCGATCCGCTGAGGCCGTTGGCCGTGACGGTGAAGTTGCCGGTGCCGCTGGCGGGCGCGGTGATGGTCAAGGTGGAGGTGCCGGAGCCGGTAATGGTGGCTGGGGAGAAGAATGCCGCGGCGCCGGTGGGCAGTCCGGGCGCGCTTAGGGTTACGGCGCCGTTGAAGGCGTTAATGGGGCTGACGGCTACGGTGAAGGTGGTCGAGCCGCCAACCATAACGGTGGCTGGAGGGGAGGTGGGCGTCAGGGTGATGGTGAAATCGGGCGCCACGATGGTGGTGGGGTCGCTGCCTGAATTGGACGGGGAGCCTCCGCCTGCGACGCTCACCTGGTTGATTTCCGGCGATAGCGCGTACGACGCCACGCTCGCCGTTACGGTGATAGTGGGATAGCTGGCGCCGGGTTGCAGGATATTGGCAGTGGCGCAAATGTTGCTGGCGCAGCTCCATGCGGAGCCGCCGGTCATGGAGACTAGCGTCATCCCGCTGGGAAGCGTCTCGGTGACGGCCACCGTTCCGGTGGTGGGGGCCGCGCCGTCGCAGAACCTGCCGCCCTATTTCGCGGTCGGGCCGGGCGGTTCGATTTCGGCGTCTACCCCGTCCACGTTGAAGAAGTATTCCCGCTCCGTGTCGTCGTATAACAGGTCCCATGTCAGACGGAGGCGGGATCCGCCGCGCGAAAGGCGCGGGCCGTTGATCGCCTCAAATGCGCGCATCAGGATCTTTCTGGCCGGCTCGCTAGAAGCCTCCTCGGTAGTAGACACGTTAAGAAAAAGGCTCGTCGGAATAGTCGCCATAGCGATCGGTATGTGCCTGGCCGCGGACACCTGGTTGATGATTGAGCTGACCAGATCGTACAACAGGTATCTTTGCCGCGGCAGCGTTACCTTCGTGTCCAATAACGGTTCGAAGTCTTCCAGGCGGCCGTCCGTGCCGACGATCTTTGCCTGAACGACATTGATATAGCCGAAGTCCTCGAACACGCGGAATTGCTCCGAATTACCGGCGCGGCGACATGCCTCGAAGACGGCCGTCATGGTAGATCTCTTGGTCTCGGCCAGATTATCGACAAGAGGCGGAAGGTCGAAAGAGACTGATCGTATCGGTCTTCCGAACATTACCCTGCCCGTCGGCGATGCCTTCGGAACAAGGCTTTGCTCGGCCAGAAACGGGCCGTCCTCGTAGGCTATGCGCCAGTGGTAGACCTCCTGAATTCTGCGGAGGATTTCATAGACCGGCTTATCGCGCTGCGTTACGATGTGCAGTGTGTCTGCCCCTGGCGCGAGCGCGCCCAACGCCGCGACGAGGCCGACCAGTCCGAGGGTACTTGCCAGAACCTTCTTCATTCTTCTCTCCTTCGGACAATTGTCCGGTCACTGCATCGGCCAGGGGTTCTTCAGCTCGAGTGAGGGGGGTTGATTCGTGTCACGCTGAACCGAGTAGGTACTCGTACTAACTATAAAGGCGATATGATTCGTCTGGTACAGTTGCCATCCCGCATTGCCGCTGCCGGTCGCGTCCGTGCTGATCTGCATGCCTTGGTCAATTGTCATGCTGCAGGTACCGGCATAC
>DATKFU010000295.1:0-13847 GCA_035511215.1 Bryobacteraceae bacterium | reverse complement strand
GGCTCGACGAAGTGAGCGCGCTGCCGCTGCCTTACCCCTACTGGCATCAGCGGAAATTCGCAGGGGATCGCAACCCGCCGGCGAGACACGTCCGGTGATGTTCCCGCAAGATTGCGCCTGTCGCTAAAGATTAAGTTACGGCTGCCAATCCATCGCCAGCCGTACCATCGTGCGCAGCGGCATGCCCGTGGGGCCCTTGGCCAGGAAGGGCTTGCTGTCGTCAAGCCAGGCGGTGCCCGCGATATCCAGGTGTACCCACGGCGTCGGGTCCGCGAACTCCTTCAGGAACATGGCGGCCGTGACCGCGCCTCCATAACGGCCGCCTACGTTCGGTATGTCGGCGAAGGCGCTCTTCAGATAATCCTTGTAATCGTCCTCGAGCGGCATGTGCCACATCTTTTCGCCCTCCGCGCGCGCCGCCAGCATCACGCGCTCGCGCAAAGCATCGTCGTTAGCGAACAGGCCCACATTGACGTGCCCCAGCGCCACCACCACGGCGCCGGTGAGGGTAGCTGCGTCCACCAGATGCGTGCAGCCCAACCTCTGCGCATAGGTGATGGCGTCCGCCAGAATCAGGCGCCCTTCCGCATCCGTGTTGATCACCTCGATGGTTTTGCCGGAGAGCGAAGTAACGATATCGCCGGGACGCTGCGCCCGGCTGCCAGGCATGTTTTCGACCGCGGGTATCAATGCGGTGACCGGAATGGCGGGCTTAAGTTGCACGATCGCGCGCATGGCGCCGATCATGGCGGCACCGCCGGCCATGTCGTACTTCATCTTCTCCATGCCGTCGGCCGGCTTGATGGAGATGCCACCCGTGTCGAAGGTGACGCCTTTGCCCACCAGGCCCAAATGCACGGAGTTGGCGGTTTCGGTAGCGGGCCGGTAGCGCAGCACGATCAGGGCGGGGGGTTCGGCGCTGCCGATGGCCACGCCTAACAGGCTGCCCATGCCGAGCTGGGCCATACAGTCGCGGTCGAGCACCTCGTACTCCAGGCCGAACTCTTCGGCCATGCGGCGGGCATGCTCCGCGAGCCCCATGGGGGTTAACCGATTGGCCGGCTCATTCGCGAGCTCCCGCGCGAAATTCTGGGCTTCGGCCACGATGCGCCCGCGCTCGACGGCCGCCTCCAGCTGGGGACCGCCCCCGGCCACCGCCACCGTGAAGCGCAGCACCGGCTTCACGTCTTTCTTATCCGTCTTGTAGCGATCCGTTTCAAAATCGCCCAGAATGGCGCCTTCCACGGCGGCGGCCACATAATCGGCGCCGGCTTGCGCGGTGTCCAGCCAGATCGCGGCCTCCCCGATGGACTTCGATTTCAGGTGCCGTATGGCGGCGCCAACGGCTCTGCGCAACTCCGGGGCGTCGAACTTCGCCGGCTTCCCCGCCCCCACGGCCAGCACGCGCTTCGCGCGCAAACCCGGGACATGGTGCAGCAGGGTGATCTCGAATGGCTTACCCGAGATCTCGCCGGCGTCGCACAACTCACCCAGACCCAGCCGGTCTTCGCGGCGGTCTTGAAACACGATCGCCACCAGGGCTTCGGATTCTACTTGTTCAATTGGCGCCCGTTGCAGGGTGATTTTCATTCTGACCTTTGTCTCCCGATTTCTTTCATTGCCTTGCCTTGCTGGCGCGTACCGCGGCGCGCGCTTCGGCTTCCGCCGTCTTGGCGCGTTCGGTCTCCCGCTTGTCGTGCAATTTCTTACCGCGCGCCAAGGCCACCTCGCACTTGATGCGGCCCTTCTTCAGATAGACCTTGGTCGGAATCAGCGACAGACCGTTTTCGCGTGTTTTGCCCAGCAGTTTGTCGATCTCGTGGCGGTGTAACAGCAGCTTGCGATTGCGCACCGGCGGATGATTCTCGCGATTGCCGTGGGCGTACTGGCTGATGTGCGCATTCACCAGCCAGGCCTCGTTCCGCTCGATCTGGGCGTAGGCCTCTTTGAGCTGCACTTTACCCGCACGGGCGGCCTTTACTTCGGTGCCGGTGAGCACCAGGCCGGCCTCAAAACGCTCCATAAGAAAATAGTTATGGTTGGCCGAACGGTTGTCGCTCAGAATCTTGAAATCGGCTTCTTTTCCGGCCACATTTGCCCTCAACGCCGGGAAGCCCCGCAGCGTCATCCAGATGAAGCAGCCCGCAGCACCCGGCCGCCTTTTAATCTTACCATATGGCTTTCAGCATGCCCGGAACTCATACAACCAGTCCTGTTTTCAGAGGCTTAGCGATTCTGCTGGGGCTCGTGACGCTGGCTGGATGCCTGGCCGTTCCGGCGGCGGCGCGCACTCGCAAAGGCGACAAGTTCCTGGCGCTTGGCAAGGATCGGGAGGCCCACAAGGATTGGGATGCCGCTCTGGATTTTTACCAAAAAGCGCTCGCCGAAGACCCTACCGATCCGGGCTACCAGCTGGAAGTCCACCAAGCCCGCTTCGAAGCGTCCCAGGTCCACGTCTCGCAAGGCCTGAAGCTACGCAAACAAGGATCGCTTGGGCAGGCATTAGTCGAGTTCCAGAAGGCCTATGGCGTAGATCCCTCTTCGAGCATCGCCGAGCAGGAGATCAGGACCACCGTCCAGATGATCGACCGGGAGAAAAAAAAAGGCGCTGATTCGGACACCCGTGGGCTAACGCCTTCCCAACTGGCTAGACGGAACTCACTAGAGAAGATCGATTCGATGTTGCCGGTGCCGGAGTTGCGCGCGCTCAACCAACAGCCCATTAACGTCAAAATGAACACCCAGCCCGCCAAGGTCCTATTCGAGACGGTGGGCAAGCTGGCCGGCATCAATGTTTTGTTCGACGCGGAATTCAAAGAAAACAATAAGCAGTCGATTGAACTCACGGGAGCCACGCTGAATGAAGCCTTGGACTACCTGGCTATCGTGACCAAGACCTTTTGGAAGCCGCTCTCCGCCAACACCATCTTCGTGACGCAGGACACCACCACCAAGCGCCGCGATTATGAGGAACAGGTGATGAAGGTCTTCTATCTGACCAATGTGACCAAGCCTCAGGACCTGCAGGAGATTGTGACCGCGGTGCGGTCGGTGGCCGATATTCAGCGCCTGTTCGTTTATAACGCCCAAAACGCAATCATTGCGCGCGGCGAGGCGGATCGCATTGCGCTGGCGGAAAAGATCATCCACGACTTGGACAAGCCCACGTCGGAAGTAGTTGTGGATGTGCTGGTCTTGCAGGTATCGAGCGATATGACCCGTACTTTGGGTGCGGCTCTCAGCAGCTTGAGCGTTCCGATCAACTTTGCGCCGCGCAGCAGCATCAGCACCCCAGCCAATTCATCCACCACCGCCTCCACTTCCACCCCTACCACCAGCACCACAGGCACCACCACGGGCACCACCACCGGGACAACTTCCACCTCGGCTTCCATCCCGCTGGCATATATCGGCAAGATCAACACCGAGGATTTTTCCACGGTTTTGCCGTCTGGCACGTTGCAGGCGGTGCTGAGCGACAGCGGCACGCGCGTCTTGCAATCTCCGCAACTCCGGTCGGTGGACAACCAGAAGGCCTCGCTGAAGATCGGTGAGAAGGAGCCTATCGCTTCCGGAAGCTTCCAGTCGGGCGTGGCCGGCGTAGGCGTGAACCCGCTGGTGAATACGCAGTTCACTTTTATCGATGTAGGCGTGAACGTGGATCTGACCCCCAAGGTGCACGACAACGGCGAAATCTCGATGCATGTGGAGGTCGAGATCTCGAGCGTGCAGAGCTATGTGGACTTGGGCGGCATACAACAGCCGATCATCGCGCAGCAGAAAGTGATTCACGATATCCGCATGAAGGACGGCGAAGTCAATCTTCTGGCCGGGCTGAAACAGATTCAAGACAGTACTACGGTGAGTGGTATTCCGGGGCTCTCCAGCATTCCGATAATCAGTTATCTGTTCAGCAGCAAGACGGTCAGCAAGAGCTCGCAGGAACTGGTGATTGCGCTGATTCCGCACATCGTGCGGCGGCCCGATTACAGTGAAGAAGAGATGCGCGGCATCGCGGTGGGAAATGCCACGGTGGTGAAGCTGAACTACGCGCATCCGCCGCAGACGGACGGCGAGCCGGCGCCCAAGACCGCCACTCCGCCCAATCCCGGCGCGTCGCTGGTGACGCCGCCGGCTGCTTCCGCCAATCCTCCGGCCGTCGCGCCTCCGGCGGCCGCGCCTCCGGCCGTCACGCCACCAGCCGCGCCGCCAGCCGCCATACCGCCGGCTAGCGCGACGGTTAACTTCGTGCCGGGCCGCTTTGAGACTATAATGGGCCAATCGTTCAGCGTGAACCTGGTGATGACGAACGCCACGGATCTATTTTCGGCGCCGCTGCAAATTAAGTACGATCCCGCGGTGCTGAAGCTGACCGACGTGGTACAGGGAAGTCTGATGTCCGGCGACGGCCAGCAAGTGACCTTCACCAAGAATATCCTGAACGACACCGGCGAGGCCGATGTCACGCTGAACCGCCTTCCTGGCACTGGCGGAGTGACCGGTTCGGGAATGCTGCTGACACTTTCCTTCACTACTCTGGGGCGGGGCGCGACCAGCGTTTCGGTCCCGGCCTTCAGTCCCAGCAACTCGCAAGGCCAGCCCATATCCAACTCCTCGCCGCTTCTGACGGTCACCGTGAGGTAAGGCATGCAACGCAAGAATCAGCGGGGACTGACTCTGGTGGAACTGGTGGTGGCCTTCTCGATCATGCTGATCCTGACCACCATGGCCGTACCGCTGGCTCGTTCGCGAGTGCGCATCGAGCGCGAGAAGGAGCTGCGTTGGGCCGAACGCGAAATCCGCGCGGCCATCGACAAATACAAGGACTACGCCGATGCCGGCTATCTCGGACCGTCCAAACTGGATTCCGATAACTATCCCGACAAGTTGGAGACGCTGGTGGAAGGCGTCAAGCTACAAGGCCAGGTGGATAAGAAAATCAGGTTTCTGAGGCGCATCCCCAAGGACCCATTCACCAACTCCACCGACTGGGGCATGCGCAGCACCAAGGACGACCCAACCTCTAACAGCTGGGGTGGGCAGAACGTTTTCGATGTTTATACCAAGACCACGGAAAAGGCCCCGGATGGAACCAATTACTCGGACTGGTAGAAAGCGCGCGCGACGCGAGTTGCGGCGTGGCGAGTTCGGCTTCACCATGGTGGAGCTGATGATCGTCATGGCGATCATTGTGATCCTGGTTTCGATCGCCATTCCGCAATATCAAAAATCGCTGATCCGGTCGAAAGAAAGCGTGCTCCACAACAACCTGTTCACCTTGCGGCAGGTGATCGACGAGTATACTTACGACAAGAAAAAGGCGCCCCAATCGCTTCAGGATCTGGTGGCCGCCGGTTACTTGCGCGAGATCCCCTTCGACCCCATCACAGCCTCGAATCAGACGTGGCACACCATTATGGAAGATGCGTTGCAAAGCGTGGATCAAACCGAGCCGGGGATCTTCGATGTGAAGAGCGGATCGGATAAGGAGGGCCTGGACGGCACTCCTTACGCGGATTGGTAGCCGTCCGCGCTCCGCGAACGCCATACCCGTTTGCGGGATGTGACCGCCAGAACCGCGCTCACACGCTTCATTAACGGCGCCTGCTCGAAAGACACCGGGTCACCTCCGCGGCATCGAGGGTTCTGGAAAGATGAAATTTGGTGGCTGGCCGCACACGGTGCTAGAGTATTTTGAAGGAAACAAGCCGCGCGCGGCCCGAATGCCGCATGTTCGCCGCGCGATTCTGTAGCCGCCTGCAGAGCCCACGCGCCGGGACAACGCCAGCCAGCCGGTTTCAACGCCGAGAATTCGGCCCGTCGGTGGCATCGCAAGTGCGCCCCAGGCGCCGGACAAAATAGGAGATCGAGATTGATCGGGAGATTACAACAATTCATGGTGCGCGTTGCGCTTGTTGCGGCTTGCGGGAACATCCTGCTTTACTCTCAGGCACCCGCCGGCGTAGCCAAGCCTCAGCCGGACGTTTTGATATTCACCGACGGCGAGAAGCTCATCGGCCAGCTCAAGAGCGCTAAAGGCGATTCGGTGGTTTTCAAGAGCGACATGGCTGGGGATGTTACTGTGGCCTGGAGCAAGATTCAGGAACTGCGCACATCGCGTCCGTTCGCCGTGATCGCCAAGAATGCAAAGCTCCGCAGACATATGGATACCGGCCAGGTGCCGCAGGGCGACGTCGTGATGACGGATCAGAAGATCGCCGTTCAAGCCGCGGCCGGCGCGCCGCGCACGGTTCCCGTGGCCGATGCCGGTTTCTTGGTCGGACAATCCGAATTTGAGAAGGCCATCAACCGGGAAGCCGGCTTTTTTCAGGACTGGGGCGGTACGGTCACCGCGGGAATCAGCGTGGTGCAGGCCACCCAGGAGGCCCACTCGTTCACCGGGGGAATTTCACTGGTGCGGACCGAGCCTACCGAAAGCTGGATGAATCCCAGCACCCGCACGCTGGTCGATTTCAGCGCCGCCTATGGCAGGGTCAGCCAGCCCGGCTTGCCCGATATCAAGACCGCCATCTATCACGGCGACGCGGAAGAGGACAAATACTTCTCGCCGCGCGTATTCGTATTTGGACAGGCGGCCTTCGACCACAACTATTCGCAGGGCCTCAGCCTGCAACAAATGTACGGTGGCGGCCTGGGGTGGACCGCATACAAGACCAGCGCCGCGGAGCTGGATCTCAAAGCTGCGGTCTCCTACATCCACCAGGGCTTCAGCGACTCCACGTCCAACGAGAGCCTGATAGGATCCACGTTCGCCGAGATTTTTACGCATAAGTTCCAACATGGCATCTTGCTGAACGAGCAGATCTCGGCGACGCCGGCGTGGAACGACATCAACGCGTATTTCGCGACCGGCACCGTCAGCCTGACGCTTCCTGTGCACAAACGTCTGAGCGTGGCGCTGACCTCTGCGGACACCTTCCTGAACGATCCGCCGCCCGGTTTCCGCAAGAATTCGTTCCAGTTCACCGCCGGGCTGACGTACGCGCTGCGATAGATTTGTGCCTCCGGAACCCCAACCTGTTTGTTATCTCCGGCGGCCCGGGCGCGGGAAAGACGACCGTCATCCTTGAACTGGCGAAGCTCGGTTTCGGCTATGCGCCGGAGGTGGCGATGCAGATTATTCAAGAGCAGATCCAGTCGGGAGGGACGGCGGTCCCATGGGCTGACCGGCAAGCCTACACCAATCTCATGCTGCGACGGTGCATAGAGTCTTTCAGACGGCATACGCCTGCTTCAAAACCGTTATTCGCCGACCGCGGTTTACCGGATACTCTTTGCTACGCGCGGCTCATCGGGCTCCGTGAGACTGCATGCATCGACCGCGCATGCCGCCGCTACCGATATGCGCCACGCGTCTTTCTCTGGCTCCGCCCTGGAAGGAGATCTACGAAACCGATAGCGAGCGCAGACAGGATTTCGGCGAAGCGGAACGTACGTACGACCGAATGGTTGAAGTCTACGGCGAGTACGGTTATCGAACGATTGAATTGCCGAAACTGACGGCGTCGGCGCGAGCCAAATTCATTCTGGAGCGGATTCAGTTGCGGGATGAAGCTTTGTAAAGTGTCGGCGCACACCAGAACGTATTGACACCCGCCAGGCGTGATGCCATACTGTAGCCAGAACACCACTGCACTGTGGTGTATAAGTTGTAAAACTGGGATGCAAATATGGCGACTCTGCTCACGCCCACCACGGCAGTCTGTATTTCTCAGAACCATCTCTCACTGGATGAGATCATTGCCGTAGCTCGGCATGGGCAGGCCGTCGCCCTAAGCCCGGACGAGGAGTTCCGCCGGCGGATCACCCGCGGCCGCGAAGCGTTGGAACATAAGCTGGCGGCGGGCGAAGTGGTCTACGGAGTCAACACCGGCTTCGGCGGGAATGCACGATATGTGATCCCGTCGGAGGAACTGGCGCACCTGCAGCAGAACCTGCTCGAGTTCCTGTCGTGCGGCGTAGGCGAGCCTCTACCGGAAGAAACCGTCAGGGCCGCCATCCTATTGCGCGCGAACGCGTTGGCCCGGGGATTTTCAGCCGTGCGCCTGGTGGTGATCGAGCGCTTGCTGGACCTGTTGAATCACCGGATCACGCCGGTCGTTCCGCGCTTCGGTTCCGTGGGCGCAAGCGGCGATTTGTGCCCGTCGGCTTATATCACGCGCGTGATGGCGGGACGCGGCGAGGCGTTTTACAAAGGATACCGCGTGCCCGCCGCGGAAGCCCTGCACAACGAGGGTATCGAGCGGCTGGACCTGGAAGCTAAAGAAGGTCTGGCCCTGCTGAACGGCACCACGGTGATGACGGGGGTCGGCTCGATTGTGGTGGACGAGGCGGCATATCTGTTTCGGTTATCGTTGGGCGCGCTGGCGATGGCCGCGGAGGCACTGGGATCGTCGCCCGACTATTACCATCCGGCAATCCACATGGCGAAGCATCATCCGGGCCAGCTGGCGGTAGCGGAGATGCTCAACTCCCTGCTCTTCGGCTCAAAGCTGGTGGTGCCATTAGACCAGATCCGGGGAAGGGCGCAGGAGGCTAACCGGAGGGCCAATGGGAGCCACGGCGTTGCGGCGGCGGACGAATCCATCCAAAGCCCATACTCGCTGCGTTGCGCGCCGCAGGGGCTGGGGCCGATGCAGGAGACGCTGGAGCAGTGCCGTACGGTGATCGAGCGCGAAGCCAATTCGGTGAACGACAATCCGCTCATCGATCCGGCGACAGACCAGGTTTATCATACGGGTAACTTTTACGGCGCGCACATCGCGCGCGCGATGGACGGGCTGAAACTGGATCTGGCGAATCTCGCCAACTGGCTGCACTCGCTAATGGCGCTGCTGATGGACGAGCGCTTTTCAAACGGCCTGCCGGCTTCGCTAAGCCCGCACGTGGGCTTGTATCAAGGTTTCAAAGGGATGCAGATCGTGCATACCAGCCTGGTTACGGCCATTCGGCACTGGTGCGCGCCCAGCCTGATTCACACGCTGCCCACCGAACAATTCAATCAGGACATCGTCAGCTTGGGCACGCATGCGGCGCTGACGGCGATGGACGTGGTGCGACTGCTCCGTAGCGCCGTGGCGATCACGCTGCTGTCGACGGCGCAAGGCATCGACCTTCGCGCCGGCGGGGGCCGGCTGGGGGCGGGCACGCGGCCGATTTATCGCACCATCCGCGCCGTAAGCGGGTTTTTGGAGGCCGACCGGGCGCTCGATCGGGATATTGCCGCGGTCTCCGGTCTGATCGATCGGCGGGAGATTCCCGTGCTCAACGCTTGACGCCGCTGTTAGCCCTCATAAAATCGCGCGCCACTACAGCAATAACCTTTCCGTGAAACGTGGATGAGCGGGTTCTCGTGGAGGAGCACTTGAGCTCCGTAAACGGGAAATCCCGGGCATCCACGAGGAGCAGAAAGGGGGGGCGATTTATGATCCTACTGTTGGTAATCCGGCTGAAACTTATCGGCCGGTTAATGGTACTAATCGTCAGGCCCGTAAGGAGGACCTCGCGCAGCAGCGGCAGGTGCGCGCCGGCGAAATCGGCGAAGCGGTATTGGAGTTCGCGCGCGTCCGGATCGGCCATCAGCGAGTGCCCGTTGGTCAGGTCTTCCGCAGTGCTGCCGTGCGGTGGGCCGTGTCGCTGCACGGCTTCCAGAAACTTGTGGTAGGTGTTAGTCGCGTCTTCGGGCAGCACGGCGCTGCCCGGCGTCGTCAGTGCCATGCGCGAGTGGTTGCTCCTTGTCTTTATCTCGTTTGGTTACGGAATTGGGATACCACAGGTTGGGCGGTTGGCGCACGGCTAACCCGTGCATGAACACGGTAGCGGCAACCATCAGCACTTTGTCTTTGTGCAAGACCAGAACGGAACCAGCCGTTACGATATCGGACTTGTCATCGGTGGTCTTGGTGGTCTGGTATTCGGATTCCAGCGTTTCTTGGATGGCGGCTGCCGTTCGATCCACAGGGTATGCTGTGGTCGGTGGCGTGGTCGTGCGTACCGCCATCTGTTTGATGTTTTGTACCTCCGGGACTTCGACCGGGTTGGGCCGCGGCGGCGGGGCTTCGATGCTCGGCGACACAGCCTCCGCAGGCAGCGGGGTCGCAGAAGGCGCCTCGGGGCGGATGGGTGCCGGGTGGCTCGTAGTAGTGGCCGGATGACCGGTTCGGGGAATGATCGGACTCTGCGACGTGATCGTCGGGGCCTCTGGCAGAGTCGCCCGAACGGTGCTTTGAGGCGCGCTGACGCTTGCGCCGGTGGCCTGCCTGTGGGTCGGAGCGGGAACGGTCGTGGGTTCTCGGCCGACGCCAGGGGTTGCGGTCTTTCCGTCGTTGCCACGCAGAACCCCCGGAGGCCGCACCGGACGGTTGGCCGCCATCTGCACCACGCCGCTCACCTGGCGCCGGATCCCCCACCACTCGTAAATGAGCCATCCCGCGCCACCGATGGCGAGCACCGTAATCGCCGCCGCCATGGCGGGAGCCATCGACCACCCACGGAAGAATGGAATTAAAGGCGTGGAGTGCGCGGGCACCGCGGGTCGCGCGATTCGCTCGCGATAAACTCTCGATAGATACCCCGCTTTGACCCCTTCCTGGCGCTCGCGCGTGACCAGGTAGTGCTGCTCAAAATGCCGGCGCTCCAGCGGCGTCAGCGTGCCGCCCACGTACGCGTCCACCAGATCGATTTCCACCTGATCGCGCAGCTCCGCGTAGGCTTCGTCCACCATGTAGCGCTCTTCCACGGCTTCCTGCTCCCTCTCCGCAAGCTCGCCCAGGAAGTAATGAATCAGGGTCCGGTATTCTTCGCCGATGCCACTTCTCATGTGTCCGCCCGTTCGATCCCCAAGCACTTAAGCAGGTCGCCGATACGGTCGGAAGCCAGCACCAAGTTGCGGAATCGTATGCGTGCGCGGCGCGCCCTCTGGCGCATCGCGGCGGCCTGCGTACCCGCCGCCTTGGCAAGCACGGCGAACGTCGCGGAATATTCCGGGTTCAACTCGCTCTGCTTCAGGATATCCTGCTCGGCCGGGCTTAATCTGGCCAGGTTGTTGTCCTGCACCGCCTTCCGCAGCAATTCGAGGCATTCCTTGGCGATCAGGTCGATGGGGGGGAAGGCCCAATTCCCAGCGCTCCTGCTCTGCCAGGCAAGTCTCGCGCGAACCGGGCCGCCGCCGCCACTCGCGCAGGACGTTTCTGGCGATGCCGAACAGGTATCCCTTTCTCTCGGTCTCCGAATCGCATCCCGCCGGCTCTCCTTCTGCCAGCTTTCGCACCAGACGTAAGGTCGACTCAGCCGCCAGATCGTCCGCCGCTTCACAGCCGTTGCCCGCGAAGTAACTCCGCAGGCTCCGAGTGACACCCTCCGCGTAGGTCTGGTACGAAGACTAGTCGCCTGCCAGTACCGGCGCCAGCCATACGAACGGATCGCGCTCTTTGACCAACACTTCGGTCCATTGTACATCAGGCCCGACACCGACTCCACCAAATTCAATCCGCGTGCCTGTCACACAGGGCCGTAATCTCGCATTCGATATTTGAATGGGTGGCATGGAATTTCGGGATGATCCTGACTCCGAAGCTTTCTTGAGCAGAAAAACCCGATTTTTCCGCAGATAGTTGTAGGGCAGCCTCACGAGTACCGGGGGGGCAAAAATTCGTGCCCGATCGGCTCAGAAGGAAGAATGACAAAAACCAAAGGAGATGTCTTCAATGAAAACGACGGAAACACGCAACGGAGTTCTAGCCGTTCTGACGGCTCTGCTGCCGGCGGCTGTTACGCTAAAGGCAAACGATATTGGGATTTCAGTAAACGGTACGTGTGAAGCCGGAAGCTGTCCCGGCATTCCGATTCCATTTAATTCCACCCAGGTTTTGACTTTCGATTTTACCTTTGCTTTGCCAGATGGCGATGTGTATTTGATCGACGGATCGTTCACTGGCACAAATAACAGCAACGGCTCAAGCGCGTCCAACGTCTACGATTTTCAGGTCACCTATGAAGGCAACGCCACTGGCGGACCCTCGGCAGCCGACACAATAACCGTCCAACGAGACGCCGCCTTTCAGACATCGCTCGCTTCGGCCGACTTCGATACGTCGTTGGTAGGCGCATTCAGCCCTGGCATTGCCGCCTCCAGCTCCGCCAGCACATGTTTCGACGGAACTCTCACCTGCCTGGGTCCGGTCACGCCGCCCGGTTCGTTCAACCAGATAAGTGGCGAATTTCCCATAACCAGTTCGGATGGCGCTTTCCTTGACGACAAAACCTTTACGAACGACTTCGGAGCAGGTTCGCCCGTAGGTTCCTATATAGTTTGGGGTCAGACCACGCCCATACAGCCGCCCGTCCCAGAGCCTGCATCGCTTAGTCTGCTTTCAATCGGCCTAGGCGGAATCTTCGTGGCACGGCTCCTTCGCCGCCCTCGGAGCGCGTGATGCGCGCTATTCAATCTTGTTCGCCGGCCCCATATCCGGCTTCTTTTTCGCCTTGGCGCCCACCGCGATCCCGATCACCGCCTGCCGGTCGCCGTTGGTCCAGGCCTTTTGAATCTCCTGCTCGTTCATGCCTGCCAGACGCCCAGCCAGGATGAACGGCGGCAGCGCGTAGCGCAGAAGCTTCCACTGCGCCATCTCCACCACGGCATCGAGCGCCCGATCGCGGATCTGATCCAGCGCGGCGCCTGGGTCTCGCTCTGTGAGGGTGACCAGAACGTCGACGGCGCGGGTCCGGTCGTTGAGCACGATGGAGTTCAGCATTTCGACGATCCAAGTGGGCGACACGTGAATTCCCAGTTGCGGCTGCAGGCGCGCCAGCACCGCGATCGCATTGACCGAGCGGAGCGCGTTCGAGCGCACGGCCTCCTCCGGATCCTGCAGCGCATATTCCAAATCGTTGAGCACGTCCTTTTTGTTCGCCGCATAGCCGATCAAGGCGGCGGCGATGGCGCGCTGCTCCGCGTCGTCGGAATCCCGCAGGACCTCGCGCAACAGCGGCAGGTGCGTGCCGGCGAAATCGGCGAAGCGGTACTGGAGTTCGCGCGCGTCCGGATCGGCCATCAGCGAGTGCCCGTTGGTCAGGTCTTCCGCAGTGCTGCCGCGGTGGGCCGCGTCGCGCACGGCTTCCAGGAACTTGTGGTAGGTGTTGGTCGCGTCTACGGGCAGCACGGCGCTGCCCGCGGGCGGACTGCGGAACGCCAGGTGCGGCGCGCCTTTCTCCTCAATGCCGATGAACAGGGAAGTCTTACCCTGGTCGCAGCACACCGCTTCCACATGCGCCAGTACCACGCCCTGGATCTGCTCCAGCTCGTCTTCCAGGTCGCCTTTCGAAGGCGGCAGCGGATCGCCCGGCTTCACATGCAGCGTGTGCAGCAGTTTCTGTTCCGGCAGCTTGTGAAGGCCGTAGAATTCGATGTCGTCGACGCGCGGCGCCTGGGCCGAAAGCAGGGCTGCGGTGGTTAGGGACAGGCAAAGGAGCTTCACAAGAGTATTGTGACGCAAGGGGATGGATCGGGGGTACACGGATGCCGCCCGGAGGAGGATCGCCGCGCCGGCCCCCAGCCGTACCGCCTCACCGCGCCGCCGCCTTCTCCGACGCCGGCGAGAACGTCAGCTCCCCCTGCGAATCCGCATCCACGATCAGCTGCTGTCCGTCGCGCACCTCGCCCTTCAAGATCATTCGTCCCAGCGGCGTCTCCACCTTCTTCTGTATCGCGCGCTTCAGCGGACGCGCGCCGTAATGCGGATCGAAACCGGTCCGCACCAGGTTCAGCCGCGCCGCGTCCGTCAACGTCAGCGTGATGTGCCGGTCCGCCAGCCTCGCCCGCACACGCT
>DATKFU010000294.1:0-58530 GCA_035511215.1 Bryobacteraceae bacterium | reverse complement strand
CGGAGAATGCCTCCGCGGTCAGTACGGGTAATGTGCAAACCTCGCGCACGTCCAGCGCCAATGCCTCAATAACGGCTCTGGCCGGCGCGACGAAGGCCACTGGCGCGCTGGCTAACCTGCTGGGTACTTCGGGCGACCAGGAGTTAAAGGGCGCCGGCACGATCGGCCGCACGACGGTGATCTCCACCACCCTGGGCACCCGCGTCGTGCATGTGCTGCCGAACGGTTATCTGGTAGTGGAAGGCGTCAAGGAGATTCGCGTAAGTTCCGAACAACAAGTCATCACAGTGCGCGGCGTGGTGCGGCCGGCGGATCTGGGTCCCAACAATGTGGTCCAGTCGGACCTGATCGCGCAACTGGAAGTTTCCGTCAACGGAAAGGGTGTGGTGGGGGACGCGATCAAGCGTCCGTTCATCCTGTACCGGCTGCTGATGGGAGTGCTGCCGTTCTAGGTTGGAGAAGAGACGATGCGGACGATGCGATGGATGGCTTTCTGTCTGGTGGCGCTGGCGTCGCCCGCGCCGTGCGCCACGCGGTTGAAGGATCTGGCGGGAATCGAAGGCGTGCGCGACAACCCGCTCATCGGCTACGGGCTGGTTGTGGGGCTGGCCGGAAAGGGGGACACGCAGCAGACAGTGTTCTCGCCGCAGAGCCTGGCCAATATGTTGGAGCGCATGGGGGTCTCGGTTCCGGGAGCCACTATTCGCGTCAAAGACACGGCAGCCGTTATGATCACGGCCACTCTGCCGCCCTTCGCGCAGCCGGGCATCCATCTGGATGTGACGGCGGCCGCCATTGGAGACGCCACAAATCTGCAGGGGGGGATACTGTTGCTGACGCCCCTGAAAGCCGCCGACGGCCAGGTTTACGCGGTTGCGCAGGGGGCCGTGGTCACCGGCGGATTCGTAGCGGGCCATAGCGGCGCCAGCCAGACCGTGAACCATCCCACGGTGGGCCGCGTCCCCAGCGGAGGCATTGTTGAGAGGCCGGCGCCCTCGCTACCGTTCAAGGGAGTCCTGCATCTGCAACTCCGGTATGCGGACTTTACCACTGCTTCCCGCATCGCCGCGGCGCTGAACGCCAAATACGGCGCGGCGGGCGCTCTGCCGGCGCGCGCCGAAAATTCAGCCCTGGTGAGCGTGCGGGTTCCGTCGTCGTTCGCCGCCAGCCCTGTCGATTTCATTGCCGAAATGGAGACGCTCACCGTGGACGCGGACCAGCCGGCCCGCGTGGTGGTGAACGAGCGCACCGGTACCATCGTCATGGGCCGCGACGTGCACATTTCTCCAGTGGCTATCCTGCACGGGAATCTGACTGTCGAGATCCAGACCAGTATGGATGTCTCGCAGCCGCCGCCTTTATCGGCCGGGACTACCGCCGTGGCGGCCAAGGTCGCGGTGGATGCCAAAGAAGAACCGGCCCGCAATGTGGTGCTCAAACAAGGCGCCACGGTAGAGGAGTTGGTGCACGCCCTAGCAGCGATAGGTTCGACTCCGCGCGACATAATAGCCATCCTCCAAAACCTGCGCTCGGCGGGCGCGCTGGAAGCCGAGTTGGAGGTGATCTGATGAGCGCGCCCGTGACCTTGGGAACCGCTAGAGCCACCATGGTGGACCCGCCTGCTACGCGCCCGCCGCAGACCGTAGAGGCTGCCGCGAAGCAATTCGAGGCCATCATGATCGCACAACTTCTCAAGGAGGCCCGCGGCGATGAAGGCGGTTGGTTGGGAAGCGGCGAAGACACCGGCAGCGCCACCGAGGCCGGAATGGCCGAAGACCAGTTTGCGCAGGCGCTGGCAAAGAGCGGTGGCCTTGGCTTAAGCGCCCAAATCGTCTCCAGCCTGTCCGCGCGGGCAAAGTAAGGCCTGTAGGAAGGCGGAAACGCCGCTTCGCCGCGGTTGCCCAGGCACAATTGCCGGGGCACAGATCTTCTCCCCGATATAGTTACAAGCTCCAGCTCTGCGAGGCGTACTCTGCAGCAGCGGCCGGCGCGAAGACTGCTGGATACCCGCCGTAGTCCGCGGACTGCTGACCGCCTGTCGTCGAATATGGGTTCCCGCGGGGGGCGGAGTGCTCGGGCTTTGTGCGGATCTGATCCCAACCCTCCAGCAGGGTAGCCAGCAAGCTTCCCACTTCCACCAGCGGCTCCGCCTTCTGACGTTGATTCGCCTCCAGCAGTCTACGCTGCATATAGTCGTACAACTCCGCGAGGCTGCGGCTCAGCGTGCCTCCGTGCGCATGGTCGAGTGAACCGGACAACTGCGTCAGAATTGCAAGGGCCTTCGAGATTTGGCGGGAACGCTCCGCGATACGCCCGGCTGCCAAGTGGGCGCTGGCGCTACGCGTGGCATCGCCCGCGGCGCGGTAGAGCAGGCATACCAACTCAAGCGGGTCGGCGGTCTGAATCTGGCTTTCTAAGTAGGCATTTCGTGGCTGCATCGGATCTCCTCACACTGCTTATCGGGAGAATGCACCCAAACTTGCGCATCCCCTTAGCCCGCATTTCTCACCGGCCTGCCGTGAAGGTGCGTAACAGCGGTTTTGAGTCCGGTTTTCCACAGGCATTGTGCGCCATACGGTGCTGAAATGCGGATTGCTGATGGATGCCCGGAAATGGTACAAAACGGCCTGAAAGACTGTTTTGCTTATTTCGAACTCCGGTTTCGCGCACGGCTCCCCAGAGCCCTTGCCGTGGACTTTGCGTTCAACCAGAACTTTAGATTGAGCGATGCGGCGTTAGCAGCGCAAGTTCGCCCAGACCTGGCCGTAGAGGTCCTGCCATGGGTAACTGGAAGCCATCGAAACCCAAACCTTGCGCAACGTCACCCGGATCTGTGCGCCGATCTTTAGCAGCTTCGTGCGAATCGTCGGCACCTGCGCTTCGGCCAGTTCGGTCCCTACCAGGCCCAGCCGCCGTAATCCACTGACTAGGATATAAGCCATGGCCGATAGATACAGCCGCATCTGATTCGCCCGCATCGTCTCGGCACTCACCCGATCGGCGAACAGACTGAACTGCTCCTTGATGCGGTTCTCCATGTCGCCCCGCGCGCAATACAGTTCTTCGTACAAAGCCTGCGCCGTCCATGACTCGGCGGTCAAAGAAGTCACGACAAAGCGGGGATTCTCTTTGCCATCGATGTGTTCCGCTTTGGCCACCACACGGCGCTCTCGTTCCCAGCCACCTTTCTTCGTCTTCTTGGTTTGGTAGGCGAACTCGGTGAACACCCGCGCGGGTTTGCCGGTCTGGTTCCACTGCTGCGTGGCGGCATGCATCTGTGCTCCGATTATCCTGCGCAGCCTCTGATTGCGCGCCAGCCCGAACACAAAGTCCACGCCATGATCCTCGCACCAACTCATCAGCTCGTTACGACAGAAGCCGGAGTCCCCACGCAGGATGATTTTCACTTCCGGCCATGCCCCCCGAATCTGCGTCACGATTCTGCGGATTTCCTGCAGACTGCCGCACGCCGCGTCGTGGCTAGCCTCCCGCAACCCTGCGCACAGCACATGCTCTCCGCTGAAGAAATACCGCGGCAGATAGCAGTAGCTATCGTAGTAGCCGTGGAAAAACCGCCCCTCCTGCTTACCGTGCAACGGTAGGTCGGTGGTGTCCACATCCAGGATAATTTGATCCGGAGCCTGGACGTGCGATTCGGTGTAAACCTTCACCAGCAGCTCATCAATGGAATCCTTCCAGAACGTGATCTTCTTGTATCGATCCGGCGTGCCGACGCCCAGTTCCATGCGGTTCAGCGTACTCTTGCCCGCCAGCGGTTGGTCCAGTTCCTGCCGGCCCGCCAGGATGCCGAAGACCGGATCGTTCCGCAGTTGCTCATGATCGTTGAGGTCTTCGTATCCCAGCGCCAGGCCGTAGACCCTTTGCCAGAGCATCTCCAACAAGGAGTGCTCTACCTGCTCCTGGTTCCGGCCGTCGAGGAAGCAATCCGCCAGCCGCGGCAGCAGATTGAGGCGCTGGTCGGTCTGGCGCAGGAGAAACGCGCCCCCATCGGAGCTGATCGTGCCCCCGTCAAACCGGGCCACAATTTCACGGGAACCGCAGGCTTCAAATCCGAAGCCGGATTGGGTACAATCTGTCATAGCGAAAGCCGTCCTCTCTTTGGCGTTAACTGCTGTGCGGAAACTCAGTTATGCCACAAAAGGGCGGCTTTTGCCAATACCCTGTGAGAAATGCGGGTTAGCCGCTGTATTGGCCGAAGGTCCGCGCCAACTGCAGCATATACTCCGGCGGTGCTTGCCAGAGGATCTCACCTGTATGCTGGTTAACGACCCGCACCACCAGTTGCTTGGTATCCCGATCCAAGGCGAAGGCCAGCTCGCTGCCTGCGCCGAATAGTCCAGAGGCATCGATGCCCTGGATGTTACGGATCAGCTCACGGTCTGCCGTCAGCGGGTTGGGGCTGGCAGTGTCGGGCCCGGCCGGGACAGCTTGCGCCGGATTACCGACAGGTGCGATGTCCATAAAGGCCTCCCGGGAATCTTCTGGTCCCCATGACCTCATCGGCTGCCCGCGCTCGAATCTGCGTCCTGGACTAAAGCTGCGTCCTCACCCGCCGATAGACTATTAGGACGGCTCAGCTTGAATCGCACCTTATCGCAACAGGAAATTGACGCGCTATTCGACAATGCGGCTGGGGCGCATCAGCAGGAGGCCCCGGCGAAGAAAGTGGTGCCTTTTGATTTCCGCCGGCCGGATCGCATCGCCAAGTCCCAACTGCGGGCCATTCACCAGCTTCACGAGACCTTCGTCCACAATCTGGTTTCCAGTCTTTCGGCCTATTTACGTACTTATCTTCTAGTGAATCTGGTGAGCGTCGAGCAGCTCTCCTGCGAGGAGTTTCTGAACGGGCTGCCCTCGCCCACGTGCATGCTGTCGCTGGGGCTGCGCCCGTATGACGGTTACGGACTGCTGGAACTGAGCCCGGCTCTGGTCTTCCCGATTCTGGAGGTGCTGTTGGGGGGCGATGGCAAGTCCACGTCGGCTCTGCGGCGGGAGATCACCGAAATCGAGCAGAAACTGCTCGACAGCCTTTTCCGGATTATTCTGAACGATCTCAAAGAAGCCTGGCAAGCCGTCGCTCCGATCGAGTTCACCATCCATACGGTCGAGACCGAGCCACAATTCCTGCGCGTGTTGGCGCCTACCGAAGCGGTGGTGGCGGTGGGTATTGAAATCCGCATCGGCGATAACGTGGGGATGATGAACATCGCGGTCCCGTCCATCATCGCCAAGATGATGCGGCAGAAGTTCGACCAGCAGTGGTCCATGCGCCGCACCCAATCGACCGAGGCCGAACAGGCGGCCATGCTCGCGCGCATCCGGCCATCGCTGTTGGGCCTGGATGTGCGCCTGCGCGGCCCCCGGCTGCTGGCCCGGGATCTGCTGCGCCTGGCCGAAGGCGATGTGCTGACCTTCGACTTTCCCGTGGACCGCCCGGTGGACGGTCTGCTCAACGGCAAGCTGCGGTTTGTTGGCCGGATCGTCGAGACAGGACGGAAGCGCGGCTTCCTGGTCGGAAGCGGGCCGGCTTCCGCCGGCGCGGCCGATAAGGGTTGAGGGGTCATGATTCAGCTCACGCGACTCAACCGTCGGCCGCTGGTGCTCAATGCCGACCTTATCGAATCGATAGAAGCGACTCCCGACACGGTGATCAGCCTGACCACCGGGCAGAAGCTGGTGGTGCTGGAACCCGCCGAAGAAGTGGTCCGGCGGGTAGTGGAGTTCCGCCGGGCGATCTACAGCAGCATTCTGGTCGGTCCATCAATCCTGACAGGGCAGAGCGCGTCTTCCGCCGCGCCGGTGGATGGCGGGGGAAATCGAATAAGTTATGGCAGAGATAACCGCACCGACTCCTGATTCCGCCAAAAAACAGGTGGGGCGCCGGCCGGATCTGGCGACACTGGGCGGTCTGGCACTGGCGCTGGTCGGCATCCTGGGAGGTCTGGTGCTCGAACAGGGCAAAGTGCGGGATGTCGCGCAATTGACCGCCGCCATCATCGTCCTGGGAGGCACTCTCGGCGCGGTGATGGTTACCACCCCGATGGCTCTTCTACGCAGCGCCGCCGGCAAGTTCCCCGCAGTTCTCTTTGAGACCAGCCACGCGCCGGGAGCCGTCATCGAGCAGATCATCGGTTACGCCACCAAGGCCCGCAAGAACGGCATCGTGTCCCTGGAGGAAGAGGCCGGGACCATAGAGGACCCCTTTCTGCGCAAGGCGCTGAACCTGGCAGTGGACGGTACCGACCTGCAGGAGTTGCGGCGCATGATGGAACTGGAGATCTCCCTGGAGGAGCATCGCGGGGAAGCCGAAGCCAAGGTTTACGAAGCGGCCGGCGGATACGCGCCCACCATCGGCATCATCGGCGCCGTGCTGGGCCTGATCCAGGTGATGAAGCATCTGGCCAATATCGACGAGGTGGGCCGGGGAATCGCGGTGGCCTTTGTCGCCACCGTATACGGGGTGGCCTCGGCGAATATACTGTTTCTTCCGGCCGGCAGCAAACTCAAGTCGCGCGTGCACGCCGCTGTTCAGATGCGCGAGCTGATGCTCGAAGGCGTGCTGGGAATCGCAGAGGGCTTAAATCCCAAGCTGATCAGGATCAAGCTGGAAACGTATGCGCCGCCGCCCGCTCCCAAGAAGCTGCGCCAGGAACGCCGGGTTCCGGCCGCCGCTGCCAGCCAGCCTGTGGCAGTCGCGGCAGGGGAGTAGCGGAACTCCATGGCGCGAAGTCGAAAAACCGAAGAACCGGCCAACCACGAGCGCTGGCTGGTTTCCTATGCGGATTTCATCACTCTGCTGTTTGCCTTTTTCGTGGTGATGTTTGCCACATCCCAAGCGGATCATGGCAAAGCCGCGCAGGTCTCCGAGTCTGTCCGCAAGGCGCTCGGAGAGGGGCAGGAGAAGTCCGCGCCCGCCGTCATACTGGGGGGCACGAGGGGCGACAAAGGCCAGGGAAACGCCCTGATGAGGGGCCCGGGAGGAGCGCGTCCTACTGTCCAGGAGCAACCGCCAAATGCGGATCTGGCTGCTTCCATGGAATCCTTACGGAACGCTCTGAAGCTGGAGATCGGAAAAGGCCAGGCTCAGATCTCGCTCGAGCCGCGCGGACTGGTCATCAGCTTACGCGAGTCCGGCTTCTTCGCCTCCGGCGACGACGCCGTGTACCCGGGAACCTATCCCAGTATGGAAAAGATCGCGCGGGCGATAGGTGCATTGCCGAATCAGGTGCGGCTGGAGGGCCACACCGATGCCATGCCCATTCACAACTCCCGCTTCCGAAGCAACTGGGAACTCTCGGCCGCGCGCAGTATTGCCATGCTTGAGGTACTGGTGTCCCGCTTCGATATCCCGCCGGAGCGCTTGGCAGTGGCGGGTTACGCCGATACGGTGCCGGTGGAATCCAACGACACTGAAATCGGACGTGCCCACAACCGCCGTGTGGATATCGTCATCCTGAACGAGCGTGGCCTCAGCCCGGAGCCAATACCGGCTGCAACTGGACGACGGTGACCATCCGCCCTCGCGCTTCCGGGTCGGCCTGCCATACTTTCAGCTACTAGCGGCAGGCCGCTTCGAATCGCGGATTGCCGGCGGTTCGGCCGCCGGCCGGCCGTCATGCCCGCAGGCAAACCGTCGCACACCCTTTTGCGGACCCGGGCCCCGGAGCACCGGTAGACCGTTTCAAAAACAACTTGACCTCGAAGCGCTGCCCGTCGCAGTCGAAGACGACCACGCTCCAGGTTTCATCGCCAAAGCTCTTGGCCAGAAAGTTCTTGCCAAAGATGGCCGTCGGGATGCTCATTCCCATGGCTCCGAGCGACTTCTCCAGCGCGGTCTTTACGTTGCCCAGGATCATGTTGGCGATTTCCGCCACCGCGTCCAGGACGTCGCCGTCTACCACTGCGTATTCGGCCATCAGCATCTGTGAGGCAATCCGGCAGGCAAACTCGGCCGAACAGGATATCGTGCCGGTACCGGTCCACTGGCCGGCCATTCCGATCAAGCAGATCACGCCGTCCAAGGGGTGTGAAGGGCCTTTGTCGCAGTAAGACTCCGCGAAACGGAGTTCGGTGCTCAACATCGTCGAAAAGACCTCTTCGGCGGAGGTGCGAATATCGCTAACGATTTGGTCATGTTCTATCATTGCTTTGTCCTAGATACTCATCGGCGGAACCTCGCCGATCTTTATATGGATATGTGAGGAACATATGTCAGTGAATTGTTCCGGACGGCAGACGCTACGAAGGCGTAAAGAAAGGCCGCACTTGGACCGATAGGGAGAAAGGAGCAAGGCTTTGAACATTCTAGTCGTAGACGATTCCACCGCCATTCGGAAGATCCTGATCCGGGTGCTGCGCCAGACCGCCCTGGCGATCGAAGAGATATTTGAGGCCCGCGACGGCCTCGAGGCTCTGGAGATCGTCCGGAACCATCCCCTGAATCTTGTCCTGTCCGACATTAATATGCCGAATATGGACGGTCTGGGCCTGCTGGCCGAGTTGAAGGGCGCCGACCAATGGCGTAACCTCCCTGTAGTGATGATCACTACCGAAGGCAGCGAAGAAAAGGTCAGCCAGGCGATCCGCTTGGGCTCGGCCGCCTATATCCGGAAGCCCTTCACGGCCGAACAGATCCAGGAAAAGATCGGCGCCCTTCTTTGATCCGCCGCTTTGCCGCACCCACGACCATGGCTAGCCTCTGCCCGCCCGTGGCGCGCGTATCGCGCTGTGCGTGGTTGCGCGGCGTCCCGTGCCTCCGCTTCTCCCGCCAATACTCGCCGCCGCTCGCCAGGATCTTTGCGCCAGCGACGGGATCTTGGCGGCGCGCATCCCCAGCGCCGCTGATTCTGAGATGTTTAGGTATGGAACGCCGGTTGCTCCTAGGAAGGTGGCATGCTGAGTCGTTTGTCGGACACCTTGGAGCACTACATGGATCTGCTGAGCGCCCGCCAGAAGGTGGTGGCTTCCAACATCGCCAATGCGGATACCCCAGGCTATAAGACCAAGGACATCGACTTTCAGTCGGAGTTCCGGTACGCTGTCGGCAACGGGGCTGCCCATTCCATTGAAGTCGCCGGATTGCCCGTGAAGAACGACGGCAACAACGTCAGCCTGGACCGGGAGTCCCGGTTATTGACGGAAAACGATATGCGTTTCAATCTGGCGTCCAACCTGTTGCGCAGTGAGGTACAGTCGATCCGGGCGGCACTGCAAAGCGGGAGCAACACGTGAGCCTTTTTTCCGCCATGTCGGTCAGCGCATCGGGAATGGCCGCCGAGCGCACGCGCGCGGAGCTGCTGGTCGAGAACCTGGCGAACGCCGAAACCACACGCACCCCCGAGGGAGGCCCGTACCGCCGTAAGGACGCGGTCTTTGCCTCACAGCCCATGGCCGCATCTTTTGGATCGTTGTTCGAGGCGCATCTGCAGGAAGGGGTCGCGGTCGCAGAAGTCAGCATAGACACGCGCGATCCGGAGCAACGTTATCTGCCGGGCCATCCGGACGCCGGCCCTGACGGATACGTGGCGTTTCCGCGCATCAATCCGGCCGAAGACATGGTCGATCTGACGGGTGCGGCACGCGGCTTCGAGGCCAACGTTGCGGCCATTTCCGCAGTCAAGGACATGATTATGCGCTCCATTGACCTTTTCAAGTAAAGCCTGGGAATCAACATGTCACCCATCTCACCCATTCGCGCCGTGCCGTTGCCGGACCTTGGCGCGCCCACCTCCGGCGGCCCATCGAGCGGCGCTGGCGACTTTCAGTCGCTGCTGTCCAATGCCATCGGCGGCGTCGAACGTCTGCGCGGCGATGCGGGCAAAACGGTGGAACGCTTTCTGGCTGGCGATGGCGAGGAAGTGCACACCGTGGCCCTGGCTACGCAGCGCGCGGAATTGGCCTTTGAAACGTTCCTGCAGGTCCGCAATAAGGTGGTTTCGGCGTACCAGGCAGTCATGCAGATGCAGGTCTAGCGAGGACCGCTATGGAACAGATGAAGAAGCTTCTGGCGCGCCTCTCGATGGCGCAAGAGCTCAGCATCGCGGCGGTCGCGATGCTGGTGGCCGCCGGGCTGTTCGGATTCGCGCAATGGCGGCGCGCGGAGGATTTCCGTCCCCTCTATATGGGTCTAGCCCCTGAGGACGCCGGCGCCGTGGTACAGAAGCTCAAGGAAGCCGCTACGGAATACCAGTTGTCCGAGAACGGCTCTACCGTGCTGGTTCCCTCGGCGAAGGTGGCCGAACTGCGCCTGCAACTGGCCGTCGCTGGCTTGCCCAAGAGCGGCCGCATGGGCTTTGAGCTGTTCGATAAGACCAGCTTCGGGATGACCGACTTCGCCGAACACGTCAATTACCGCCGGGCCCTGGAGGGCGAACTGGAGCGTTCCATCGTCTCGCTGGCGGAAGTGGAGCGGGCCCGCGTGCATCTGACCCTCCCTAAGGAATCCGTCTACCTGGAAGCCCGCCAGCCGGCCAAAGCAAGCGTGGTGCTGGGACTGCGCGCGGGTGCCCAGCTTTCCCCCCAAAACGTGATGGCCGTTTGCAACCTGCTGGCCAGCGCTGTGGAAGGCTTGGCGCCGGAAGCCGTTTCGGTCGTGGACACTCGCGGTAACCTGCTCAACCGCCCGCGTAAGTCCGGTGGCGAAGGTCTGGAGGGATCGGAAGCCAGTCTCGAATACCGCGAGATGGTCGAGAAAAGCCTATTAGCCAAGATCCAGTCCACCCTCGAGCCGCTGCTGGGCGCCGAAAAGTTCCGGGCATCTGTTTCCGCCGAGTGCGATTTTTCGAGCGGCGAGCAGAGCGAAGAAAGCTTCGATCCGGCCCGTTCCGTGATGGTCAGTTCGCAGAAGAGCGAGGATGTCGCTCCCGCGGCGATAACTGGGGGCGTGCCCGGTACGGCCTCCAATCTGCCGCGTCCCCCGGCGCGACCGGCCGGCTCGGTATCCGGGGCCTCGCGGCGGACCGAGGAGATCAACTACCAGTCTAGCCGCTCGGTCCGCCACGTCAAGCTCCCGCAGGGAGAATTGAAGCGGGTCTCCGTGTCGTTGCTACTGGACCAGGATGTGCGGTGGGAAGGCAAGCCCCCGCATCTGCAACAGGTTTTGATCCCGCCTTCAGCGGGGAAGCTGAAGACCATTCGCGATCTGGTGGCCGGGGTGATCAGCTTCAAGGCCGAGCGCGGCGACCAACTGATTGTTGAAACCTTGCCTTTCGAAGCAACGTTGCACACCGAGCCCCCGCCTCCGGCAGCCCTGGCTCCGGTGCCCGCGACACCTGCCGCCCGGCTGCCGGCGTGGCTGCGCACTCCCAAGGGGATCGGCGCGGTAGCAGGCGGCGTGATCCTCCTCCTGGCGCTGGTCATGGTGGGGATGCGCCGGCTGCGCAGTCACCCGCGAGCTTCCGCTGCGGTCCAGACGGCCTTGCCGCCTGGCGCCCAGAGCGCGCCCGCCGCGATTGAGGGCGATTCCATGGAGAAAAAGATGCAAGCCCAACTGGGTGGGCAGGCCGAGGCGCAGGCGCGCCTGGAAGCCGAGGCCCTGAATGCCATCAAAACGCCCAACCCGACCACAAACAAGCGGGACGTGCTAACCAAATATTTGCAGGCGGGCCTCAAGAAGGATCCGCTTGTCCAGGTGCAGACGCTCCGGACATGGCTGAATGAGAAGGCCTGAGCGGCAGCCGAAGAGGCCCGAATTGAAACGCGATGATTGCCAACATTAAACGCAACGAGCTGATATCCGGCGCGCGTAAGGCGGCCATGCTCATGGTGCTGCTGGGCGAAGAAGCCAGCGGGCAGCTTATGCGGGAGCTGTCCGAAGACGACGTCCAAGCCGTCTCGCGGGAGGTGGCCCGGATCTCGACGATCTCCAACGAGGAAGGCGAGGCGGTGCTCGAAGAGTTCTACCAGATGTGCATGGCACGGGAGTATGTTTCCCGCGGCGGCATCGACTACGCCCGCAAACTCCTCCTGACCGCTTTTGGGCCGGATGCTGCACGCAAACTGGTAGACCGGCTGGTGAAGACCTTGGGCAACGACACGGCCGCCTTCGACGCGCTGCAGAAGGCCGACCCCCAGCAACTGGCGAAGTTCATCCACAGCGAGCACCCGCAGACCATCGCGTTCATCCTCTCGCACCTCAGCGCGTCGCAAGCCGCCGCGCTGCTGGTCTCGCTGCCCGCCCAGATTCGTGGGGACGTAGCACTACGCATGGCGCACCTGGATCAGATCTCGCCTGAGATCATCCACAAGATCGCCGCCGTGATCGGGCAGAAGCTGCACGCGCTGGGGGAGTTCAGCCGGGAATCCTACGGCGGCGTGCGGGCGGTCTCGGAGATGTTCAACCGCCTGGAATCGGGCGCCAGCAAGGAGATCCTGGAAACCATCGAGAAAGAAAATGCCACGCTGGCTGACACCATCCGGCACCTCATGTTCGTGTTCGAGGACATGCTGCTGCTGCAGAGCAATAGCCTTAAAGAGGTCTTGACCAAGGTGGACCGCAAGGTTCTGACCCTGGCGCTCAAAGGGACCAGCGAGCACGTACGCAAACATTTCGTGGAGTGTCTCTCGCAGCGCGGCGCCGAGATGCTGCTCGAAGACATGGACGCGCTCGGTCCGGTGAAGATCAAAGAAGTCGAAGGCGCGCAGCAGCAGATCATCGGTATAGTGCGGCAGTTGGAGAGCGACGGCACAATCAACCTGAAGGGCGCCGGCGGCGAGCAATATGTTGTCTAAGATTTTGGGTGGAGCGGAGGGATCGGCGGTGCCCCGCTTGAGCTGGCCCACGACAGCTGCTCCGGCGCAGGTGCGCGGCCAGGCTGCAGGCGGCGCCGATGACGGCAGCCAAGCCGCGCTGCAAACCCGCCGTATCGCCGACCTGGAGCAGCAGCTCGAACGCCGCGCCCGGGAGTCTCGCGAGGCGGGCCACCGTGAAGGCGAGGCGGCCGGCCGCGCACAGGCCGCCGCCGCACTGCAGCCGGTGCTCGAAAAGCTGGCCCACAGCATCCAGGAAATCGCAGGCTTGCGCCCGCAAATGATGCGCGAAGCCGCCGCCGACCTGGTGGGCCTCTCTTTGGGGATCGCGCGCCGCATCCTGCACCGCGAGTTGTCCGTGGACCCCGCCGCTTTGGAGGGACTGGTGAGCGGCGCGCTGCAAAAACTGCCGGGACAGGAGATCTCCCGCATCCGCATTCATCCGGAGCTGGAGCCGGGCGTTCGCCAAGCGCTCACCCGCGAAGGCCGCGGCGGCCTCACATTGATCGCCGACGGAACCCTGGAGCGCGGCGCCGTGCTGGTCGAGACGGCGCGCGGAAAGCTGGACGCCTCGCTCGAAACCCAGCTCGCCGAGATCGGCCGCGGGCTGGCCGACCGCCTGCCGGAGAAATGACATGCCCGGCATCCTCAGCCCTTACCTAGCGGCTCTCGACGGTCTCGAACCCATACTGCACGTGGGCGAAGTCGTGGAGATGGCTGGCTTGCTGATCGAGTCCGCAGGTCCGGCGGCGGCCATCGGCGACTTTTGCGAGATCTCGACCTCGGGCGGACGCTCGGTACGCAGCCAGGTTATCGGCTTCCGCGACGGTCGCGTGCTGTCGATGCCCTTGGAGGAAACCGGCGGCATCGAGTTGGGCAACCGTGTGGTGGCCCGCCGGGACGCGGCGCGCGTTGCGGTAGGTCCCGGATTGACCGGAAGAGTGCTGGACGGGTTCGGAAACCCGATCGACCACGGTCCCAGGATTGAAGCGCAGGCCACTTACGATCTGTACAGCGCTCCGCCGGGTCCGCTCGACCGGGAGCACATCACCGCGCCCTTAGTGACCGGTCTGCGTGCCATCGATAGCCTGTTGCCGGTGGGCCAGGGCCAACGCATCGGCATCTTCGGCGGCAGCGGCGTGGGCAAGAGCACGCTGCTTGGCTGCATGGCCCGGAAGAACTCGGCGGACATCACCGTGATCGGGCTGGTGGGGGAGCGCAATCGCGAAGTGCGCGCCTTCCTGGAGCACGAGATGGGGCCGGAAGGAATGCGCCGGGCCGTGGTGGTAGTGGCGACATCCGACCGTCCCGCCCCGCTGCGCGTAAGAGCCTGCTTCACGTCGTTGGCCATCGCCGAGTACTTCCGCGACCAGGGCGCCAACGTGCTGCTGGTCATGGATTCGGTCACCCGCCTAGCGATGGCGCAGCGGGAGATCGGCCTGGCCGCCGGAGAACCGCCAGCGCAGAAAGGATACACGCCATCGGTGTTCGCACTGCTGCCCAAAGTCTTCGAGAGAGCCGGCAACTTTCCGCGCGGCTCCATCACCGGACTGTTCACCGTGTTGGTGGAAGGAGACGATTTTAACGAGCCCATTTGCGACGCTGTGCGGGCCATTCTGGACGGACACATCGTGCTCTCCCGGCAAATGGCCGCCGCCAACCACTACCCGGCCATCGATATTCTGCAATCGGTGAGCCGCCTGCAATCGCAGTTGTCGTCGCCCGAGCAGGGCGCGCATGCCCGCGCAGTGCGGCAGGCCCTGTCTCTGTACCAACAGGCGGAAGACCTGATCCAGCTAGGCGCTTATGTTTCCGGCTCGAACCCGCTGCTGGACGCTGCCATCCGGGTGCGGCCGCAGACCCTGGAATTTCTGCGGCAGGCCCCCGGTGTCGAATCCACGCGCGCCGATACCATGCGCCAGCTCGGCCAGCTAGCCGCTGCGCTGGGCCCGCTGGGCAAAGAATAACCGCATGCGCACTTTCGAATTTCCCTTGCGTCAGGCCCTCAAATGGCGCAAGACTCAACTGGAGGTGGAAGAAAACAAGCTGCAGCAACTGGCGGCCAGCCTCGAAGAAATAGCGCTGGCGGCGGTACGGCTGGATCTGGTGAAAGGCCGGGCGGAGGTCGCGGTGCGCCAGTCCGCGGTGGTCGAGGCGGGCGACCTTTGGGCGCTGGCGGCTTACCGGCAGCGCCTGATCGCGGAATTGCAGGCGCTGGCGCAGCGGCGGACCGCGTGCGAACTGCAGGTGGCCGCGCAGAGGCAGAAAGTGATGGAAGCTCAGCGTCAATGCCGTTTGCTCGAGAAACTCGAACAGCGCCGCCGCGCGGAATGGCAGCGAGAGGCTGACCGGGAAATGGAGAGTCTGGCCGCCGAGTCTTTCCTGGCTCGCTGGAACCGCCGGGCCGGCTAGCCGGCCGCACGCGATTCATTGGCGCGGGCGGCTACATCCTCCAGATACTTTAGCGCTTCGCGCGCTACCTCCCCCACCACAGGATCCGGGTGGCGCAGCAGTGCGACCACCAGCCGCAGCCAACGAATCTCCCGCGGATCCAGTCCGATCATGCAAACATTTTCCATATTTCCCTCCCGGGCGAAGTGGAATCCCCTTCCCCGAGCAACGCCGGGCTGGGGGCGTTCGGGGCGGCCGCGGTCGGGAGATAGTGTTGGAGCAGATTTTGGGCAATGGCGGCAGAGGATTCGCTCCGCAACAGGCACGTCTCGGAGCCACGGCGGCCCTCGAGGCACACGCGCCCCCCTTCCCGCGTGACCCGATAAGCGGTTTCGGCGCCATGTTGCGCCAGCAGACTGGGCAATGCCCAGCCGCCAGCCTCAAGCATGCGCATATCGCCTTGGGGACCGATCAGAATGGCCCAGTCGCAATCCGGCGAGCCGGATTGAGATGCTTGGCGGGCCGTTTCGAAGAGGTTTTCCGCGTCTGTCCAAAAAGCTTCCATACTAAGCTTATCGGGTGCGCGCCGCGGAATTTGCGGCCTGAGTTTAGGGTATCGGGAGTTTGCTCAGTATTTGCTGCACGTAACGGATGGTCTCGGGTATCTGGGGCACGCCGCCACTCTCCTCCACGCGCTCCGGTCCGGCATTGTAAGCGCCCAGAGCCAGGGCCGTGTCGCCGCCAAAACGCTCCAGCAACTCCTTGAGGAGGCGCGCACCCGACGACAGGCTCTCGGCCGGATCGAAGGGGTCGTGCACTCCTAATTCCTGGGCCGTCGCCGGCATCAACTGCATCAGGCCCATGGCGCCCTTCTGCGAAACGGCGCAGGAGCGGAAACCGGACTCCTGCTGGGCGACCGCCCGCAACAGGTTGGCGTCCAAGCCCTCCTGCTGCGCAGCGTGTTGGATCAGCGGCGTCAGCTCGATATCGGGCAGAGGATCGCACGTCGGGCCCAAGGCGGGCCAGGATAGCGTGAAGAACGGAGCGGGAGCAGCCTCCGCAGCCGCGCCGCTACCGCCGGTATCCGAGCGGACCGCGACTATCGCCGCGCGTTGCTTCTCGATGGAAACCTGCATGACGGCTACCGCCTGCCTCTGGCGGGCTACCGAGGCCTCCACGGCTTTGCGCGCCGCCTCCTGCGGCGTTTCGGCCGCCGCCAAACACGCGCATTGTCCCAGCCATATCCCAAGCCAGGCAAATTCTTGTCGCAGGCTCATTTTTCGCCGTCCGGCGGACCGTCGATCAACCGGTCTAACATGCTGCGCAACGCCGCCACCGAATGCAGTTGAGCCGCGGCCAGATTCTCCTCGCCCACGAGCTTGACCTCTTTCATAGTCACCGGAACGGACTTGGGCGCGGTAATCCCGATCTTGATCCGGGACTCGCCAATATGAATGATCCGGATCTCGATATCGTCGCCAATCAGAATGGACTCTCCCGCCCGCCGCCGCATTACGAGCATGCGGCCCCGCGCAGCGGCAATACCTCCCGATGGGAGTAGCGGGAATCCGTCTGGATCGCCTGACGCCCGCGCAACGTGTTGATGTTGATCACGATAGGCGCCAGCAGATTGACCGTAGGGGAGGCATTTTCTTCCAGGGAAAGAATCGTCAGGCAAAGCACATCGCGGCCGATGGCCGGTTGCCGGCCCTTTTCGAGGCCCAGCGCACGCACATCCTCCGACGCCATGCGCAGCCGGTAACCGGGGCAGGCCGCCGGCGCCGGCAGCGTCGCGAAGCAGAGATTCGGGTTGGTCAGGCTCTGCAGAAAAACCAGCGGTTCGCTGATCGGCTGGCGCAGCGCCAGGAAGCGTTTCTCGTGCTCGAAGGCCGGGATACCGTCGGGGAACGCAATCACGGATTTCTCGTCATAGTCGACCGGTCCGAAGTACCTGGTCTCGCAGCGACGCGAGGGAGTCGTTTGAGTAGTAGCCATACGGTGCCCCTAAGAGCAATAAGAGTTCCAAACCCGCTTATGCTGAACATTCCCAGGTGCGGCGCGGTGGCGGGTCCTCGCCGTAGGTTTGGAGACGCTTGGGCACCTGCGCCAACCGCGCCAGCCGCGCACAGGCATGCGCCCGCCCCGCCAACAGCCCCCGCCGCGTCTGCTCCGCGAGCCGCCGCCACTCGTCTCCCAACCGGCCCCGTCCGGGATCGCCCCGCGGCAGACCGGCCACGGTCTTCCGTAGCGCCTGGCAATACTCCCGGAGAACGCCCTGCGCCTCCGCGTAGCGCCCTTCGGCAACCCGCACCCGCAGGCGGCCCGCGAGGGACTCCAGTTCCTCTTCGTGTGTTTTCATAGGCTCCCGGTCATCTCGCTGTCCTGCTCGGCCGTGAACATGTCCTGCATCTCGCTGGCCTGCTGCTGTAAGTCGTAGATCGCGGCATCCGCTGCCGCCATCTGCTGCGTAAGATTGGACTGCAACTGGGTAACCTGAGTCTGCTTGGCCGTGATCTGGGTATTGGTGCTGGCGATGTTCGATTGGATAGAACTGATATCCTGTGTAAGCACGCCGGTAGTGGGATCCAGGATGCCGGCCATGGTATTGGTGGCCGCCTCCAGGTAACCGCCGCCGGTCGCCGACCCCAGGAATTGCGTCAGTGCCGTGGTTTGCCCGCTGGTGGCGGAGTCGAAGGTGCTCTGGTCGAAGGACAATTGCCCCGTTGTGTCGTCAAAGCTTACGCCCAGCGCCTCTAACGACGAAATGTTGCCGCTGCCCCCGGAATAGCCGGCAAGACTTTGCAAGCTTTCAGTGAGCTGGTAAACGATGCTCTGGCCGGCTAGGGCAACGTCCGTCTGCCCGCGGTTGTTGCCCAGCTCCGTGTTGGCCGTGTTGTATGCGGACACCAGGGCTTGCAAAGCGCTGCCAACGCCGGAAGGGTCCGCCGCCACGGTAACGGTGGCCGGGGTCGAATTGGTGCCCGTCAATTGGACGGTGAGACCGGGCGCCAGCGTAACCGAGTCGGAGTCGCTCGAGACGGCCTGTCCGTTGATGCTATATTGCGCCAGGGCGCCCAGTGCGCCGCTGGCCGTCATCAGGTTCTGGCTCCCGTCGTTCAACTGCATGGTCACGGGACCTAATTGATCGCTCTGCAGCGAGAGGCGGTAGTCCGGCGCGGAATTGCTGCCCACGTCAACCACCGTGGCCTGGACTCCGGCGCCCGCCTCGTTGATGGCCTGCGCCAGCACATTGAGACTTCCCCCAGAGAAGGAGATGGGAGTCGTGGCAGGAGCGCCGCCGCCATTGGTCACCGTGAGCGTGAAGCTGTCGCTGGCGTTGATGTCCTGCGAAGTCGGATCGGTCACCGTGGTTAGCCCGTCGTTGCTCAGGGCGTTGCTGTAAGATCCCAGGTTGGTGACTCCCAGCGAATAGCTGCCCGCGGTCGCGGCGCTGCCCAGCGTGGCCGTGGCCGAGCCGTCCGACACGCTCGCCGCCAGCATATCGCCGGCTGCCGAAGCCAGACTCGTGACCGCAGACTGCACGGATGTGAAATCCGTGTTCAGGGTTTGCAGTTCGGTGGTCTGATTGGTCAAGTTGTTGACGTCGTTCTGCAGCAGTTGGATCGGTAGGTCGGCGATTTGCACCGCTTGCGAGATAGATGCGTTCAGAGACGCTGAATAGGTGCTCATCCCGCTGAAATACGTGGTCGGGGTGCTGGTGCTTGCGGAGCTGAGCGCGGAAGCGGAGCTGCTCATAAAAATCTATTCCTTTTCAAAAAGGCTCGGGCCAGACCGGGGGCGACCCCGTCTGGCCAGAGCGATTCGCGCTTGCCGCGCTTATTGTTGCAACAACTTCAGGATGGCCTGAGGCTCCTGATTGGCCTGCGCCATGGCGGCCACGGTGGCCTGCACCAAGACCTGCGCCTTGGTCAGGTTGGCGGCTTCCGCAGCCACGTTGGCATCCCGGATCTGCGATTCCGCGGCCGAGATGTTGGTGATCTGCGATTGCGCCAGGTTGACTGCGTAATTCACCTGGTTTTCGCCGATACCGACAGCGGCTTGCGCGGTTCCCAGATTGGCGACCGCATTGGTGACCGCAGTCACCGCGGAAAGTGCGCCTGCCACCGTGTCGATGGAAGCGTTGGTGGCGGCGCCGTTGGCGACCGACCCGAAAGTTTGGGCCGTCCCGCCGTTCAACCCGTTGCCGTTGACCGAGCCGCCTACACTGACGCTAAAGGAGGGCAGGGCGCTCAGGAAGTTGATCTGCTCGGTGCCAGACACATTCTCCTTCACCGCCACGATGCCTTTCAGCGTCGGGTTATTGCTCTGTTGCAGTTGCGCGTTGATGTAGCTGACCGCCGAATCGATGGTGGCCCCGCTCTGCGGCCCGCTTTCGGTGGCGCTGGGGTTGCTGTCGTTGCGCAGCGTGAGGGTCAGGGACTGCAAAACTCCGGCGGAGCTGTTGGCCGAGATCGTGACGGCCTGGGCATCGCTGCCGAACTGCAGGGCACTGAACGAGAGATAAGGGCTGGCGATGCTGCCGTTGCCGATCGCCGATGTGCCGCCAGCATCGATGATGCTGGCATTCGACACGCCGGAGGTCAACCCGGTGAAGGGTCCGCTGGTGTTGCCAAATCCCAGGTTTGTCCCGGTGGTGCCGTATTCATCCAACCGGAAATTGGTGTTGTTCGAGGAAGTGACGGACAGCGTGGTGCCGCCGTTCGTGGCGCTGGCTTGCAGACCCGCTTCCTGTAGCGTGGTGTTGGCGGTGAAGGCCTGGTTCAGGGTGTTCACGATGCTGGTCAGGCTGGCATTCGTGCCCGTCGTGCCCAGGGTGCCGTTGACGTTCCCGAGGCCGAGCGCGGTCTCGATGGAGGCTGTGCTGGCAGTGTTGCCCGTGCCCGCGGCCAGCGAGATATTGGACGCCACGCCCTTGGTCTGCGAGGCGATGGCGAGGTTGCCGCCGCCGTTTACGGAGAAGATGGCATTCGCCGTGGACGTTCCCAGCGCCTGCTGCGCCGTAGTATTCAGGAACGATACCACTTGTGCCAGGGTTTCGTCCTTGCCGTTGACGGTGGTCGGGTTGGCCGAGCCGGCTGTGGTCAGGCCAAGAGCCTGCGCGGCACTGGTATTGTTCACGCCTACGGCGGCGGCCGAACCGGTGGCCGTGCTGGTGATCGTGAGGGCGCCGCTGGCGGTGAACGAAGCGAGTGCCCCCGTCAGGTTGGCGTTGATAAATGAAATAATGTTCGCTTCTGACTCCGTGGCCCCGGCATGCGCGTCGGTGCTGAAGTTGATGAGCTGGGGGTTGCCGCCGTTGGCGCCGGCGACCGTGACCGAGAGTGTCTGCGCATTGGCGCCGCTGGCCGTGAGGCTGGCGCCGCTCTGGCCGGCCGTGGTCAGGCCCAGTGTCTGCGCAGCGGTGCCGTTGGCCAGGGTTACGGCGGCAGCTGCCCCCGTAGCCGTGCTGGTGATGGTGAGGGCGTTGTTGACGAACTGGGCGGTTGCCCCCGTCAGGTTGGCGTTGATAAAGCTCACAATGTTCGCCTGGCTCTCACTGGCCCCGGCATGCGCGTCGGTGCTGAAGTTGATGAGCTGGGGGTTGCCGGAGTTGGCGCCGGGGACCGTTATCGACAGCGTCTTCGCCGCTGTGCCCGTCGCAATACTGTCGCCGCTTTGCCCGCTCACGGTCAGTCCAGCCGCTTCCGCGTCGGCGCTGTCGACCACGTCGATGCTCGCCGCCCCGCCCGTGGCTACGGACGTGAGCTTCAGCGACTCGATACCGTTATTCGTAACGATGCTCGCCGTTACCACGCCGCTGAGGGCAGGCGTGTTGTTGTTGATGTCGTTCATGACGCCCTCAAGAGTGGTGGGGGAGTCTGCATCATTGACGGCTTGGCCGTTGATCGTGATGCCGCCGCCCGCGCCGATAGCGGCAAAACTGTCGCCGGCCACTCCCGCTCCTGTGTAGACGGCCGCCTGCGCCTGTAGCGCGCCGGTGTTCGCATTGGCGCCGATCGCGCCTCCGCTGTAGATCGCCGCCGTAGTCTCGAGCTTGGCGGTATTCACCGTGGCAGCGGCGCCCAGCGCGCCTCCAACCAGTGCCGCTGCGGTTCCAGCACTATTGGCGTCATTGGCGAAATTCGCCACCACCGCTTGGCCGTCGATACTGAAGTTCAGCGCGGCGTTTGCCACGGATGTGTTGACGTTGGCCGCGGCGACGCTGCCACTCGTGTAGGCTGCGCTGGTGGCATCCCCGCCGGCCAGGTTCAAAGCAATCGTATTCCCCAGGGCGCCGGTCCCCGTGTTGGTGCCGGTCAGACCCAGCGCCGTTGCGGTCGCGCTGGTCGTGACGGCCAGGCTGGAGTCCAAATTGGCGGTGGGACTGGTGAGGGTGATGGTAGAGGCGGCGCCGCTGGTGAGGGGCGTGATGGCAGCCACGCTCACGCTGTTGCCCCAACCCATTTTGGCATCCACCTGGCTGTTGATGTACTTCACCACGTTGGCCAGAGTCTCGGTAGCGCCATTGTTGGCGTCATTGGCCATGTTCACGCTGACCGCCGTGCCATTGACATTCAAGGCGAGAGTGGTTAACGCAGAAGTGTTCACCGTGGCCCCCGCGGTAATGCCGGAGGGAGCGGTGCCCGCGATGGTGGCTGCGGTGCCGCCTCCGGTGGCCCCGCCGTTAAGGGAGAACCCCAGGGTCGTCAGGCCGTTGCCGGTGCTGGGCGCCGCGCCCGTGATGGTGCTGTAAAATGCCGGAGAACTCACCGATGCGGAGGTGTCCAGCGCTCCCAAACCCAGCACGTTTTGCGTGTCGCCGGTGGATTGCACATTTAAGGTTTCGCCCGTGGCGCTGGTGAAAACCAGCGGGCTGCCCGCCGCGCCGGTCACCGTAATGCCGGCCGCCTTCAAGGCGGTGCTGTTCTGCACCTGAGTCTGCAGGTCGCTGATCGCTGAATTCACGGTATTGTCCGCTGTCGCAAACGTTAGGTTCACCGGACCGGCCAATCCGGCGCCCGAGATTTGCACCGTGACGCCGGTTGGCGCGAAGGTTGTCCCCGTGGCGGCGGTGGCTGCGCCGGTCACCGTAGTCGCAACGGCCACGCCCGTGGAACCCGAGGACAAGTTGCCCATCAGGGCGTTGGCCATCTGGTCTCCGGCTTCCACCTGGAATGCCGAAGTGGCCGAACTGAAGGCCAGTTCCTGGCCATTGTTGGAGTCCGTATTGACCGAGGCCGTGATGCCGGCGGTCTGCAGCGCCTGCGCCGCCGGCGACGTGCCGTTGGCGGCAGTGGTGATGGCGTTGTTAATGGCCGTAACCAGCGTATTAGTGTCGCTGACCCCGCTCAGGTTCACCGATACCGCGACTTTGCTGTTGTCCGAAAATCCTGGACCCGAAACGTAAAAAGTGGTGTAGCCGGCCGTGGCCGTAGCGTTGGCCGAGTTGGTCACAATTTGGTCTACCGAGTGGGTGGAGGATCCCGTCGAAATGTCGGTCGTGCCGGCCACTACCTGCAATCCCGAAAGACCCAGGGCCTTCGCGTCCACCGCGGAGTTGGAGAGATTGACAGCCACCTGGCCGTCCGCTGTAGCGCTAGCGTAGGAAGCACTGGTACCGCCTCCGCCGCCCAGATAGATGTTCAGGCTCTGCGCGTAAGTGCCGCCCGTGTTTAGCCCGATGGCCTGCGCCTGCCGATTCAGTTCCCCGATGTCGGTCTGGAATTCCGCGTTGAGAGTGGCTCTGTCACCCGTGAAGCTGGACGATGCCGACTGCGTCGACAGGGTCTGCAGCCGGTCCAGGATCTGCGAAATGTTGCTCATTCCGCCATCCATGGTCTGCAGCAGCGCCGTGCCGTCGTTGCCGTTGGCCACGCCCTGGGTAATTTGCGCGATGCTGTCCGCGTCCTGGTTGGCGACTGCCAACCCCGCCGCATCGTCACCGGAGGAGTTGATGCGATAGCCCGAAGTCAACTGCTGAATCGTATTGCTCTGAAACATGCTGTTGGTATTCAGGTTCTGCTGCGCGACTAAAGAGTCGATATTCGTTTGGAAAGAAATCATTGGGATAATCCTTATTTAATTTGAGATTTCCCGGCATCGTGCCGGAGCGGCGGCCTTTGGCTGCCTGCGATTCTCATATCGGCGGAATACACGAACATCAGGCAACAATCTCTACTTAGAGAGACTTGCGTAGAACTGGAGTCCCGGATTGCGCGCCCGCTTCTAAAGTTCCGCTCTCTTAGGCCGATAAGGTATCGAGAAGGAAAACGGGTCCCCCATATGCGAGTCAACGAAAGCAACCTCACCGATCAGGCTTCCTCCACCGCAAGCCGCGCCGCGGAATCGCAGCGCATCCAGGTGGATACCGGCGCAACCTCGGGCACAGCCGGCGCCGCGGGCGGGGATAGCGTGAACCTCTCCGGTCTCGCCGGACGGATTTCGCAAACCCTGCAGACCCTCTCCACCCAGTCGGCGCAACGTGCCGGCCAGTTGCAGAAGGCCGTTAGCGCGGGCCGCTACCAGCCGGACGTGCAGCAGCTCGCCAGCGCCCTGGCGAGGGCCTGATAATATGCGGGATCCCGATCTACAGGAATTGCTCGCGGCGGCGCAGTCTCGCGTGTGCGGGGCGCGCCGGTTACTGGCCCATCCGCGCGCATGCAATCCCGACGAATGCATCACGTTGTTCCGCGAAGCGCAGGGTTATCTGGAGTGGTTGCGCGATAACCTCCCCCCGGCTGGCCCCGCTGCGCACGAATTGCGCCGCCGGGCAACCCTCCTGGCCGGCGAGATTCGCCAGGCCGGCATCTTGCTCGAACATGCCGCGCGCTGCGGCCGCCGCTGGTTGGAGCGCCTGCGCTCCGCGCCCCCCGGGTACACGGCATCCGGCAGTGCCCTACCGCTGTATGTCCGCGGGCGTATCTCTTTGTTAGGATAAACGCCATGACTTCACTGAGTTCCACGCTGCTCGGAGCTTCCAGCGCCCTGGACGCGTTCCAATACGCCTTGAACGTCACGCAGAATAACATCGACAACGCTTCCACGCCGGATTACGCCTCACAATCAGTCGATCTCCAGGCCGCTGCGTACGACCCTGCTGTGGGCCTTGCCGGGGGCGTTTCCGACGGTCCGCTGGTTGACAGCCGCGATCTTCAGGCCGAAAGCGACGTATGGCAGCAGGCCGCCGCGCAGGGTGACTCGAGCGCCCAGTCGACGGCCCTCACTACCGTCCAGAACGCGGTGCCGGTAGCCGCCGGAACCGGCATCCCGGCCGCACTGACTACATTCTTTAACGATGTATCGGCCTGGAGCGTCGCCCCAACCAGCGGCGGCGCGCAGCAGCAGGTGATGGTGGATGCCAATTCGCTGGCCCAGAGTTTCCAGACTACGGCCGCCGCCGTCGCCAGCGCATCCGCATCCGTCACCCAGAGCATCGACAGCACGGTAAACCAGATCAACCGGGTGACCAGCCAGGTGGCCGCCGTGAATGCGCAGATACAGGACGGCGGCGCGAAGGACGAGGGGCTGCAAGCCCAGTTGTACGGGTCGCTCGAAACCCTTTCCGGACTGGTGAACATTGGCGTCCTCCAGCAACCGGACGGCACCGTCAGCGTGACTCTCTCAAGCGGTGCCGCGCTGGTAATGGGAAGCCAATCCTACGCTCTATCCGCGGGGAACGCCATCCCCCCCAGCACCTCGACCGATCCCCAAGCCCCGCCCGACATCGACATAAAGGCGGCCGACGGTTCCGTAGTGACCGGCCAGATTACATCCGGCACTTTGGGCGGCTTGCTGCAGGTCAAAAACGTGACCATACCCGGCTTGATCGGCGATGCCAGCCAGCCCGGCGCCCTCAATACGTTGGCTTCCACTCTAGCCGGCGATGTGAATGCGATTGTCACCCAAGGCACAGTTTCGGCTGGCCCGCCACCGGTGCCGGCGCCCAGTGGCCTGTTCACCGTGAGTGCCAGCGGCGCCTCGGCAGCCGCGTCCACCCTGGCGGTCAATCCAAATATGACCGCCAGCCAGTTGCCGGCCATCGATCAGAATGGCGTACCCAATGGCGTGCCACTGGCCATCGCGGCCCTGGCCAACTCGACCGCCGACGAGACCGGTGGGCTTACCTACACCACGTTCTATGGAAGTGCCGCCGCGCTGGTGGGGAGTCAATTGAACCAGGCCCAGACCAATCAGACCACCACCGCGGAGACCCTGGCCCAGGCGCAAAGCATGCGCCAGACCGATTCGGGCGTCTCGCTTGACGCCGAAGCCATCAACGTGATGCAATTCCAAGCCGGCTATGAGGCGATCGCCAAAACGGTGGCCACCGTCCAGACCCTTATCCAGGCGGTGATCGACATGATTCCCGACGCAAGCTGAGCCCCATTATGACCCCCAGTGTCAATCCCAACACCGCGATCTTCCTGAGCAACCTCCAGCAGATCGAAAACCGCATGAGCACGGCCGAACAACAGCTCTCCTCCGGGCTGCGCGTTTCCGTGGCCTCCGACGATCCGGACCAGATTTCCAGCATTTTGCAATTGCGCGCCCAAATCGCGGGCGTGCAGCAGACGCAGGAAAACCTGTCCAACGTGACCCCCCAGGTGGACGCAGGCGAGAACGCCATCCAGCAGGCCATACAGGCGCTGGAGACCGCCACCACGGCAGGCACCGCGGCCGCCAGCAGCACGACCACAGCCGACCAGATGCAAAACGAAATTCCCGCGGTGCAGGGCGTCCTGCAGCAACTCGTCAGCCTGAGCCAGACCAACGTGAACGGCGTGTACATCTTCAGCGGCGCCCAGAGCGGGCAGCCGCAGTATACCCTGGCAGCCGGCGGCAACTCTGCCCAGCAGGCATTTCAGGCCGGCGCTCCAGGACAAATCGCCGATCCCAACGGCGTCATGATGTCCATCGGATTGACCGCCCAGCAGATCTTCGACGACCAGGCGGGTGGCGGCTCCGGTACTGGCAACCCCGCCCCGGATAATGTTTTCGCGGCGGTCACCGGCCTGCTGACCGCGCTGCAGAGCGGTAGCAGTAGCGGCGTCCAGACGGCCTTGGCGAACATACAGGCAGCCTCGACGCATTTGAACGATGAAAACAGCGTCTACGGCGCGGCGCAGAACAACCTCACCGCCGCCGGCAACACGGCCAGCCAAACGCTCATCCAACTGCAAACACAACTCAGCAACGAGCAAGATGCCAACGAGGCCCAGGCCTCCGAGAATTTGACCCAAGCCACTACCGACGAGCAGGCCGCCATGTCCGCCCAGGCAATGCTCAAGCCCCAAAGCCTGTTCACCTACATGTGAGGAAATTGCCGCCGCGGCTAGGCGAGTCACTCGTATCGCAACGCCACTACCGGGTCCAGATTAGCCGCCCGCCCCGCCGGCCAGATACCGAAGAACAGGCCCACCCCGACCGAGACCATAATGCCCGAAACGGCCGCCCACAGCGGCACCGCCGTCGGCAAATTCTTGAAGACCAACCCCGCCAGCAGTGACACGCACCAGCCCAGGAACAGGCCGATCACGCCGCCGATCCCGGTCAGCACCACCGCCTCCGTCAGGAACTGCACGATAATGTCGCTCTTGCGCGCGCCCACCGCCTTGCGGATCCCGATCTCCCGCGTGCGCTCGGTCACCGAAACCAACATGATGTTCATCACCCCGATGCCCCCAACCAGCAGCCCGATGGAGCTGAGTATCACCATCACCAGCGCCACCGTTCCTGTAATGCGATGGAAATCTTCGATCATCTGCTGCGCCGTCGAGAGCGAGAAGTTGTCCGGCTTGTCGTTAGCCACTTTGCGCTGGATGCGCAGGACGGTGCGCACCTCATCCTCGGCCTTCGACAGCATGCCTGCATAGGCGATCACGATCAGCATGTTCTCGTTGGCGCTGGGATACAACTTGCGCATCGTGAAATAGGGCATCAGGATGCGATTATCGTCCTGCCCCGGAAAGGACGCCGCAGGCCGCTCCATAACGCCGATCACTTCAAGCGAGTGTCCATCCACTTCAATCCACTTGCCTACCGCGTCCACCCCCTGAAAAAACGATTTGCCCAGGTCTTCGCCGAGCACGACTACGGGCATATGGTGCCGGCTCTCGGTATCGGTGAAGAAACGCCCTTGCAGCATCACCGTGCCGCCCGCCGCGTAGCCTTCCTCGGTCCCGCCGATGTCTAATTGGTAATTGTCGTTGCCTTTGTAGCGGGCTTTGTGGATCTGGTCGAAATTGGAAAACAGGTAAGGACTGACGTGTTCCACCGAAGGGCACCGCTCCTCGATGGCCAGCGCGTCCTCGCGCGTCAACATCTTGCGTTTCTGCTCCTCCAGGGTCCATCCGCCCATGGCGCTGCCCCGTAGGACCACGATGGTGTTCGGTCCGAAGCTCTTCAGGATATTGGTGATGGCGCCGTCGAGCCCGGCGATGATGGATCCCACGCCGATCACCGCGCCAGTGCCTATGATGACTCCCAGCACCGTCAGGAACGAGCGCATCTTGTGCTCCCGCACCGTAGTCAGCGCCAGGGCGACTCCCGAACCTACCGAACCGATTGTCATCGTTCCACCCGCAGAGCTTCAATGGGGTCCAACCCGGCCGCGCGCCGCGCCGGATAGATCCCGAAGAACAACCCCACTGCCGCCGAAAGCGTCACGCCCACCACCACCGCGCTAATGGGAATATGCATGGGCACTGGCGTGAGCGCTTTTACCAGCAGCGCGAGTATCGACGCCAGCAGGATCCCAATCACCCCGCCCGACGCGGAAAGCATCGCCGATTCCACCAGGAACTGGTTCAGGATGTCGCTGCGCCGCGCACCCACCGACTTGCGAATGCCGATTTCGTGCGTCCGCTCGGTGACCACCGCCAGCATGATATTCATAATCACGACACCCCCTACCACCATGAACACCGAAACTACTCCCACCGCGGTCGCGGCAATTGCGCCGGTCAACTGATTCCACACATTCACCAGCGAGTCCGAGCTGACCATGCCGAAGGTGTCGTCGTCCTTCGGGTGCAGGTGCCGGTAAGACCGCAACATCACGCGGACTTCGTCCTGGGCCTGCTGCAGGACGGTCTGGTCCGCCGCCTTCAAATCGTACCCGATGCCGCTGCGCGCGCCATAGATCTTGAAATAGCTCTCGGCCGGGATCATCAGGAAATTGTCGCGGGAGTTCCCGAAAACCGATCCCTTGGTTTTCGCCACGCCGATCACTTCGAACGGCCGGCCTTCCACGATGATGGACTTGCCGATGGGGTTGGCGTTGGCGAAGAACTGAGTCTTCAGGTCGTTGCCGATTACCGCCACCATGGCGCGCTGCCCGTCTTCCAGATCGCTGATGAAGCGGCCCTCGGAGGGATCGATGTCGGAAAGCACACCCTCGTTGGCAGTGGCGCCGGTCAGTTGCACGTTGTCCCGGTGTTCCTTGCCGAAGTGCACCGAGACGGTGCGGTTCACCGACATGCCGATTTCTTCCACCAGCTTGCTGTTGGCCCGCAGAAACTCGAACTCGTCCCGCGAAAGCTCGGGATTGCGCCGCTCCATCTCGATATACTTCTTCGGATCCCACACCCCCATCATGACGATGCGCCGCACTTTGAAACCATCGGCGCCCATGCTCGACACATTTTGCGCCACGTACACGTTCATGCCATCGATCACCGACATGACCGCGATCAGCGTGGTGGTCGCCAGGATAATCCCCAGCAACGTGAGGAAGCTGCGCAGCTTGCTGCCGCGTAGGGAAAGCGCCGCGCCGCTGATCGCCTCGCCGAAGGAAGCGTTTGTTCTCATTCAATTTCCTGACGAAATATTGGGCGGCTTTGTTCCATGCGCCCCTATCCATTCCATTATGGCGTGATCCAGCCACAATCGGGGGCGCCCCTTGGCCAGGAAACCCTGATGGCCGCCGTGTTCGGTCGCGATCAGCTCCAGACACGGGTTCTGGCGGAAGGCCGGGTGATCGTAGATGCGGAACGGGACAAATGGATCGTCTTGCGCGGCGATGAATAAGGTGGGCACCCGGATCCGGTCCAGAAACTGGTTGGCGGATTGCGTTCGGTAATAGTGTTCGGCGCCGTGGAATCCGAAGTGTGGCGCGGTAATGCGGTCGTCCATTTCGAAGACCGTCCGGATGCCGCGCAAATCGGCTGGCGTGGATCGCCATACGGCGCGCGCCCGCGCTCGCATCAGGGTTAAGAAGCGGTATTCGTAGAGGCGGTTATCCGCCTGGGCGATGCGTTCGGCGCAGGCTGCCAGATCGATGGCGGCCGCGGCCGCGCAGACCCCGGCAATCAGCGGACGTGCCTCTTCACCCAACTCGCCTGCCAGTTTCGCCACCAGGTTCCCGCCCAGGGAGAACCCCACCAGCCATACCGGCGCGCGGTCCTCGGCAGCCAGGGCGCGCACGACGGCGAGCAGATCGCTGGTAAGGCCGCCATGGTAAACCGTCCTGGCCAGCCGCTCGGTGCCGCCGCAGCTTCGCAGGTTCGATCGGTGCACCGTGTATCCGGCCGCAACCGCGCACGCGGCCATGCTGTGCATGTAGCCCGCATCGGCCGATCCCTCCAGACCATGCACCAGTACAATTTCGCCCCGTGGCGCACCATCGGGCCGTTCGGTCTCGACAAGCACCTGCACATCCGGCTCCGTGTGGTACAGCTTTTTCTCCGTCGGCCGCTGCCGCCCGCCGGATGGCCGGGGCCAGAAGTGCCCGGCGATCGTTTGCATGTGCGGGTTCTTGAACAGGGGCACGAAAGGCTGCACACACCATTATCCCGCGAACCGCGATGCAGATGAGGCTGATGGCTTATCCTCGGGTTATCACTGTATCGGCAGGTTGGCCGGCGCCGACCAAACCCCGTTTTGCGCGATTACCAGGGGCTGCACACCCGCCGGAGCATTCGGGGGAACCACTACGTCAATTTGATACAGGCCGATGCTGCCTGGCGTCAGGCCGCTGAACAACACCTGGGCCGCCACACCGCCGATGGTCACTGTCGGCGTCCCGAGCGTCGCGGCCAGCGGCTGGGCGGCTGTCGGAGAAGGCGTTGCCTCGCCCGAGGGCGGCGGATTGTCCACTGCTCCCAGCCCGTTCGCGTAGACGACGATGTACTGGCCTGGCTGCGCCGGATTGCTCGCGGTCACCAATTGGTAACTCTCATCCTGCGCGATGGCCAAGCTATTGTACTCGAACATCGCCGGCAGGTTGGGCGAGATCGGAATCGTATAGGGCACGCTCACATCAGCAACGTTCACGGTCAATTGCGCGGATGTCAGCCCCTGTAGTTCCCACGGAATCTGCAGGTTGATTTGCGTCGGGCTGACGTACCATAGGCGGCCGGGCCAGCGCCCGGCGCCGTCCGGCGATGCGAAGCTCACGCTCACTCCGCACATGGAAAACGGCAGGAAGTTGGTGGAGAGGCTTTCGGTCGCGTCGCTCAAGGCCGTGCCGTAGATCGAAATATAGGATCCCGGCGCCAGGCCCTTACCCACTTCGGAACTGGCGGCGTCTACCACTCCATTGGCGCTGATCGACGGGGCCGGACGCACGTTCGCGTAGAAAATCGTCGTGAGCCTTCCCACTTGGCCCTCGAAGGCCTGGTCCCCTGGGGACGACCCCAGATCCACGTTAGTCCACGCTATACCGTAGACGTTCGTCTCGGTGGCCGGACCGGGCGGTACCCCCGCGGCACAGGACGACGAAGTGGATTGCGATCCGCTCCCCTCGACCGCGCTGAACGTCGACGATTGATTGGGTAGAGCGATGCCATAGGCGTCCACGGCCTTGAATGCCAGATACCGGCACGTGTCCCCCACCGTGCCGAAGAAGCTGCTGTTGTACACCGGCAGAACATCGAACGGCACGCCATCGCTCTCCAGATACCAATAGGGCACGCGCAAGTTAGTGCCTGGTCCGGCGACGTCGATGACGCCATCGTATATGCCGGGTACGGTGAAGCCGCCGCTCAACGATACGGTCACGTCGCTTTGCTGTCCCGGCGCGAGCTGTAAGCTGGCGGGCGAGACGCTGACCATATCGCTCGCATCCCGATCCGGCGCGAGCAGGTCGGACACCACTGAAATCTGGAAAGTGGCCGCGGTTTTGCCGGTATTCGTAACCGTCAAAGGCACGGGGTTCAGCGTGGATCCCGGCCGCACCAGGCCGAACGAGGCGGTCGCGGGCACCACCGTTGCGCCCGGCGCCAGGGCCGCCGCCGCGCTTAGCTTGCCCGCCCCCACCGAGGTAATCAACAGTTCGCCGGAGTCGGAGTCGTCGCCAATGTCGTTTGGATTGACGCTGGCGGTATTGACCAGGGCCGACTTGATTTGCGCTGTCGAGAAGCCCGGATTCGCCTGCTTCACCAGCGCCGCGGCGCCGGCTACCATGGCTGCGGCAAAACTGGACCCCTCCACAGTGGTGTAACCCGTCGGGTCATAAAGATCGCCCACGGGATCGAGCGCCTCAGTCGCCGTGTAAATGCCCTGCCCGACCGCCGCCAGTTCCGGTTTGATCGAGTAATCGATGGACGGCCCCCTCGAGGTAAAGTCCGTGACCAGGTTGGAGAGCGCGGTTTCCACGTGCAGGGCCGGGCTCAGCGTCGCCATCACATTTGAATTGGATGCGGCATTGGATACCAGGTAGCTCTGCACCGCCTGGCCGTCCGCATAGCCAATCATTATGGCTGGTATGCCCGTGTTCTCGGCGCCCAGAGCGCTGAACGGGGGATCGGTCGGATGGCCGGGATCCTGATAGAACACTACCCCTACGGCGCCCGCCTGCTGAGCGATGTCGATCTTGGTGGAAAAATCGCAGTTACCCCGCTCGATCAGCGCAATTCCACCCGTGAGCGAACCGCCCGGCAGAGCGGAGCAGGCCAGGCCTGTGGGGTCCGCCGCGGTAACGTCCAGCAGAGTAGCGCTAAGCGGGCCGGTCAACTTGACGCCATCCCCAACAACCGCGTCCGGAGCTTGCAGATTGGAGGGCACATTCGAGCCGTTGAGTTCCAGGGCGGCAAACAGTATGTGAGCATTCGTAGTAGCGCCCACCGTAATGGCCGATGGCGCGGTGCCCGGTGAATTGATGGAATTCAGGGCCGGCGGCTGCAAGCTGGATTGCGCGTCGTTGCCCGCGGCCACCACCACCGTCATCCCCATTGCCACCGCGTTCTCGACCGCTTGCGCGGGAATGTCGCAATCGGTTTGATAGGCGGCCGGTACGCCGCTCTGCGCACAGTCTGTATCCAGGGGGCCGCTCAGCGGCAAGCTTCCAAAAGCCACCACCGCAATATCCATGTGGTCCGCCACGGCGTCTTCCAGCGCCTGCATCGCCGCGGCGAAGGTAGTGGTGTCGTTGACGCCGGGAGTGCCGAAGATTTTGTAGTTGCCCAGCCAGGCCTTTGGCGCCACTCCGGTGATGGTCGCCAGCGGACCTGTATTCGTCTCGCCTGCGGCAATCATCGCCAGGGCGGTGCCATGGCCGGAACGGTCGCGCGGCGTGGTGTCGTCCGGAAGGGCGAACATCGGTTCATAGCTGCGCGCCACGATGATCTTGCCGTTCGTGTAGGCCGTTTCGCCCAGCGGATATCCGGACGGCGGTTGCATTGACGCATCCTGGAACGCCGGATGAGTGTCGTCGATACCGCTGTCGATGATGGCGATTTTGACTCCCGCGCCGGCGTTGGACATACCGCCCGCGAGAGCGTTCCACGCCAGGGGCACGTTCACCAGGTTGACGGCCGCATTGAGGTTCCGCTTAAGACGCGGCAACCGGACCACCCGTCTTACTCCAGCGAGCGAGCGCAACTCCGCCACGCGGCTGTCTGGCACGCGTACGAAGACGGCGTTCAACAAGGTTTCGACCGAGCCGGTCACGCGTATCTTGCGGCGCGCCAATTCGCCCCGGACCAGCCGGTGCGCCGATTCGATGCGTGCGCGCGCCGCCGCCTGCCGCGCCAGTGGCTGGTCCTGCAGGATTAGGGCGCATTCTTCTAGGCGGGTTCGAGCGAAAGCCGGGAAACAGAGAAGAAAAAGGATTAACAGAAGTAATAGGCAGGTCCGCCGCCGCACGGCTCGTAGAGTACGGCTTGGTAATCGGCGTTCATCGGTGTTCATCGGCGGCCAATATAGATGTGTGCCGTCGTCGCTGGATACTTCTCAGATTCATTATTGTTACTCGCCTCTGATTCGCGCCTCTAACGGTAGCGCCCCGGGGGGCCGATAAATACCTAGGTGGAAAACTTTGAAACCAGTTCGCATCTTTAACGTGGTACCCTCCCTGCCCGAGCCGTTGGAGCCGTTGCGGGAACTTGCCTACAACCTGCGTTGGGCGTGGGACCACGATAGCATCGAGTTATTCCGGCGGTTGGATTCAGACCTGTGGGACTCCACCGGCCGCAATCCCGTCCAGATGCTGGGCAGCATCGATCAGATGCGCCTGGTGGCGGCTGCCGCCGACGATTCCTTTCTGGCGCATCTGGAGCGCGTGTCTCGCGCTTTGGAGGCCCGCATGGCGGGACAGAATTCCTGGTTCCGGCGCGTGCATGCGCCGGCCGGCAATCTGCTGGTCGCATATTTCTCGCTCGAGTTCGGACTCACCGAATGCCTTTCGATTTTCGCCGGCGGACTAGGCGTGCTGGCTGGCGACCACGTCAAATCGGCTAGCGACCTGGGCGTGCCGCTGGTGGGCGTGGGCTTGCTTTATCAGCAAGGATACTTCCGCCAATATTTGAGCCAGGCTGGATGGCAGCAGGAAGAATACGCCACCAACGATTTCCATAATCTCCCGCTGCGGCCCCTGGCCCGGCCCGACGGCAAACCACTGACCATAGAGGTACAGTTTCCGGGCCGCGCGGTCACAGCGCGCATCTGGTGGGCGCAGGCCGGCCGTGTGCCGGTCTATCTGCTGGACACCAATGTCGCGGCCAACAGTCCCGCGGACCGCGAGATCGCCGGCGAACTTTACGGCGGCGATAATGAAATGCGCATCAAGCAGGAGATCCTGCTGGGTATCGGCGGGTACCGGGCACTCGAAGCCGCCCAGGTCCGGCCGGCCGTCTATCACATGAATGAGGGACATTCGGCCTTTCTGTCTCTCGAGCACGTGCGGCGGCTAATGGAGCGCCACCAGCTTTCGTTTGCCGAGGCGCGCGAGCTTGCGTCTCCCAGCCTGATCTTCACCACGCACACACCCGTGGAGGCGGGGCACGATTACTTCGCTCCCGACCTGATGGATCGCTATTTCACCGAGTACTATCAAGAGCTTAAACTCAACCGCCACGAGTTTCTGGCGTTGGGGCGACGAAACATGGACGACCAAAACGAGCGGTTCTGCATGACCGTGCTGGCCATGCGTCTGGCAGCCTCCAGAAACGGCGTGAGCAAACTGCACGGCGAGGTAAGCCGGCGTATGTGGCAAGGCATCTGGCCTGGCGTGCCCGTCGAGGAGGTGCCGATCGGCCATGTCACCAACGGCGTGCATTTGCGTTCCTGGATTTCGAACGAGATGAACCAGTTGTACGACCGCTACCTGGGTCCGAAGTGGCGCGAAGCGGCCAACGGGGTGATATGGAAGCGGGTCGAGACGATTCCGGCCGAGGAGCTTTGGCGCACGCACGAGCGCCGCCGCGAGAGACTGGTGGCATTCGCCCGCCGCAGGCTGCGCGATCAATTGAAGCGCCGCGGCGCTCCGCAATCCGAAATCGACGCCGCGGAAGAGGTTTTGAACCCCGAGGCGCTGACCATCGGATTTGCCCGGCGGTTCGCCACTTACAAGCGCGCCACGCTGCTGCTGCGGGATACCGCGCGGCTGGAGCGCATCCTGTGCGACGCCAAGCGGCCGGTGCAGATTATTTATGCCGGCAAGGCGCATCCGCGCGATGATGGCGGCAAGGAATTGATCCAACGAATTGTGTCTTTGGCGCGCGATCCGAAGTTTCGCCGCCATGTGGTCTTCCTGGAAGATCAGGATATGGCCGTCAGCCGCTACCTGGTGCAGGGCAGCGATGTCTGGCTGAATACGCCTCTCCGGCCCCTCGAAGCGAGCGGTACGAGCGGCATGAAAGCCGCGGCCAACGGGGCGCTCAACCTAAGCACTCTGGACGGCTGGTGGGACGAGGCTTGGCGCGCTCCCCGGCCCGACTCCGAGTCGATCGGCTGGGCAATCGGCAACGGCGCGCCCTATCATGATCCCAGCCAGCAGGATCAGGTGGAAGCCGAGGCGCTCTACGATCTGCTGGAGCGGGATGTAGTCCCCATGTTCTATGAGCTGGGACCGGACCGTTTGCCCCGGCGCTGGATCGCGCAGATGAAAGGGTGCCTCAAGAATCTTTGCCCGACATTTAATACCCACCGCATGGTGCGGGAATACACGGAGCGCTTCTATTTGCCGGCCTTCGAGCGGTTCGGCCGCTTGGAGGCGGATTCAGCCGCCGCCTCCCGCGCGCTTTCGTCATGGATGAATCTGGTTCGTTGCGAATGGCCCCGGGTCTGCGTGGAGGCGGTGGAAGAAGGTTCGCCCGCAGCGGCCTCGGCAACTGCAAAGGTGGGCGACCTGGTGGGCGTGCGCGCGCGCTTGCGCCTGGGTGCGCTTTCCCCTGCCGACGTGACAGTGGAGTTATATTTAGGAGCGCTGGATGCTTCGGGCCATATCACCGAGCCGGCAACTTTCCCCATGCGCCATGCCGCCAGCCCGGGCAACGGCGAACATATTTTCGAATCCACCGGCGTTCCCTGCTGCCGCAGCGGTTTGCAAGGCTACACTGTCCGCGTGCTGCCGCACCATCCGGATCTGGCATCGCGCTTCCTGCCGGGTCTGATTACCTGGGCGAGTTAAGCGTGGGGCAGGCGTCCACGCCTGCAGCGGGTCTCCAGACCCCGCTCTTAGCCTAGAGCTGAAGCCTAGCCAGCCGCCCTTGTCACCGGTCACCAGGTAATCGGCGTTGCCCGCTTGATTGGCACGGCGAGAGCCGGCTTATGCGGCGTAACCCTGAGCTCGACGAGCTGCTCTGCGCAGGTTAACAGACTAAAGTGTCCCTCGTGCCAGGCGCGGTAGATTGCGCCGGATACCCCGTCTGCAGCAAGAGAGCGGACACTAGAATATTGGTGTCGAGCACTATCCGCATCAGGCGCTGGTAGTCGTCGCTTTGGCGCGCCGGCCTGCTCGATAGATTTCGATAGACCCGCTTCTTCATGCCCCGCGTTCCAAAAAGGTTCGCAGGATCGCCGTGCCTCGCGGCGCCGAACCCGGCCCCGACGGCCGTGATCCCGTCTCCGGCCTGCCTTCCATCTACAATAGTTCCGTGCCCCCCCCCCAATTCGATGTGGCCGGCGTAGGCCTGAACGCCACCGACACCCTCCTCGTGGTTCCCCGTTTTCCAGCCTATGCCGGAAAGGTTCCGTTCGAGGAGGAGATTGTCAGTCCCGGCGGGCAGGTGGCCAGCGCCATGGCGGCGTGCGCGCGGCTGGGCTTGCGCACGAAATACATCGGCACCATCGGCGACGACGAACGCGGCCGCATCCAGTGGGCCAGCCTGCGCCAGGCAGGCATTAATCTGGATCATGTGCAGAGCCGCGCGGGCTGCCCCAATCAGTCCGCCTACATCATTATCGACCGCGGCACCGGCGAGCGCACCGTGCTCTGGTCGCGGCCCGAGTGTCTGCGCATCGATCCCGCAGAGATTACCCCGGACCAGATCCTTTGCGCGCGACTGCTGCATATCGATGGGCACGACACCCCCGCGGTGGCGCACGCGGCGCGCATTGCGCACGGCGCCGGCATTCCCGTGACGGTGGATGTGGACACGATTTATCACGGCTTCGACCGGGTCTTGCCGCACGTGGATTACCTCATCGCCAGCTCCGATTTCCCCGCCCAGTGGACTAACGAACGGGATCCTCTGCGCGCGCTGGAACTGATCCAGCGGGAGTACGGCATGCGGGTGGCCGCCATGACTTTGGGCGCGCACGGAGCGCTGGCGCTGGAGAACGGACGCTTTCTGTATTCGCCTGCGTTCGTGGTGAATTGCGTGGATACGACCGGCGCGGGAGACGTGTTCCACGGCGCCTTCTGCTATTCTGTTTTGCAAGGCATGAATCTGGCGGACGCACTGGATTTTTCAAACGCCATGGCGGCGCTCAACTGCACGGCGATGGGCGCACGCGGCGGAATATGCGGCGTGGATGAAGTCCGCGCGTTGATGCAGCGGGCGCCGCGGCGGGCGCATCACGACATGCAGGCGCGCATTGGGCGCACGGTCCAGACCACCTAAATGTTCCCCCTTAAAGATACGCAGCCCAGTTATACGCGGCCAGTGGTGACGCTTGCGCTCATCGCCGTGAATCTGCTGGTCTTCGTGTTCGAATACTCGCTGGGCTCTCCCACGCTGAATGCCTTCATCGAATACTACGGGCTGGTACCGGACCACTTCCAGGTGAGCAGAGTTTTCACCTCCATGTTTCTGCACGGGGGCTGGCTGCACGTGTTGCTGAACATGTGGTTCCTATGGATCTTTGGGGACAATATCGAGGACCTGTTGGGACATGCGAAGTATCTGGTTTTTTATCTGCTGTGCGGGGCCGTGGCGGGTTTGGGCCAGGTGATCGCGAACCCTTATTCCACGGTTCCCATGGTGGGAGCCAGCGGCGCGATCGCCGGCGTGATGGGTGCGTATCTGATTAAGTTCCCGCGCGCGCGGATTCTGACGCTCGTGTTTGTGGTGTTCTTCATCACGACGATCGAAATTCCGGCGCCCATCATGCTGGTTTACTGGTTCGTCACCCAGTTGTTCAGCGGCTTCGGCTCCATTGCGCAGACGCACATCTCCCAGGGCGGGACAGCCTTTTTCGCGCATATCGGCGGATTTGTGGCAGGCATAGTGCTGGTGAAATTGATGGGAGCCACCGGCCAGTACAACCGGCGGCGGGACCGTTACTGGGAATGATGCGAGTGACTCTTTACACGCGCGCGGGATGCTGCCTGTGCGAGGAAGCGAAGCAAGTGCTGGCGGCGGCCAGCGGGCGCGCGGCGTTCGAGATCGAGGAGATCGACATCGACCGCCATCCCCGGTGGTTGGCGCTGTACCACGAAGAGGTGCCGGTGATCGCCATCGACGGCCGTAAGGCGTTCAAGCATAGAGTGGGCGTGGACGAATTCCTAAAGAGATTGGCGGCGCGCGCATGAGCCTGGACGTTCTGGCAATAGCCGCGCATCCCGACGATATCGAACAAACTTGCGGCGGAACGCTGCTCCGCATGGCCGAGAGAGGCTACCGTGCGGGGGCGCTGGACCTGACCGCCGGCGATATGGGCACACGCGGCACTCCCGAACAGCGCCTGGCGGAATCCGAGGTGGCGGCGCGGCATCTGCGTCTGGACTGGCGTGGCAACCTGCGGTTCCCCGATGCGCGCCTCGAGAACACGCTGAGCGCGCGTATGACGCTGGCGGTCAAGATCCGCGAGTTGCGCCCGCGCGTGGTGATCCTGCCGTATTGGGAAGGCCGCCATCCGGATCACTATCGCGCCAGCGAATTGGGCTATGAAGCCTGCTTCCTGGCGGGACTGAAAAAGCTGGACGAATACTCCGATCCGCACCGGCCGTATAAGGTAATCTATGCGTCGCTGTACGCCAATGTGACGCCTTCGTTCGTGGTGGATATCAGCGCACAGTTCGAAGCCCGTATGACCGCCTTGTTGAGCTACGCTTCGCAGTACGGCTCCCAGGGCGACGGCGCGCACGACGATGGCCGCGGTTTGTTTCCCCAGGAGCAGGAGATCCGTGAGCGGCTGGGCGCTATCGCCCGGTTCTACGGCAACCTGATCGGCGTGAAATACGGCGAGCCTTTTGTGGTGAAGGAGACCATGCAAGTGGATGACATCGTCAACATGGGTGTGCGCAGTATTTAGGCGGGAGACAGTCGCGCGTAGAGCCGGCGGATGCGCGCGCATTGTTACAATGGCGGTCTGCCGCGGAACCAAACGAAAATCGTGATTCGCGCGACCAACTGGTTGGGTGACGCGGTGATGTCCCTGCCCGCTGTCCGCGCCGTGCGCGAGGCGTTTCCGGGAGCGCATCTGACGGTGCTGGCGCGCGCCTCGGTGGCCGATCTGTACGCGCGCGAAGGGGCTATTGACGCCGTGATGTTGCACGCGGGCGACCGGCGCCATGCGGCCGCCGGGATGCGCCGCGAGAGCTTCGATTGCGCCATCCTGCTGCCCAATTCCTTCGACGCCGCGCTGGCGGCGTGGATGGCCCGGATTCCGCGCCGCATTGGCTACAGACGCGACGGGCGCGGCTGGCTGCTCACGGAAGCGATTCCACCGCCCGAGCCCGGCGAGATTCCGCGGCATGAGCGCTTCTACTATCTGGAACTGCTGCGGCGCGCGGGCATCATTCACGAATATCCGGCGTGCGCGGACATCCGGTTGGACGGCGGCGCGGCGGCGCGCGCGGCGGGTGTGGAGGCGTTGCGTGGTGCGGGCCTGCTGGAACGGGACGCGGCCGTGATCGGCGTCAGCCCTGGTGCGGCTTACGGCGATGCCAAGCGGTGGCTTCCGGAGCGATTCGCCGAGACGGCGGCGCGGGTGGCTCGCGCGCATGCCGCAGCGGTGGCGTTATTCGGCGCGCAGGCGGAGCGTGAGCTGTGCGCCTCGCTGGCCGAAGCAATCCGTGCCGATGGCGTCAGCGTGTGCAACTTCGCCGGCCTGACGACGCTCGGTCAATTCATCGACCTGGCCGCCGCCTGCCGTTTGTTCCTGACCAACGATTCCGGAGCCATGCACGTCGCATCCGCTCTGGGCGTTCCCACAGTGACCGTCTTCGGCGCCACCGACGATACCACCACAGGTCCCACGGGCGCGCGGGCGCGCGTGGTGCGCGAACAGGTGGAGTGCAGCCCTTGCCTGCTGCGCGCCTGTCCGATCGATCACCGCTGCATGACGCGCGTTACCACCGATCGCGTGGCCGGCGTGGCACTCGAGTTATGGGAAAATTGAACGTGTACTCGAGCGGCAGGCCCCATAACGGCCGTATCCTGGTGGTGCGGCTGGGAGCCATGGGGGACATCGTCCACGCACTGCCGGCCGCCGCCTCGCTGAAGCATAGCTTTCCGGGATGCCGGGTGACGTGGGTGGTGGAGCCGCGCTGGGCGCCGCTGCTCGAAGGCAATCCGTTCGTGGATCGCGTGGTGCATCTGGATCGCCGCACCGCCGCCGGCCTGGCGCGCGTGTGGCGCGAGCTGCGCGAGGAGCGATTCGATTTCGCGGTCGATTTCCAGGGGTTGGTCAAGTCCGCGCTGGTGGCTTCGGTGGCGCGCACGGAGCGCATTTTCGGCTTTGATCGGCCGGTGGTACGGGAACCGTTGGCCGCGCTGTTCTATTCCGATCGGGTACCGGCGCCAGCGGTCCACCGGGTGGATCGGAATCTGGAACTAGCCGCTGCCGCGGGCGCATCAACCGCTTTGTATTGGTTCCCGATGCCGCCGGGCCGTGCGGAAGGAGAGCTTCCTGCGGGGGCTTTCGTGCTGGCCAGCCCGTTGAGCGGCTGGCGGGCCAAACAGTGGCCGCTCGATTACTATGCGCGGCTGGCGCAGCGCCTGCGCCGCGAGGCGGGTGTTTCCTTGGTGCTGAACGGCCCGCCCGCCGAGCGGGAGGCGCTAGCCGGCGTGGCGGACACCATGCTGCATCTGTCGTCGATCGCAGGCCTCATCGACGCCACCCGTCGCGCCGCCGCGGTAATAGGGGTGGATAGCGGACCTCTACATGTGGCCGCCGCGCTGGGCCGGCCTGGCGTGGCGATCTTTGGTCCGACCGATCCGGCGCAGACCGGCCCGTACGGCGGCAGTTTCACGGTGCTGCGCGGCGCGCACGCGGTCACGTCGTACAAGCGGGGAAACGAGATCGATCCGAGCATGCGCGCCGTGACGCCCGATGCGGTCTTCGACGCGCTCCAGCCGCAGCTTGCGCGGCGCACCCATCCGGCGGATTGTCTGGCTTGAAACTGCTTTTTCCCAAGCCCTACGCTGATTTCGTGGCCCGGCTGCGTGTGCCGTGCGGCTTCGTGCTGGTGGCCGCGTTTGCCTGGTTTTCGCACCCGGATATATCGTCGCTGGCCTATGGCCTACCGGTTTCGCTGCTGGGCCTCGTGGTGCGCGCGTGGGCCGCCGGGCACCTGGCGAAGAACCAGACCCTGGCTACGGGCGGACCTTACCGGTATACGCGCAACCCGCTCTACCTGGGAACGCTGCTGGTGGCCGCGGGCTTGGCGCTAGCCTCGCGCAGCGGGGGCTTGGCGGCCCTGTTCGCGGCGGTATTCCTGTGTATCTATTTGCCCGTCATTCAGCTTGAGCAACAGCACTTGCGCACCCTGTTTCCGGGATACGCCGCGTACGCCGCGCGCGTGCCTGCGCTGCTGCCGCGCATGCCTCCCGCGGGCGACCCGCGCGCATTCCAACCGGCGCTCTACATGAAGAACCGGGAGTATGAGGCGGCCGCCGCCTTCCTCGCAGGCGCGCTGTTTCTTTTATGGAAGGCGCTACGCTAACAGGTGTCTTTTCGCAGATGCGGGCCGAATTTCGTGCTATATTAGGCACCATGAGGGCAACCAACGTCAAACCGATCACATACATGAAGACGCATTCCGCGGAGCTCGTCAATGCCGTGAACGAGAGCCGCAGCCCGATCGTAATCACTCAAAACGGGCAGGCACGCGCAGTGGTCGTGGATGCCGCCAGCTACGACCACATGCGGGATGCCCTGATTCTTCTTAAGATACTGTCTCAATCCGACGCGGAGTATCGGAACGGCCACTGGAAATCGCAGGAGGCCGTGGAAACCGAATTCCGGAAGAGGTTTCCGGATTGAAGCGCCTGCCGGTGCGTTGGACGACTCCGGCCTATGAGGACCTGTTTGAAATCCTGGAATTCGTGGGCGCCGATCGGCCAGACGCGGCACGCCGGCTGGGCAAGGAGCTTCTCACGCAGTCGAAGACCCTTGGGAGCAAAGCCTTACGCGGCTGGATCGTCCCCGAACTAATGCAACAGGGAATCACTGTCTACCGGGAAATCCTGGTTTCCCGCTACCGAATGATCTACCATCTTCACACCGAAGCAGTCCAAATTGCGGCTGTGATGGACGCCAGCCGGGACTTCGACGGCGTGCTCCTCCAGCGCTTGCTGCGTTAGCCGGTAGCCTGGCTTTACACCAACACCGTAAACGCCGTCTCCGTCCGCGTGACCGGCCGATACAGCGTGTCCCGCTCCACCGGATCGCGCCCCGCTTTGCGGATCAACTGCAACAACTCCCCGCGGCGCAGCGACTGGCTGGTGGTAGCCCCGGCATCGTGGTAGATTTTCTCCTCAACCACCGTCCCATCAATATCGTCCGCTCCAAACCGCAGCGCGATTTGCGCGATGCGCGGCGTCATCATGATCCAGTAGGCCTTGATGTGCGGAATGTTGTCCAGCATCAGGCGCGCCACCGCGATATTCTTGATGTCCGCGAATCCGGTGGTCTTCCCAATATGCTGCAGGGGCGTGTTGTCGGGATGGAAGGCCAGCGGAATGAAAGTCACGAATCCGCCGGTTTCATCCTGCAGCGCGCGCAGCTTCACCAGGTGGTCCGCGCGGTCCTCGGCATTCTCGATGTGGCCGTAAAGCATGGTGCAGTTGGAATGCAGGCCGAGCGAATGCGCCGTGCGCGCGGTCTCGATCCACTGTTCGCCGCTGATCTTGTGGTCGCAAATGATGCGCCGCACGCGGTCGCAGAAGATCTCCGCGCCGCCGCCGGGCAGGGAATCCATGCCAGCCTCCCGCAAGCGCTCCAGCACACTGCGCACCGAGGTCTTCGCGCGCTGCGCCAGGTATGCCACTTCCACCATGGTGAAGGCTTTCAGGTGCACCTGCGGGAACCGGTACTTCAGGCCGCGCAGCATCTCGCAATACCAATCCAGAGTCAGCTCCGGATGCAGCCCGCCCACGATGTGGAACTCGGTAACCGCCTCGCTCCAGCCTTCGCCGGCCCTGTGCCACACCTCCTCGAGCGACATCGTGTAGGCCTTGGGGTCCTTCACGCGCTTGCCGAACGCGCACAAACGGCAACTGGCCACGCACACATCCGTCGGGTTGATGTGCCGGTTCACGTTGAAGTAGGTGGTCGAACCGTGCAATCGCTCCCGCACCAGGTTCGCCATGTAACCGACGGAGAGAATATCGGAGGTCTGGTAAAGCGCCACGCCGTCGTCATAGGTCAGGCGTTGGCCCGCTTCGACTTTTTCCAGAATTGGCTTCAAGCGCGGGTCGTCAATCACGATTTCCATAGAACATCGGCAGCCCAGAATACAAAGAATAGCATGCTGACATAGCCGTTCATGGTGAAGAACGCGGCATCCACGCGCGAGAGATCGGTGGCTTCCACCAGGCTGTGCTCGTAGATGAGCAGGCATGTGACGGCCGCCACTCCCGCCAGGCTCAGCGCGCCCAGACCGAGGCTGTAGACCAGCGCCAGCAGGCAGCCCACCATGAGCACGTGGAGGAGGCGCGCCACGCGCAACGCGCCCGCGATGCCCAAACGGCGCGGCACGCTGAAAAGACCCTCCGCCGTATCGAACTCGTAATCCTGGCAGGCGTAAATCACGTCGAATCCCGCGGTCCAGAAGGCGACTGCGGCCGTGAGCCAGAGGATGCGCGGATCGAGCGAACCGCGGATGGCGATCCATGCCGCCGCCGGCGCCACGCCCAGCGCAAATCCCAGCACCAGGTGCGAGAACGAGGTGAAGCGCTTGGTGAAAGAATAAAAGAATACAATTCCGAGTGCCAAGGGCGCCAGCCGGAAGCAGAGCGGATTCAGTTCGCCCGCGGCGAATACAAAGACCAGCGCGGAGACCGCCACGAACCCCCACGTAAAGCCGCGCGAGAGCACGCCAGCGGGCAAGTGGCGCAAGCGCGTGCGCGGGTTGCGCGCGTCTATTCCCGCGTCGATCAGTCGGTTGAACGCCATAGCCGCCGAACGCGCGCCCACCATGGCCACCACGATCCAGCCCACCTTTTCGCATGCCGCGCGCCCGCCCAAGCCGGAATGCCGAAGGGCGAGTAGTGCCCCGGTAAGCGCGAACGGCAGGGCAAACACGGAGTGCTCGAACTTGATCATCTCCAGCGTGAGCCGGATGCGTTTCCACATATTTCGAGATGGCTGCAAGAGCGCTACCATTTTATCGCATGCGCTATTTTACGCCATTACTGTTGCTGGCCCTCGCAGGAACCGGCTGCGGCGGGCCGGAAACCGAGGGTCCCGAAGCGCTCGGAATGCAGACCGTCAAGCTGCCTGGCGGGCAGACGATTCGCGCCGAAGTGGAGTTGTCCGAACTGGATATGCAGAAGGGCATGATGTTTCGCGATTCGCTGGCTCGCGGCCGGGGCATGCTCTTCGTCCACAAAACGCCCAGCCTGTACCAATATTGGATGTACCAGGTGAGGATTCCGTTGGATATCGTCTGGATGGACTCAAGCCATCGCATCGTAGAAATATCCCCCGACACGCCGCCCTGCAAAACCAAGGCGAGCCTGTGCCCGAACTATGGCGGCCACCAGACCGCGCAATTCGTGCTGGAACTGGGCGGCGGCGAGGCGCGGCGATTGGGCTTGAGCTTGGGCCAAACGCTCGAATTCTGACCGCCCCCGGAGCGCCGCTGACGTCGCGGGTGGATTACGAACGGGAAACCGCGTAATACCCGAGTTCGGTTTGGAGCCGCACGCCCTTGCGATCGACCGTAACGCGCAGTTTGTGGTACTTGCCATCCCAATTCTTCGCGGACGGCTGGTACGCAATGCTGTAATTGGTGAGTGCGTCGGATTCGATCCGCGTAATCGCGCGGCTTAGCTCAATCGTCGAAAAAGCGTGGCCGCCAGTGGTGCCGGTGAGAATATCGAGCGAATCCCGATCCAGAATCCCGCGCTCGAGACCGATGCCGGGGTCGGCCGTATACACCGTAATTCCAGAGCCGGCAAACCGGGCGCCCCATCGAACCAGGTCCGGTCCGCAAGGTGAATAGCGCTTGGAATGCCGTAACTGACCCACAGCAATTCCTTGGGGCCGGGCGCCGTTGCCATCAGCGGCGCATATCGTCGAGCGCGTGGTAAGTGGCGCTGAAGCGCGCCTGGAGAGAGTTCGGGGAAGCTGCCCGGATTTCCAGCGGCTTCGCCTGGCTGACCTTTTGCATGGCGGCGTCCATCAAGGGCCCGATATCCTTTAGCCAGTCCGCGTTGGCCGCCTCTGGTGCAACGGCGGCGCCCGGAAGGGCGTGAACCGGGTAGAGACTGCCATCCTCGACCAGCAGGTAGAGATAAACAGGTCCAGTGGATTGCAAATGGGCCATGGAGGTTTTTACGGCGTTCCAGACGGCTCCGCGGGACGACTCGCCCGCGTTCATCAGATCGAACAGAACGACCAGCGGGCGAGCCCCCTCGCTTTGGTTCAGCCGCATGGAAACGATCTGCTGGGGCGAGCCATTGTCAAAGACGGAGAAGTCCGAGGCCGTCAAATTCGGAACGGGGTTACCTGCGGAATCCGCGGCGACCACCTTGATCACGACAGCCTGTGGTTTACTGGCGCTGGTTTGCGCATGGACCGCGATGCCGCCCGCCGCCAACAGGAGGCCGGCCAACGGCAAGGCCTGCCAGCGCTCGAAGAAACCGTGCGAACGTCCGGATAACCCGATCAATTTCATAAAGATGCTCCTGATAGTATGACGCCAACGCGTAGGACGGGTTCCGCTTATGATTGTCAACCTCCAGGGGCCTTACGCAGCCTTGCGGGAGGGGCCTTGCGCAGCCGGGACGATTCAGATTAGAATGTTCCAAACTCGCAGGCAATTCAGAGCTCGCACACAAACGGAGGAAGGTCGATGCATCTACGAACGGCTGTCGCATTGGGTGTCGCTTTCATGGCGGGATGTTTGGTTGCATCGGCCCCGCTTTACGGACAAAACCGAGGTTCCATTACCGGAACGGTCCGGGATTCCACGGGCGCCGTGCTCCCCAACGCCGAGGTGGCGGTTACCGACGTCGGTACGGGCGTCACCTTGAAATCGAATACCAACGCGTCGGGCGACTATTTGGTGGCGGGCTTGCCCGCGGCCACCTACAACCTGAAGGTCACAGCCACCGGCTTCAAAGCCTTCGAGGCCACCGGCATCATTCTGCCCGTTGGCGAGAAGGCGCGCGTCGACGCCACTCTGGAAGTCGGGCAGATTACCAGCGAAATTAGCGTCCAGGGCGCGGGCGTGGCGCAAGTGGAGACGCAGTCCTCGGAACTGTCGGGGGTGGTCACGGGAAAAGAAATCACCCAGCTGGTGCTCAACGGCCGCAATTTCACGCAACTGGTCACCCTGGTCCCCGGTGTCAGCAACCAGACCGGGCAGGATGAAGGTGTGGTCGGCATCAACGGCAACGTGTCCTATAGCATCAATGGCGGCCGCGTCGAGTACAACAATTGGGAGATCGATGGCGGCGACAACATGGACAACGGAAGCAACGACACGCTGAACGTCTACCCCAACGTCGACGCGATCGCCGAAGTGAAGGTGCTGACCTCCAATTATGGCGCCCAATACGGAAGAAACGGATCGGGGACCGTCGAGACGGTGACGAAATCGGGCACCAAGGATTTCCACGGAGACCTGTTCGAATTCCTCCGGAACGACGACTTCAACGCGCGCAACTTCTTCTCATATACCGCGCCGCTGGTGCCCGAGTACAAGAAAAACGATTTCGGGGGCACCATCGGCGGTCCGGTGTTCATTCCGCACCTATACAATACGAAGAAAGAGAAAACGTTCTTCTTCTTTTCCGAAGAAGTCCGGCGGGAGATCGTTCCCGGCGGAATATTCACCCAGCAGGTGCCCTCGGCGCAGGAGCGCCAGGGAAATTTTTCCGACGTCTGCCCGGCAGCCAACCTCGCATCGGCTGTGGACACCACGAATTATCCCGATTGTCCCGTGAACCCGATAACCGGGGCATATTATCCGAACAATACGGTTCCGGTCAATAACAATGCCAAGGACCTGATGGCGCTGCTGCCGGCGGCCAACCTGCCCAACAACTATTACAGTGCCTCGCCCGCACTGCCCACGCACTGGCACGAAGAGCTCTTTCGCATCGATCAGAACTTCAGCGACAAGCTGCGCATGTTCTTCCGCTTCATCCACGATTCCTGGACTCAGATCGAGCCCACACCCGAGTGGGGCAACGGCGCGTCGTTCCCCACGGTCCAGACCAATTTCGTGGGACCCGGCGTCAGCTTGGTGGCCAACCTCACGGCGAATATCTCGCCGACCCTGCTGAACGAATTCACCTTCAGCTATACCACGGACCACATTTTCCTGAATGCCATCGGCCCGACCGCGCGCCCGTCCGACTTTAACATGACCGGCCTGTACAACAACGGATTTGGCGGCCTGATGCCGGCCGTTGGCGTGGCGGGCGGCATTAACTACGATACCAGCGGCTTCTCGCTCGATACCGGCTATTTCCCTTGGAATAACGCCAATCCGACCTATACCTACAAGGACCAGGTGACCAGAATCATTGGGGGACACAACCTGTATTTCGGCGCCTACGTGGTTGCGGCGGAAAAGAACGAAGAGAACAGTCCGTACATTCAGGGGATCCTGGGCTTCGACAACACCGATACGGCCATCAGTACCGGCAACGCTTTCGCGGACTTCTTGACCGGGCAGATTGCGAGTTACTATCAGGCCAACCTCAAGACCAAGTACTACAACCGGTATAAAGTCGTGGAGCCGTATTTCCAGGACGACTGGCACATCACCAAGAGGCTGACTCTGAATCTGGGACTGCGTCTGAGCATGTTTGGGACATACTACGAGAAGTACCATCAAGCCTATAACTTCGACCCGGCCGCATACCAGCTTTCCGCGGCTCCGCAACTCGACGTCACTGGATCGGTTACCGGGCAGGTCGGCGCCCTGATACCCAATACCGGCAATCCCTATACCGGCATTGTGCAGTGCGGCGTGAACGGAGTTCCGGCGGGCTGCATGAAAGGCCACTTGTTCAACCCCGCGCCGCGCGTCGGCTTCGCCTTCGACCCGTTCGGCAACGGCAAGACGTCCATTCGCGGCGGTTACGGAATTTTCTACGAGCACACCAACGGTAACGAGGGAAACAGCGAGTCGCTCGAGGGGAGCGCGCCTTTAGTGCTCAGCTCGACGGAGTACAACGTCTCCGGCTACACCAACATCGGCGGCGCCGGCGTGTTGTTCCCGCTGGGCGTCACGGCGATTCCGACACAGGCCATCTGGCCTTACGTGCAGCAATGGAACGTCAATATCCAACGCGAGCTCATGAAGGAAACGGTGATGACCGTGGCGTACGTGGGCAGCAAAGGCACGCACCTTTCGCTGCAGCGCGACATCAATCAACTGTATCCCATAACTCCGGGGCAGAATCCATATCCGGCAGGGCAGGCCATGACGACGGCCGATTGCAACAGCGGCACGGTGAATGGCGTGGCGCCCACGGGCGCCGCGGCAAACCAGTTCGCGGTCGCGTGCGGCGGCGATGCGGACCTGTACCGCCCCTATCAGGGGTACGGTTCGATCACCTCCCTGGAGCCGCAGGCGAATTCGATTTACAACGCTCTCCAGGTTTCGGCCCACCGGCATGTGGGCCGGCTCAGTCTCGACCTGGCATACACCTGGAGTCACTCGCTCGACGACTCGTCGGACCGCTACGACGGGAACTTCGTGAACGCGTACGACCTCGCCCTGACACGCGCCAGTTCAAATTTCGACCAGCGCCAGATCTTGAACGTCGGCTACGTTTACGACCTGCCGTTCTTCACGAACGCGGGGTTAGCTCACACTCTGTTGGGCGGCTGGCAGATTTCCGGGATCACCGCCTTTCAGACCGGCACGCCGTTCAGCGTAACCGATGGCCTGTTTAACGCCGGCGTTGGAAATGGCACCGGAATCGGTTCCTACCTCGACCAGATCGGCAATCCCAATGCGGTTCCCACCCTGACCACCAGCCCCGCCGGCGTGTATGGGCCGCTGTTGTTCAATCCGGCGGCTTTTGCCGCTCCACAAGGCCTGAGCTTCGGTACCGTGGGGCGAAATTCGTTGAACAACCCACAGCGCACAAACTTCGACATGGGCCTGTTCAAGCACTTCGCATTCAACGAAGCGCGCGCGGTCGAGTTCCGCGCCGAGGGCTACAACGTCTTCAACCACACGCAGTGGAACGGCGTCGGCGGCGGAACCAGTTGTTTCGGCGGCCCCGATTTCTCCGCGGGCGACCCGGGTTGCTATGCCAACAACGGCTTCCTGCGGGCGGGCGGCGCGCATAACCCGCGCATCCTGCAGCTCGGCCTGAAGTTCATTTTCTGATTGTGGGGCGGGCTCCCAGCCCGCCTCTTTCGTTGTCAGGCTGTTATTCTGGCCGTATGGACGAAGAGCAGCTTCGGCAATTGTTCGAGCAGGTGCGCGCAGGCGCGGTGGATGTGGACAGCGCTCTGCACCGCCTGCGCCACATGCCCTTCGAAGACCTGGGCTTCGCCAAGGTGGACCACCATCGCGCGCTGCGCCACGGCATGCCGGAAGTGATTTTCGGCAAAGGCAAATCGCCGGAGCAGATTATCGCCATAGCGGGTAGCCTGCTCGAAAACGCGCGCAACGTGCTGATCACGCGCGCCGACTCCGACACCGCCGCGCGCGTGCAGGCGCGCTTCGAATCGGCCGAATACTTCCCGCTTTCGGGCGCCATCCGCTTCTGGCGCGATAAGACCGTGCGCGGCAAGGGCAAGATCGCCGTGGTATGCGCGGGAACCAGCGACATCCCGGTCGCCGAAGAAGCGCGCGTCACCGCCGAAGTGATGGGTAACGAGGTAGACGCTATCCACGACGTGGGCGTGGCCGGAATCCACCGCCTGTTGAGCCAGGAGGCGCGCCTGACCGAAGCGCGCGTGGTAGTGGTGTGCGCCGGCATGGAGGGCGCGCTGCCCAGCGTGGTAGGCGGCATGGTTTCATGCCCGGTGATCGCGGTTCCCACTAGCATCGGCTACGGCGCCAGCTTTCACGGATTGGCCGCTTTGCTGGGGATGCTGACAAGTTGCGCCAGCAATGTGGCCGTGGTCAATATCGACAACGGCTTCGGCGCCGGCTACGTAGCCAGCCTGATCAACAGGACGTAGGCCGGCCGGCTCGATCAGCCGAGCGGCATCATCCCACACCCGGGGGCCGGCGCTTGTGCCAGTCCGACCGGCTCTGGAACTCTTTGCCCACCGCGAGCAGCGTATTCTCCGTTAACGGCGCACCGGCCAGTTGTAGGGCCACCGGCAGATTGCCCGCGAATCCGCAGGGCAGCGAAAGCGCCGGCATGCCGGCCAGATTGCCCGCCGGAATCAGAGGCGTGAGACCGGCATCCTTCGGCCTGGGGCGATCGGGACGAACATCCAGCGGCTCGTCGATCTTGGGTGCGGGACCCAGGCGGCCGGGCGTGAGCAGCACATCCACATCGCCGAGAAGCTTATGCATCGCCTCCTGCGCCAGCCTGCGGACACGCATGGCTTTCAGATAGATGCTGGCGGGAATCTCCAGCCCGGCTTTGAGTCCGGCGATCTGCTTTTGATCCGCCAACTCATCCACCTTGCCGCTGGCGATCAAAGGCTCGAACACGGAGGCCGCATCCACGGAAATAATAGCGCTGATAATCGGCCCATAGGGGAAATCGGGCAGCCTGGTTTCCACCATGGTGGCGCCCAAACTGCGCATGGTTTCGAGAGCCTGCTGCAAGGCGGGGCGGGCCGCGTCGTCCGGCCACTCGCTGAAATCCGCCGGCGCGAAGCCGATGCGCAGCTCGCTCATCTTGCGCGCGTATTGCGGAGTGTAATAGAAACTCTTGCCCGCCGATCCCGGATCGCGGTGGTCGCCGCCGGCAATGGTCTCGAGCACCAGGCCGCAGTCTTCGGCGGAATGGCAGAACGGCCCCAGCTTATCCAGGGTCCAGGAAAGCGGCATGGCTCCATAGCGGCTTACCAGGCCATAGGTCGGCCGCAGCGCGGTCACGCCGCAAAACGCCGCGGGAGTGAGGATGGAACCGGATGTCTCCGACCCGATGGCGAAAGGGACCAGGCCGGCGGCCACGGCAATGGCGGAACCGCTCGACGAACCGCCGGACCAGCGGCTGCGGTCCCAAGGGTTCCGGCCCGGCCCGGTGAGGGATGCCGCGGCGTAGCGGTAGCCGGGCCCCCCGGCCAGTTCCACCATAGCCAACTTGCCCACCAGCGGCGCGCCGGCGCTCTCCAGTTTCTGAATCACGGCGGCGTCGTAGTCGAATACCTGCGAGGCGCAAGGGCGCGCGCCCCAGGTGGTAATCTGTCCAGCTACGCTCAGCAGATCCTTGGCGCCATATGGGACGCCTTGCAGCGGGCCGCGCAGCCGGCCGCGCTTGATCTCGGCATCCACGGCTTTCGCCTGGCGGATGGCCCGTTCGGTGAGGGGCAGCGCCAGCGCGTTGTAACGCGGGCCGAGGGTTTCCAGGCGCCTGCCGAACGCGCGCGCCAGATCCAGCGCGGTGGCTTCCTTGGCGCGCAGCATGCGGTTCAACTCCGCGATGCCGGCGAAGAAAGTTTCGCTGCCCAGTTCCGCCATAAAGCCTCAAGCGCTGAAGTGGAAGGCCGGCTCGACCTCCATGGGGACCTGCGCCTTTGCCATAGCTTTTGCCAGAGTCTCGGCCGTATGCTGGTTCTGGTCGCGGGCGGCCTGCAGTTCTCCGGCGGGAGTGGAAGGCGCGGCGGGCGTGGACGGCGCCGCGGGTGTGGATGGCGCGGCCGGTGTGGACGGCGGCGTCTGCGCGGCAGCCGCGCTCGCCAAGATGGCGCCGGCCATTTGACGGCGGGTCATTCGCACCGGTGCGGGATTTTGTTTTTTCATGTCATGCAACTCAGCGCTTCCAAAGCGGCCTTCTCCATCACGGCGCGCGGCGCCTGCTCGCCGGTCCAGGTTTCAAACTGCCGTACGGCCTGCTCGATGAACATCTGCATGCCTCGGATTACGGTCTTACCCTGCTCGCGGGCGCGCCGCGTCAACTCGGTTTCGAGCGGATTGTAAACCATGTCGAGTACCACGTCGGCGGGAATCCGGCCATTGAAAAAGCATTCGTTAACGTGCGGGAACATGCCCAGCGGCGTGGCGTGGATGAGGGCATCGAAATAGCGGTCGGTAAGCTGCTCGGCGAGCAGCGGCTCGGCGCCGCAGATCTTGGCCAGCGAGCGCACGCGGTCGGCGTTGCGGCCTACCAGCGCGATGCGCGCGCCGGCATCGGATAGCGCACAAGCCGCGCTGCGCGCCGCGCCGCCATTACCCACGATCAGCACCGAGGCGTTGTGCAAGCGCAGTTGATGCGCCAGCGGCACCGTGACGCCCGCCGCGTCGGTGTTGGTACCGCGCCATTTGCCGGCCTTGCGCCATACGGTGTTTACCGCGCCGATGCGCCTTGCCAGCGGGTCCACGATATCGAGGTAGCGGAGAATCTTCTGCTTGTGCGGAATGGTGACGCTGAAGCCCGCCACCGGCAGGCGGTCGGCCAGCGTGAAGAAGTCGCGCATCTGTGGGGATGCCACCAGGAAGGGCAGATAGACGGCCTCCATGCGCCGGTATTGGAAGGCGCGGTTGTGCACCGCCGGAGAAATCGAATGGCGTACAGGGTCGGCTACGATACCGTAGATCTTGCTCGCGCGCGATAGCTTGTCCACCCGATAGACGTGCCGCAACTGCCGTGCGCAAACCTGTCCAGCCGCGGTGCCCTGCGTGGCCGTGGGCGCGGCGTAGGTGTACATGCCGCCGAAGGCGGGCGAGAGCACGCGGCTGGGAAAGCCCAACTCGCCCATGGCCAAGACGATCAGCGGCGTCCGCGGATGGGTCTTGGCCAGCGCCAGTACGCGCCCGTAGTCGGATGGCTTGCGCGCCGTGGTCACCACCTTGTAACCGTCGGCCGGGATGCGGGTCATGCGGTTGAGCAGCGCATCGAGCTGCGGCGTGGCTTCGTAATTGTGATAGGAGATGACCAGACGCGCGCGCCCGCGGAAGAGGCTGAGTTTGGCGGCGGCCGCCTCGGCGCTCTCGATCTCCACGTCCACCGCCTGCGCGCCGGCTGTTACGGCCACGTCCAGCACGCCCATTTCTTCTTCGATGCTGCCGTTGAATTTGCCGCGGTTCTGGTGGCGGCGGCAGGTGGCCAGCACGATGCAGTCCGGGTATTGTTCCAGGAACGCGTGAATGGCTTGGGCACCGCGCACCGGTTGTTCCAGGTAATCCAGGCGGAACTCCAGAAACGATTCGCCCGCTTCGGCTTCCCGCCGTGCGTGCTCCAACAACCGGTCCGGATCCGGAAAACCCAACGCGATGCAGATGCGCGGGAGGGGCCTGGTCTGCGCCATTTTCGAGTTTTTAGCATAGCACGGGAGAGCGGTGGCGACAGCCGGTTTGAAGAGGTTTGAAGCCCCGCGTGAACGGATCGTCCAGCGGGACGCGCGATATACTGAGCCATGCGCGCAGAATTCATTTTGATGCTGGCCGCACTGCACGCGGCAGCCGCCACACCGGAGCAGGCCCTCTACAAGCTGAAGGCGACTCCTAAAACTGTCGCGTGGGGATACTATGCGGCGTCCACACCGCCGGCATTGCGCATCCAGTCGGGCGATTCGGTCGAGGTCGATACGTTGATCACCAATAGTCCGGCGCGGTTGGAGGCCGCGGGTGTGCCGCCAGCGGATGTCGAACCGGCCTTGCGCGACATCTACCGCGAAGTCACCGACAAGGGGCCGGGGGGCCATATCCTGACCGGGCCGATCTATGTGGAAGGCGCGGAGCCCGGCGACACGCTGGAGGTGCGCATACGGTCGATCCAGCTTGCCATTCCGTATGCATATAACGCGTTCCGGCCCGGCGCCGGATTTCTGCCCGACGAGTTTCCCTATGCGCGAACCAAAATCGTCCCGCTCGACCGCGAAAGGATGATCGCGCGATTCGCAGCCGGCAATGAGATTCCGCTGCGGCCGTTCTTCGGCAGCATGGGCGTGGCGCCCCCGGAGAATCTCGGACGCATCAGCAGCGCGCCGCCCTGGTTTCATGCGGGTAACATTGACAACAAGGAGTTTGTCGCGGGCACCACCTTGTTCATCCCGGTACAGGCGCGCGGCGCCTTGTTTCAGGTGGGCGACGGGCATGCCGGCCAAGGCAACGGCGAAGTGGATATTACGGCGCTCGAAACGTCGCTGACCGGCGTGTTCCAGTTCGTTGTGCGCAAGGACCTGCATCTGCGCTGGCCGCGCGGCGAGACGCCCACGCATTACATAACCATGGGCATGCATGAGGACTTGCGCGAGGCCGCCCGCCTGGCGGTTGAGGAGACCATCGATTTCCTGGTGACGGAAAAGCACATGACGCGGGAAGATGCGTACATGCTCTCGAGCGTGGCGGCGGACCTGAGCATCACCCAGCTTGTGGACGGGAACAAGGGCGTGCATGCCATGATTGCGAAGTCCATCTTCCGCTAGCCGTCCACTAGCTTTGCGCGGACCTGCAGGACCCTCTTTACCCGTGCGGCCGGCCACGTAGGAGGGTGTGCAACATAGAAGTGGAGGCTCAGGCGACGTCACTTCAGCCGCCGGATTACCGCGCCTGCGTTATCCGCGTTCATCGGCGTTCATCGGCGGCCAAATGTACTGTGTTCCGGCCCAATGCGAAAAGCAAAACCCGATATCGGCCGCCGATGAACGCCGATGAACGCCGATGAACGCGGATAAGACAAGCAGGACGGCAGTTCGGAAGCGGGTCCCCTCGGCCGGGCACTTCTGGCCGGACGGCGTGAAGTACGGGTACGCAAAGATCTCGCGGCTTTCTTTGAGATTTTCGCGCTCCTCCGCTTTCGTGTCGCACACCCCCACGTAGACGCCTGCCCCACTGAAGAATTGCGCTATCTTAGATAGGTTAATCGTTGAAATGCCATTTCGTATCCAACCCGTTCATGAATTCCTGGTTCGTCCGGCGCTGCCGGAGCAGTTGTCCCGGATGCCGGAGTTGGCCTACAACATCCTGTGGACCTGGGAACCGCTGATCCGCGCGCTGTTCCGGAGGCTGGACGCCAACCTCTGGCGGGAGTGCAATTACAATCCTGTTCTGATGCTGGGCCGGGCTTCGCGCACGGCGCTGCAGCGCGCCGCGGCCGACCCGCGCTATGTGTCTCTCTACAACATGGCGTGCCAGCGCCACGATGCGCACGTGCAGGGCGGCAAGCCGCGCACCGACGGCAAATTGATCGCCTACTTCTCGGCCGAGTATGGCCTGTCGGAGTGCCTCCCGATCTACTCCGGCGGCCTGGGCGTGCTTTCGGGCGATCATCTGAAATCGTCCAGCGACTGCGACCTGCCGCTGGTGGCCGTGGGGCTGCTTTACCAGCAAGGTTATTTCCGCCAGATCCTGAACCCCGACGGCTGGCAGCAGGAGCGCTATCCCACCAACGACTTCTACACGCTGCCGGCGGTTCCGGTGCGCGACGCGCTGGGCGAAAACCTCAAAGTGTTCGTCAGGCTGCCCACCGGAAAGGTCATGATCCAGATCTGGAAGATGGAGGTCGGACGGGTCACCCTGTACCTTCTGGACACCAACATACCCGAGAATCAGCTGCCGCAGGATCGCAGCATCACAGACTCGCTCTACGGCGGCGATATCGACACGCGCATGCGCCAGGAGTTCGTGCTGGGCGTGGGCGGGCTGCGCGCGCTGAAGGCCGTGGGCCTGGAACCTACCGTCTATCACATGAACGAGGGCCACTCGGCGTTCCTGGCGCTGGAGCGCGTGCGCGTGCTCAAGCGCGAACACGGATTGAATTTCGAGGAAGCGCTGCAGGCCACCCGTGCGAGCAATATCTTCACCACGCACACGCCGGTGCCGGCTGGAATCGACCTGTTCGATCCAGGCTTGATGTACCACTACTTCAACGCCTATTGCACCGACATCGGGATCGACTTCGACCAGTTGATGGCGCTGGGCCGCCGCAATCCGGCCAATCGCGAGGAGCGTTTTTCCATGGCGATCCTGGCGCTGAAAGCCTCCGCGCATCGCAATGCCGTGAGCAAGCTGCATCGCGACGTCTCGCAGGAAATGTGGCACGACCTGTGGCCGCAATTACCGGTCTGGGAAGTGCCGGTCAGCTCGGTAACCAACGGTGTGCACCTGACGAGCTGGCTCAACGGCGATCTGGCGGCGCTCTACGATCAGTATCTGCAGCCGGACTGGCGCGACCGGTTCGCCGACCCCACCATCTGGGAACAAGTGAAGGACATTCCCGACGAAGAACTGCTCGAAGTGCATCGCCGGCGCAAACGCCGCCTGGTGAATTTCGTGCGCGAGCGGCAGCGCTGGTCGGCGTTGCGGAGGCAGGCTTCCGCGGCGGAGATGCGGCATACCGAAGAGGTGCTGGATCCCAACGCCCTGACCATCGGTTTCGCCCGCCGTTTCGCCACTTATAAACGCGCCACGCTGCTGTTCCGCGACGTGGACCGCATCAAGCGCATCCTTTGCAACAAGGATATGCCGGTGCAGATCGTGATCGCCGGCAAGGCGCATCCGCGCGACAACGAAGGCAAGAATTTCATCCGCGATATCGTACAGCTTTCGCGCGACCGGGACTTGTGGAAGCACGTAGTCTTCGTCGAGGACTACGACATGAAGATAGCCCGCGAGATGGTGCAGGGCGTGGATCTGTGGTTGAACACACCCAAGCGCGGCCAGGAGGCCTGCGGCACCAGCGGCATGAAGGCGGGCATTAACGGCGTGCTCAACTTGAGCATTCTGGACGGTTGGTTCGACGAAGCCTACGAAGTATCCGGCGGCTGGGCCATCGGCGACCGCGAGCCATACTCCGACGAGCAGGACGGGCTGCACGCCAGCGAGATCTACTATCTGCTGGAAAACGAAATTGTGCCGCTGTATCACGAGCGGCGCGAGCAGAGTCCGCGCGACTGGCTGAAGCGCGTGAAGCAATCGCTGATGGCACTTTCGCCGCAGTTCGATTCGCGCCGCATGGTGGCGGAATACGCGCGTGAATTTTACGATCCGGCCCACGCCGACGCGGTGCGCCTGAGTGCGAACGATTACCAGGAGGCCCGCGCCGAAGCGGCCTGGAACGTAAAGGTCAGCCTGGTCTGGGATCGAGTTCGTTTCGTGGAGACCGGCGCGCCACCCGTGGGCACGATCATGAGCGAACATCCGGTGCCCGTGCGTGCGGCCATTGATCTGGCCGGTTTGCAGCCCTCCGAGGTGCGCGTGGAAGTGGTGATGGGGCGCGTAGGCTCGGATGGGGGCCTAGAGGACACCGAAGTGATGGTGCTACCGTCCACCGGGCAAAACGGGGCGGTGGCGATCTTCGAGAAGGAGATCGTGCCGGAGCGGACCGGACGCTTAGGCTACGCGTTGCGTGTCAGCCCCAATCATTGCGACGATCCGTTGACGCGGCCCTGCACCAGTCTGCTGAAGTGGAGCGGGATGTAGCTGGTTGCCGCAGCGGCGAGCCGTGTGCTACCGTTTCGTTCGCATGAAGTCATGGCAAGTTCACGCATTCTGCGAGCCGGAGCAGATGACCCTCGACGATATTCCCGTACCGGAGCCCGGACCGGCCGAGGTGCGCATTCGCAACCACGCGGCGGCCCTTAACTTTTTCGACATTCTCCAGATCCAAGGCAAGTACCAGATCCGGCCGCCTTTTCCGTTTACTCCCGGCGCCGAGGTCTCCGGCATCGTGGATGCGGTGGGCGCCGAAGTGAAGCACGTATTTCCGGGCGATCCGGTGACCGCCATGACCCACAACGGCGCGTTCGCCGAATACTCGCTGGCGGCGGCCAGCCGCACGTTCCACACGATCGCCGGAATGGATTTCCCCGAAGCGGCCGCCTTGCCGGTGGTGTATCATACGTCGTACTTCGCGCTGCATCGCCGCGCGGCCCTGTCCCACCGCGAGTGGCTGCTGGTGCATGCCGGCGCCAGCGGCGTGGGTATGTCGGCGATTCAGATTGGCAAGGCCTACGGGGCGCAGGTTATCGCCACCGCCGGCAGCCAGTCCAAGCTGGACTTCTGCCTGGCGCAGGGCGCCGATCATGCGTTGCCGTACAACGGTCCCGGATGGGTCGAGCGGGTCAAAGAGATCACCGGCGGGCGCGGCGTGGACGTAGTCTACGATCCTGTGGGCGGCGATGTATTCGACCTTTCGACGCGCTGCATCGCCGGCGAAGGACGCATGCTGGTAATCGGTTTCGCCAGCGGGCGTATTCCCAGCGTGCCGGCCCTCCCCC
>DATKFU010000293.1:0-22297 GCA_035511215.1 Bryobacteraceae bacterium | reverse complement strand
GGAGGGGATCCGACGGACGCTCGGGTGCGGTAGTGTACGTACGGGTCGGCAGGGAAGCCAACAGGCGGTGCAGGTCTTCGCGGTCCGCTTCGCGCTCAGGCTGGGTCTCGCCATCGGGGACTGCGCCGCTGGCGGGCCCTTCAGCGGCGGAAGCCAGAAACAGGGGTTCGGTCAGCGCCAGCGTGAGTTCGGCGCCCGCGGGCAAATAAATCTCCGGCTCAGGAAGATTGATGACCGCGGCTTTGACGATCACTTCGGCGAGCCTGGCGTGCAGCTCGCAGCGAAACAGCAGATCCCGGACATAGCCACTGATACGGTAGGAGCCACTGTCGGTCGCCCGGACGCCGTGTATCCTGCCATCGCGGGTGACGCGCTCGCGGGCGTTGTCCACTTCCGCTACGCGCGCCGCAAGCGAAACAGGATCGCCTCCCGGCATGGCCACCCGGTTGAATTCCAGGTCGAGTGAGGCTGTTTCATGGGGGATACCAAGTCCCACGCGCACGACCCTCTTGACGCTTCCGGATACTACGCTCCCGGCCGGCATGAGGGTCTGGCCATCCTCCATTACAGGAGCGATCAGAACGGCACTGACCGGCGTGCCCGCCTTGCTCGCGTACGAGCCGACTGTGTTTGTCAGCCGGATATGGACTTCGGTTCCAGCCGGCGCTTGCCGGATCGCAGACGCGTGAAACGATAACAAGAGCAACGGGAGCAAGAGCATGCGCTATGAGGCCGGGCTTTCCGCGATTAACCGATCGCCGAGTTGGCAGGCGCTGGCTTCAAGTCCCCTCTGGTAGGTCGAGTATAACTGCTCGAATACGCCATTCCACATTCTGGAGCAACAGAATATACGGGCCGCGGCGCCCATCCGTTGGCGGAGCGGTTCACTGTTCATCAGTCGCAGAACACTGTCCGTGAACGAATCCAAATCTGGCGCATGAAAGCCCGTGACACCGTGCCGTATGCCGATGCGGGCGCCAGTCTGAGGGCTCACCACCACCGGGACGCCCGAAGCCATGGCCTCGAGCAGCACCAGACCAAACGTCTCGGTGCGGGAAGGAAACACAAACACATCCATATTGGCGAACGCTTCCGCCAGCGCCTCTCCGCGGAGAATGCCCGGCGTCTCCCCGAACTCGATGTTCTGGCGGAGCCAATCCTTTTCGCTTCCTTCACCGATCAGGGTGAAACGGAAGTCGCGCGCGCCCCGGTGAAGAAGGCTTTTCTCCAAGCCGGCGAACAGGAGCACATTCTTCTCCGGAGTCAGGCGGCCAACATAGCCGATCGAAAACGTGCGATCCCGGCGACGGCGCCGTTGCGGAGAATAGGCATCGGTATCGACGCCGTGGGCCATAAGGAATGCGGGTTTGCCGGTGCGCTCCTGCAGCAGACGGACCGTCGCTTCATTGGGCGCAAGCACGAAGCGGGCCAAGCCATAGAAGCGCATGCACGCGCGCAGGCTCTGCCGTTCGGCAGCGAGGGAGATGCACTCGCGCCAGGTATCCGGCAAAAATGAAAAGAGCTTCTGCAGGCGCCGGCCCGCATACTCATGCAGGTTGGTATGCCAGGACGCAACCAGCGGGACGCGCAGGGTATGTGCCACCCAAACACCCAGGATCCCGATATCGCCTGGCCCTACGATGTGCACAAGTTGCGGACGGAACTGCAGAATTTGCTGGGTCACCCAACTCTTATAGCGGCTCAGAAAGGGATCGCAGGACAAATCATGGTCTAACGGAAACGCCGCCGGACCTCGTTTGAGATTCACCGCTGTTACAGACCGCTCACGGACGGCCTGCGTTCGCGGCCCGCTCCGAACGCATAGGAACGGAAGCTGCCGGCGGCTGGCAAAGGCGGCGAACTGGCGGCTCAGCGTGGCGACTCCGTTGGCTTCGCTGAAGCAATCGGTGAAGAGAGCCACGCGAAGCGGAGATGTCAACAGGTTGCCTCGAAGGCCAGATTAGCCGGCAAGCTCAAGTCGGGCATGGACGTTCTTGACATCATACACCACGGAACACGCGCTAAGAGGCGCAATGTTCGGGCGTGAGCCGATTTCCCGCGACGGGAAAGAAGCGGTTTCCCCAAGTCTTTGGGCCGGCTTGCTTGCATCTCCCGCAGGTTTACCGGGCATTGCCAATGATAGACTGGATTGAGGAGACATGATGGCGTATCCGATTTCTCCTTACGTCGACGAGCGGGATGGCGGCCTCTACGTCGCGGGGACGCGTGTGTCGCTCGACTCCGCCGTCATTCGCTTCCAGCAGGGCGCATCGCAGGAAAGGTTTGTGCAATCGTTTCCCCCCTCAGGCTTTCCCAGGTGTATGGCATCATCGCGTACTACTTGGAAAACGAGAAAACAATCGAAGCCTAAATCGCTGACGGCGAGCGTGAGTTCGAACGAGCCGCGGATCGGCTGAGCCAGACTGACCCGGACATGTATGCCCGCCTGGAAGCTGCACGCCAACAGATGGGCTCGAAGCGATCGTGACTGTCCGCTTTCTAGCGGATGCAGATCTCGACGCCGGCATCGTCGCAGGCCTAAGGCTTCGTGAACCATCCATCGACATTGTCGACGCCAAGAATGGCGGGCTTGCGTCGCTACAGGGACGGAATCTGGTCTCGCACGACCGGCGCACGATGACGCGCCATTTTCGGGATCGGCCGGTTGACGGAGAATCCACTGCGGACTGTTTATCGTTCTCCATCGGAGCGCGATCGGCGAGATCGTCGAATGCCTCATTCTTGTGTGGACTTTAGCGAGGCTTCGATTGGCCGGCGTGCGCAGGGTCTCTTTCAAATCCCCCGCACGACAGCACCGGAAGGCGTGGATACTTTGGAAAGCGCGGATCGCCGGCGGAGAGCTTGCAGAGATAGAATACGGAACCGCAGTCCGAGCGGATTATCCCGACATGGGCGCACGCCACGCAGAGACCCACCGACTTGTCGATATCCCGAACCACCCGTTAGAAGCTTAGCCGGATTCCCAGCTGCGCCGCAAACGGGATGCCCACCGTGGTGCCGGGGCCGAAGAAATCGCCCAGCGCGCCGGCGGGCACGCGCAACTGATTCAGGCTGGTGATGGGCTCGGTCGAGGAGCAAGCGGCGTTCAGGCAAAACGCCGTGGCGTTGGCCAGATTATTCACCGGCACGGGCAGCGCGGCGAGATTGGTGACATAGTTGGCGCCGGGATTGTTGCGGTTGAACAGATTGAAAATTTCGATGAACGGCACAAGGCGCCAGCGGTCGTGAAAACGGAAGGGCCGGCTGAGGCGCACATCGGTCTGGATGTAGGGCGTGCCCCGGAATTGGTCCATGCCGGTTTGGACGCCGTTGACCACGGCGCGATCATCCAGCGTATCTCCGAATCCGTTCACGTCCACAGGGGTGGTGAGCGTAAAGGGGCGGGCGCTCTCGGCCTGGCTCAATACAGACAGTTCAAAGCCGCCGGGAATGTGCACGGTTCCCGCGAGAACCAGGCGGTCGGTGACATTTTCGCCCGACGGCCCGTAATCTCCTTTCGCAAACGCGTTGAGCGGATTGCAGACCCCGTTCACGTAATCGAACAGTTCGCCCAGGACGCATCCCCAGGTTTCAGCGCTCGATAGGGTGTAGTTCACGACCAGGCTGAACCGGGAAAGGTTGGCTTGCAAATGGACCGAAAGCCCGTCATACCGCGACCGGTTGTCGCTCCGGAAGACGGTGATGTTGGGGACGTACTGTTGTTGGGTCGCCATATCGCCGGCATAGAGCGGCGAGAAAAGCGTGTAGCCGGCCTGGTAGATGTAGCGGCGGTAGCCGTGGTTGCCTTCCTCGTCGGTCCAGTCCGCGCCGAGGTTCCAATGGGAGTTGAAGGCATGCTGCACGCCAGCGCTGGCATGCAGCGCATAGGGGGTCTTGTAAGCCGGATCGATCAGCGCGCCTGCGCCGCCATTAGCAGCCCCCGGAAGGCAGCCGGCATTGCCCGCATTGGCGCAGAGACCTGGCGGCTCATTCACGCCCTGAAATGCGGTCACCCAGCCGTTTTGTGCCAGATCGTTGTAAAAAAGACCGAAGCCGGCGCGGATTACGGTGTTCCGGGACTTGCCCGGCGCATAGGCGATGCCCAAGCGGGGACCGAACTGCTTGCGATAATCCTGAGGCGCGCCCGGGTGCTGGAACAGCGGAACCTGCAGTGCCTCGAGCGTGAGCAGCGCGGGATTATCCAATTGGGACCTGCCGGACGCCGTGAAGAGCCCGAAGGTGGTGTCGTAGCGCAGGCCGTAGTTCACGGTGAAATTTGGCGTCGCCCGCCAGGAGTCTTCGGCGTACAGGCCGAGGCGCTGCACGTTCTGCGAGAAACTGCCGTTGATCGCGGGCGTGCTGGTGCAGGTTGTGCCGGGGGTGACGGCGAGAGTGGCGCTGGGTGTGCAGGTCAGATCCACCGCGAATTGCTGCGGGTCGTCGAGGTATACGACGGGATTCTGCGCGAACACGGTAAGGTTCTCCGCGTTCCCCGGAAGCGCGCCGCTCATCACCGGCTCGTGGATGAAATCGACGCCGAAGCTGGGCGAGTGCCTGCTGGAAGTGTGTGTCACGGCGTAGCGGATTTGATATTTTTCCTGATCCCGCACGATGGGAAAGGCGGTGATCGGCGTGACGAACTGGTTGTCGCCAAAGGTCTCGAAGCCGGAAATGGTTTGGGAGGTGGAACTGAATGGGAAGGCCAGCGCGAAGCCGAGTTGGGAGTTGCGATATTCATTCAAGCGCAATCCGCTGCCCGCAAGGGTGAATGTTCCCAGCCAAGTGGGGCTGAAAATGAACTGCTGGCCCAGCACCAGGTTCGCATAGTTGGAATGCCAGGTGGCGCCCGTGGAGGGGAGCGTGGCCTGCTCCACGAAGGCGTTGTCGGTGGTGTAGGTGTCGAGGGAGGCGCGCAGGAACCACTGCGCGCGGGACGACTGCGTCCAGTCGAAGCGCAGGTCACCCAGGTAATCGCGGAACGGGATCGGAACGTTGTTCGGCACCGGTATCGAAGGGGCGCCCGGGATGAGGCCCTGCGCAGCCAGGGATGCGAGGGCGTCGAACTGGGTGAGGCTGGCGGGGCTGTAGGCGATGCTGGCGTCTTCGTGGATTGCCTCGATGCCAGCGAAGAAGAAGAGCTTGCCCTTCACGATGGGTCCGCCGAACGTGGCGACGTAGTTCTGCCGGGAGAACGGCTGTTTCGGCAGAGGCGGCGGATTCTCGATGGGGTAACGGGCATTGAGCGCCGCGGCGCGCTCGTAGAAGGCCGCTTCGCCGTGCCAGACGTTGGTGCCGCTCTTGGTGGTGATCTCCACCGAGCCGCCCACGGAGCGGCCGATATTCGCATTTTGCTGCGAGGTTTGCACGGCAAATTCCTGGATGGCGTCGGGCGAGAAGTTCTGCAGGAATCCGCCGATATAATCGTCCGAATTGTCGGCTCCGTCGACGGAGGTCACGTCATTGAGTCCGGAGCTGCCGCCAAAGGAGACGGCGGTGATACGCGCTTTGGTGGGGTCGGACGGCTCGACCGGCTCGGTCCCGGGGACCAGGTAGGCTATATTGGCAAAGCTGCGGTTCGCCAGAGGGATGGTTTCCAGATCCCTGGCGCTGACGGCGCCGCCATGTACGGCGCTGGTGGTGTCGATGGGTTGTGTAACGATGGACGATGCCTGCGCCTGCACATTCACTGTTTGCCGTTCGGCGGCCAGGTTCAGCGTGACGGCGACGTCGCGCACGGAGCTGATGACGACCGTTACGCTGGACCGGGCTTCCGCGAAGCCGGGGGCCCGTACGGTCAACTGATAATTGCCGGGCAGCAGATCGTCGAAACGAAAAGCTCCGCGGCTGTCGGTCTTGGTCTGGCGTGCGAGGGAAGACTCGATGGCCTGCAGGGAAATATCCGCGAATTGGACGCGGCCACCGCTCGAATCGTTGACTGCGCCCACTAAGCTGCCTCGGAAATCCTGGGCGTGGCATATAGAGACGATGGCCGCTACGGCCAGGAGGTTGATTCGGCGCATTGCGAAGAGGTAGAGAACAGGCTATCGCAGCCGCGCCGCTACTACCACGGATCGTAGGTGGATTTATGTTGGTTAGTCATTCACTGTGCCGGATCATCGCACGCAATGAACTCGACTATCCATGGCGTGCGCCCCTGGTCCAACCGCGCCGCCGTCACCGGCAGCGTGAATCGCCGCCGCCCGGCGCTGCCGGGATTGACGAAGAGCACGCCGGACCGTTCGCTGCTGGACGGCTTGTGCGAGTGGCCGGAGACTACCACAGCGAAACCGGCGGCCGCCGGATCGAGATCCAGCGCGTTCAAATCATGCAGGACATAGATGAGTATGCCGCCAACTTCGGCAACGGCGGTGGCAGGCAGCGCCGACGTCCAGGCACCGGTGTCCACATTCCCCCTGACTGCCACCACTGGCGCCACCGCACGAAGCGCGTCCAGGATCGCGGGCGCGCCGATGTCACCGGCGTGTATGATGAGGTCGGAGCCAGCCAGCGCGCGCAGCGCTTCGGGCCGCAGCAAGCCGTGCGTGTCGGAGATCAAGCCGAGTAGGGGCATCTCACGGGAGAGCGTGTCGAGACGAGTCTCGACACGGCACGCATGAGTGCGTGCGCCACATTTCTTCCGCCACCCGCGCGGCCTCGGCCGCCGGATCGGCCGCGCGCGTAATCTGGCGCCCCATCACGACGTAGTCCGCCCCGTCGCGAATGGCCTCGGCAGGCGTGGCCACGCGCTTCTGGTCGCCCCTGGATGCACCGCCCGAGCGCACTCCCGGCGTGACCAGAATCGCATCGGGTCCAGCCTGCGCGCGCACCACCGCAGCGTCCAGCGGCGAGCAAACCAGCCCGTCCATCCCGGCTTCCATAGCCTTGCGCACGCGCAGCGAAACCAGGTCGGAGATGGCGCAATCGTACCCCATGTCGGCGAGATCCTGCTGGTCGAAGCTGGTCAGCACGGTCACCGCGAGCAGTTTCGTGCCGGCATCGCCGCGCCCTTCGCGCGCCGCGCGCATCACCTGGCTGCTGCCATGCACCGTCAGGAAGCGCACTCCGCTGCGCGCCGCCACGCGCACGGCGCGCTTCACGGTCTCGCCGATGTCGTAATACTTCTGGTCGAGGAAGACGTCCTTGCCCAGGTCCAGCAGTTCGCGCACGAAGTCCATGCCGGCCGCGGCGTAAAGCTCCATGCCGACTTTATAGAAGCCGATCCCAGGGCCGAGCTGCGCCACCAACGCGCGCGCTTCTGCGGCGGAATCCACGTCCAATGCAACAATGATGTGGTTTTGAGTCATATCAGCCTGATGGGTTTCGTCTGGCGCGGCAGCACGCGCCCGATCATGTACGCTGCGGGAAGCACACCCGCCAGCGCCGCGGCATCCGCTTCCGGCAGCGCGATGAGCAAGCCGCCGGCGGTCTGTGGATCGTACAGCAGGTCCTCCAGTTCCACGGGCAGATCGCGCGCGGTCTCCACGGCGCACGATGCGAATTCGCGATTGTTCTTCAGCCCGCCTGGAATGGCCCCCAGCCGGGCGTACTCCAGCGCGCCATCTAGAAACCGCAAGCGGTCCACGTCAATCTCGAGCGTCACGCCGCTAGCAAGCGCCATCCCCCGCGCATGCCCGATCAGCCCGAAGCCGGTGACATCCGTACAGCCATGCACATCGTACTGGAGCATCGCCTCGCACGCCTTGCGGTTGAGCGTCAGCATGGAGGCGATGGAGGCCGCCACATCCGCCTCACGCGCCATGCCGCGCTTCAGGGCCGTGGAAATCACGCCCGTGCCCAGCCGCTTGGTGAATACCAGCGAATCGCCGGCGCGCGCTCCAGCATTCGCCTTCACCCGCGCGGGGTGGATGGTGCCGGTCACCGCATAGCCAAACTTGATTTCCTCGTCCGCGACGCTGTGGCCGCCCAAAACGGAGCAATCCGCCTCGCGCATCTTCTCCGCGCCGCCCTTCAGAATCTGCTCCAGATCGTCGAGATCTCCGTTCGCCGGATAAGCCAGAATCGAAAGCGCCGAGATCGGCCGCCCGCCCATGGCGTAAACGTCGCTTAGCGCGTTGGTGGCCGCAATGGCCCCGTAGGTAAACGGATCGTCCACCAACGGCGTGAAGAAATCGACCGTCTGCACCAGGGCAAGCTCCGCCGTCAACTGGTAGACGCCGGCATCGTCGGCTGTGTCGAAGCCCACCAGCACGTTTTCATTTGCCACGCGAGGGATGCTCGCCAAAACCCTGTCCAAAACCTTTGGACTCAGCTTCGACGCTCAACCCGCCGCTTTCACGTGGGCGGTCAGCTTGCGCAGTTGTGTGGTGTTAGGCATCGTGGATGCGTCTTCATTATAATAACGGGATGCGTCGAACCGCTGTTGTGATTGCTGTCTTTGTCATGGCCCTCGCCCTGGCGCTGGCCTCCCGCGAACCGCAAGCCGATTCCCGGCTCAAACACGCCTCGCGCCACGCCGAACAAAACGGCTGGATCTGGGTGCACCTGGAGGGCAGCCCGTCGGACATCGGATATCAGCACGGCTACCTGCTGGCGCCCGAGATCCGCGACACTCTGCAGACGGTCTCCCTGGAGATGGTCCATGAGGAGAAGCACGACTGGCAGTTCTTCCGCGACAAGGCGCAGAACATGCTGTGGCCGCACGTGGAGGCCGAATACCGCGCCGAACTGCAGGGCATCGCCGACGGAGCGGCGGCGCATGGCGTGAAGCTGGACCTGTGGGATGTGGTGGCGCTAAACGCCTGGCTGGAGATGCCATATTTCGATAAATGGGACGCTCAAAAGCACGGGCTTCCCGCAGTATCGGCATCGGCCACAGCCGAGCATTGCAGCGCATTTGTGGCCACCGGCAGTTATACCAAAGACGGCCGCGTGGTTATTGGGCACAACAACTGGACCAGCTACGAAACCGGCGAGCGCTGGAACGTCGTCTTCGACATCGTGCCGGCACAAGGCAACCATCTGCTGATGGACGGCATGGCCGGACTAATCCACAGCGGCGACGATTTCGGCGTGAATTCCGCCGGAATCATGATCACCGAGACCACCATCAGCCGCTTCAATGGTTTCGATCCGGACGGCATCCCGGAGTTCGTGCGCGCCCGGAAAGCCATGCAGTACTCCGCTTCCATTGACGACTTCGCGCGCATTATGAAAGAAGGCAACAACGGGGGCTACGCCAACAACTGGCTGGTGGCGGATCGCAAGACCAACGAGGTCGCCAGCCTGGAGCTGGGTTTGAAAAACGTCACGCTCGACCGCACCCGCGACGGTTTTTTTGTGGGCTCCAACTTCCCTGTGAACGAGAAGCTGGTGCGCGAAGAGACCGATTTCGACGTGAAGAACGCGAGCGACAGCGCCAATGCGCGTCACGCGCGCTGGCTGCAGCTGATGCGGGAAAACAAGGGCAAAATCGACTCGGACGCGGCCCAGCGATTTCTGGCCGACCACTTCGATACGTACGAGAACAAGGTCGACCCCGACGAGCGCACACTGTGCGGGCATATCGACAAATCGCCGCGCGGCGACCTGCCCTGGGTGGGGCCTTATTCGCCCACAGGCGCGGTGCAGTCCAAAGTTTCGGATGCCGCAATGGCCGAGGCCATGACGCTGCGCGCCTCGCTGGGACACTCCTGCGGCATCGGATTCAAGGCCGACAGACACTTGCACAAGCATACCGAGTTTGCCTGGGAGCGCTCCGTACTGCGCGACATGCCATCGCGGCCATGGACCACGTTTAGCGCGCAATGAACCGGCGATCCCGCCGAGCAGGGAAGCTTTCGTGATCGGCCGACCCCTGAGGCCTCTCGTAGTCAGTGTGCAAGCGATGTTCGACCGGGGCGCGCACGCCGGCAGGGGCTTGGGTGAAGGGGAACTTTCCAGGTTCAGGAGTTTTCAGGAAAAGGCGCGCCGCGAATACGCGACCAGCGGAATCCGCTTCGATGTTCGCGTGCTGGAAGGGGCTTACCTGCGGCAGCAAGGCTATTCGGAAATCCCCGCGAAATTCCTGGCGCGGGGAACCATCAATCTCTTCGTCACGGACACGCTGGGTTACGATATCGACCGGGATCGCACGGGCGGCTGTTCGATAGGGCCCCGTCCACCCAGCCGGAGGTCGGGCGGAGACCCATTCTACAAAACGTTCCTGGGCTTGCGGGACGCGCGCGACACCACCCTGGTGCATGAGTACGCCCATCACTTCACGCTGGACACGCGACGCAATTCAACGGCCGGAGGCAACTTCTGGGCCGACCTTCGAAACGATTACTGGCTTTGGCTGCAGCGCCACGGCATGCCCATCCTGGAATTCCGCGCTTGCGTCAGTTCGGAGTGGGCGAGATTGGTGTGAAGATCCGTTATCGCTCGGATACCGATTTCTCCGCGAGCTCGCCGATGATGGGGAGCGCGTAAGCTTCGTCGTGGCTGGCCTTAATAATCATAAAGATCGACATGCCCACCAGGACTGCGTCGACGATGCCGTTAATGTGCACGTGCGGGATGGCGGTGAACATGGGCTTCAAGACCCAGTCTTCGATCAGGTACGCGACGAACAGGTACAGTCCCTGAAAAGCGTGGAACCGGACCACCCGGTTCGTGCGAAAGCGTTCCGACGCCAGCACGATGATAGAACCGATCCAGCCAACGCCGGGTATGTAGCAGAGGATCGAGGCGGTGCGCGGCGAGATGGATGCGAACGGATCGGCGGGTCGCGGCGGCGCGCCTGGCTGCCGGGCGCCGCACTTCGCGCAGAACACGTCCGCCGGGTCAACCTGGTTCCCGCACTGGCTGCAAAAAGGCATCCGTAACTTGATACGTTACGCCAAAGCGCAATGTTCCGGCAAGGTGGTGTCGCGAAAGCACTTGCAGCCAGGGCGGGCGGCGCTGCGGTCATTTCGCTTTGAAAGACACGGACGCGATGTGGTTCTCCCACTCGAGTTGCAGCTTGCCGGAATTCCCTCCAGTGCTCGAGAGCGTCATCTTGTATGTTTCAATCAGCGCCGGGGGCTTGCTCATCTCCATTTTCACGCGGCCCAGGTCCTTGTCCGGCTTGTAGGCCAAGCCCCATTCTTTGGTGTCTTTGCTGACGATGAACTCCCAGCGGTCGGGATCGGCCACGTTGACGAAAAGCGTGTAATCGCCTGCCGGCACGTGCAAGCCCTGGATATCCAGGTCGGCCTCCGTGTGCAGCGCCGTGGCTGGGTTTGCACCTGCGCGCCAAACGGGGTAATGGGGGTCGTGCGAGATCAGGCCGCCGTCGCCGAAGATCTGCCGGCCATGTACGGAAGGCGCCGAATATTTGATCGTGATGGTCTTGCCCCCAATGGTCAGTGAGGTGTCCGCGGGCGGACTGGTAAACTTTTGAGCGAAACTCAGGCTCGCCGTCATGGCGAGGGCGGCACAAATCAAAACAGACTTGGTCATTGGCGTGTCTCCTTGATGAAGTCGGGATTGGGCATCCGCGGCCCGGCGGGTTGTCTCCGGAGCGCAGAGCGCCCTACATCACTAGCCTACTCCAAACCTAGCGGTGTGTCAGGTGGAGGGGTGGGATTCATGCGTAGCGTTGTCGGGATGGCTTTGCTCGGCTTGCGCGGTGGACGCCAGGCTGATCCGCCGGAGGGAACGCAGCGCGTTGAGCCGGACCGGTGGATCCGGGTCGCGAAGCATGTGACGCAATACGCCGCTATAGCGATCGTCACCGGTTTCGCCCATGACCCATGCGACAGCGGCACGAAAGAGCGCTTCCGGACGACGGGCCATTTTGCTCACGTGCCTGACAACATCGCGGATCTCACCCAAGCGATGCAGACCGACGAGCGCATTGACGGCCACGCGGTGATTCGAATCGTTCAAGGCCTGCCGGAACAGCGGGCGGCAGTCAATACCGGCCGGGCAGTTCCAAAGGCCCTCCACGAAGTTGGCGCGTACCCGCGCGTCTGCGTCGGCCATGAGCCGGTCCATGATGCCCCGTGTGGCCATGATTTGTCCGAACATTAGCGCCGTTTTGGACCTAACGTGGCTGTCGGGATCCCGCATGAATTGAATCAATATGGGGATCAACCGCCCTCCGCCGCCAAGTTTCTCCAAAACGGCCAAGCCTCGCTGGCGCACTTCTCGAGTCATCTGTTCGTTCTTGAGCAGGCTTTTGGCGAAGCGCGCATCGAAGTGCGGTTCGTACTGCATCAGCGCCTTCGCGGCGCAGATGGAGCCTTCCAAAGACGCGCCGGGATCGCACAGCTTCGCAACCGTCCTGTCGCTGACCAACAGGCTTGCCAAAAAACGAGCGCCTTCTCCACAGGCTCCGGCCTGGAACAGCGATAGCGCCGTCTCCGTCAACTGTTCCGGCGCACGTGCAGCCAATTCGCGAATGTTGCGCGCCGCTTCGGACGGGTTCTGGCTATAGCGCGCCAACCAATATACGACTGCCTCGCCTATGTTCTGCGGCGCGGCCTGCTGAACCGCCGCCGCCCCTGGGAGCAAAGGCCGTTCGGTATATTCGTGTTCCAGCGGGTCGAGTTGCTGGATGGCCGCTTCCAGCGAGGATACAGGGTCTTCCGGAGGCGGAGGACTTGCGGTGTTGGGGCGCGGTTCCGCTGGCTCTGATTCGTCGTTAAGCCCTAGTCGAAGAAGCACCGGATCAAGCCGTCCCTTCCGCGCAAGCGATTGCCGTTCCTTTACGGATGACGCGGCCATCCGTATGACCTTATATCGGCTCGGCAGCCGATAAGTTTAGTTGCTCCAGACAATCTGTGGCCGCCTGTGCCTATGGGCCGGCTGAAAGGATCGTAAATTGAGACGATGCGAGCACCGGCGGTTGGCAGCGCGGCGTACTCGCGACCCGGTGTTATGATGGGGTTTAGTTCGATTCCGAGGTAAATCCCATTGGCTTTAGTAGAAGGTTGCAAGCACACCCTGGAGATTACCGTGCCCGTCGAGGACGTGGAGGCGGAAACAGGCAGGGCCGTGGCGAAGGTCCAGCAGCGCGCCAAGTTGCCCGGTTTCCGGCCTGGGAAGGCGCCGCCTTCTATCATTCGGCAGCATTTTGCCGGCGATATCCGGAAGCAGGTGCTGGAGAGCCTCATCCCCAAATACCTGCACAACCGGTTCGAGGCGGAAGACCTGAAGGTGGTTGGACAGCCGGATATCACCGACGTGCACCTGGAGGCTGGCGAGCCGCTGCGCTTCAAGGCCGAATTCGAAGTCGTACCGCAAGTTGAGTTGCAGGATTATAAGGGCCTGACGGTGAAGTATCACGACCCGGAGATCACGGACGAAGACGTGGACAAGCGCATCGAAGAACTGCGCCATTCCAAGGCCGAGTTCGTGAACGAAGATCCGCGGCCGCTGCAGGATGGCGACTTCGCGGTGCTGTCGCTCGAAAGCCTCAGCGCCGTGGAGGGTCCTCCGGTGAAGCAGGACGAGATGACCCTCGAAGTAGGCGGCGGCGATACGCTCGAAGACTTCAGCGAGCACCTGCGCGGCATGAATCCCGGCGAGGAGAAGGAGTTCGAGGTTCGTTACCCCGAGGATTATGGCCAGGCCAAGCTGGCCGGGAAGACAGTGCGCTTCCGTGTGCAGGTAAAGGGTGTCCGGCGCAAGGAACTGCCGGAGATTAACGACGAATTCGCGCAGGATCTGGGCGATTACCGGACTGTTACCGAACTGCGGGAAGCCGTGCGCAAATCGCTGTTCGCGCAGCGCCAGTTCGAGGCGCAGCAAGAGGCCAAGAACCAATTGGTGGACAAGCTAGTGGACATGCACGATTTTCCGGTGCCGGAGACGTTTGTCGACCAACAAATCAAGAACCGTACCGAGCAGCTCGTGCGCGCGCTGGCCGAACAGGGCCGGGATACGAAATCTCTCAAGCTGGACTGGAAAAAAGTGAAGGAGAGCCAACAGGACAAGGCGCTGCGTGAGGTGAAAGCTTCCATGCTGCTGGCGCGAATCTCCGAACGGGAAGCCATCGCCGCGACGCGCGACGAGGTGGACCGGGAAGTCGACCGCCTCGCCCGGCAGCAGCGCGAACCCTTCGCGGCGGTGCGCCTGCGGTTCGAAAAGGATGGGACGCTGGGCCGCATCGCCTCGCACATCCAGACGGAGAAGACGCTTAGTTTCCTGTTTGAGCACGCGGGGAAGACAGAAGAGTAGCGTGTCCAGCACGCAGAGGCAGAATTGCGCCGGTTGAAGGAAGCGCTCAGCGCCCGCCTGAAGGATCCGCGGCGACCGAGGTGGGCGGGGTTAGGACGCCGGCGGCGAATCGATGCGGTAGGATATTCTTACCATGTCCGTCAGCCATCCACAGGTCAAGTACATGGCCCACACCAGGATTGGAGAGAAGGGCCAACTCACCATCCCCAAACCATATCGCGATGAGTTAGGTCTTGATCCCGGCGATCCCGTCGCCGTGCTGCGGATTGGAGAAGGCCTACTGTCGATCCCGGAGCAGAATCGGTTTCAGAGCATCTGTGAGGCCATCGTCTCCGTTTTAGAGGGGCAGCACCTCGCCCCGGCGGATCTGCTGGATACCTTACCGTCGGCGCGCCGGCGCGTCTTCTCTCGCCGGTATCCTGAGTTGGCGGGGCCGGAACGCGGCGGAACGCGGCGGAGCAAGAGCCGTTGAGTCAAGGAAAGCGCAGCCGGATCTTCCTCGACTCCAATGTCTTGACCGCTGGCATCGTTTCAAGCTGGGGACTGGATAAAGCCCTCCTTTCGTTATGCGCGGGCTCGGGTCTGCCGGCTGGTTCTGGCGGAAGCGGTGCGCGAAGAGGTTGAGGATAATCTCCTGGTCCGCTTGGGCGGGCTCGATTCCGGCGACGCGAACCGGGTACTGGGTCACTATGCCCATTTGATGGAGTTGATGAAGCCGGAAGTAGTGCCCTATCCAACTCAAGCGGAAAGTCCAGGCGGCTCGCCACCTGATTCGCCATGCGGCGGGCGTCCCTGTGCTCCTTTCTGCAATCGCCAGCCGCCCCGACTGGATTCTTACGCACAATACCAAACATTTTACGGCTTCCGTTGCGCGGCGCACCTGTTTGCGAATCGCAACGCCGGTCGAGTTCTTTCAGGCGCTCTCGAGGACCCTGTCGGGCCAGCGCTCCACTACCTAAGAGACCGGTTGCGCTGTACCATATGATCATGCCCTCCATCTCCCGCCGCTCGTTTCTCTCCACCGCTGCTGCAGCCACCGCCGCTTCGCTGGCCGCCCGCGCTCTCGAAACCGTCGGCGTGCAGCTCTACACGGTCCGCCGTGTGCTGCCCAAGAACCCGCTGGAAACGTTGCGCGCCATCGAGCAGATCGGCTATCGCGAAGTAGAATGCACCGCGGATCACCTTGACGACATCTGGCCCAGCCTGAAACAAACTTCGCTCAAGGCCGTCAGCGTGCACCTCAACGAACAAGTTTTCATCCATCAGCCGGAGAAGCTGCCGGCGGCGCTCGAAGACGCCCAGAAGCATGGCTTCGAATATGTGGTCTGTCCCTGGATCGATCCGCGCGACCGCGGCGGCGTCGAGATGATTCGCAAGCTGGGCCAGACCCTCAACCACGCCGGTGAGCTAGCCAACAAAGCCGGCATGCGGCTCTGCTATCACAATCACGCTTTCGAATACCAGCCCACGCCGGATGGACGATTGCTCGATGTCCTGATGAAGACGACGGACCCGAAACTGGTCAACCTCGAGCTGGATGTCATGTGGGCGCACGTGGCCGGTGTCGATCCGATCAGCATTCTGAAACATTATGGCGACCGCATCCCGCTGGTGCACCTGAAGAATGTCGCGCCGGGTGTCGCGCCGCGCTTCAACGAGAATATCCCGCGCGCCGCATTTCACGATCTGAGCAACGGCGCCGTCGATATCCCCGGCGTATTGCGCGCCGCCAAGCAAGCCGGCGTGAAGCATTACTTCGTCGAGCAGGACGAGACGCCCGGCGATCCGATCGAATCGCTGCGTAAGAGCTTTCAATACCTGGCTGGCTTGAGTTAGTGTCTTAAGCTACGGACTGCTTCGCACAACTTAACAGACGTGGCCGGAACGCAGTCGCGCCGTCAGCCGTCTGCTGGTTTTGCAGCCCACTGACTTGTTCGTTATTGGCGGCGGCCCCGCTGGGCTTGCGGCCGCCATTGCAGCGCGCCACAAGGGACTGAATGTCACACTTGCCGATGGCGCGCGCCCGCCTATCGACAAGGTATGCGGCGAGGGGCTGATGCCCGATGGCCTGGCGGCTTTGCGCAGTCTCGGCGTCAAGCTGGACGCTGCGGATGCGCAGCCTTTCCGGGGCATTCGATTCGTGGATCGCGGCGTCTCCGTCGAATCCGCGTTTCCGGAGTCCGCATTTTCGGAAAGCTATGCGCTGGGTGTGCGCCGCACCGTTTTGCATGCCAGGATGGTGGAGGCGGCCGCAGCAGCCGGCGTGCGCATGTTGTGGGGCGCATCGGTTGCCGGCATCTCCGCGGATGGCGTCTCGATCGCGGGCGAGACGATCGCCGCCCGGTGGATCGCCGGCGCGGATGGCTTCCATTCCCGCGTCAGGCGCTGGTCCGGACTAGCGGTCAAGCCGCCAACCAGCCAGCGTTTTGGCTTTCGCATCCACTATCGCGTCGCGCCCTGGAGCGATTACATGGAATTGCACTGGGGCGCGGGATGTCAGATCTATGTGACACCGATCGGCCCGCAAGAGGTTTGCGCCGCGCTCATTTCCCGCAATCCGCGCCTGCGCCTGGATGAAGCTCTGGCGCAGTTTCCAGGCCTTGCCGCGCGCCTGATGGATGCACCGCGCGCGACCACCGAGCGCGGAGCCGTCACCGCCAACCGCAGCCTGCCCCGCGTCTATCGCGGCAACGTCGCGCTCATCGGCGACGCCTCCGGATCGGTGGATGCCATCACCGGCGAAGGGCTCTGCCTGTCATTCCACCAGGCGATCGCGCTGGCCGATAGCCTGGCGTGCGGAGACCTGGCGCGCTACCAGGCCGCGCACCGCCGCCTGGCCCGTCGCCCCACGCTGATGTCGAAGCTGATGCTCAGCATGGATCGGCGCACCTGGCTCCGGACGCCCGCTTTCCGCGCCATGGCTGCCGAGCCACGCATCTTTCAAACGCTGCTATCCTGCCATCTATGCGCTGCCACACTCTCCTGACCGCGCTGGCCGTTAGCGCCGCCGCGTGGGGTCAGGAAATCGTCCTGAATCCGGACCCTGCGCACACGACCGTGCAATTCAAGCTGCCCGCCACTCTGCACACAGTGCACGGCAGCTTCAAGCTGAAGCGTGGCGCGATTCACTTCATTCCGGCCACCGGTAAGATCTCCGGCGAAATAGTGGTGGACTCCGCCAGCGGCAACAGCGGCAACGATGGACGCGACCGCCGCATGCACCAGGAGATTCTCGAAAGCGCCCAATATCCGGAGATCGTCTTCACGCCGGATCGCGTCGATGGCGTGGTATCTCCGCAGGGCGCATCGCAAATTCAGGTGCATGGAGTGTTTCGAATCCACGGCGCTGCGCATGAGATCGCCATTCCCGTACAGGTGCAGATAATCCACGGCCAGGCGTCCGTGAAAACACACTTCACCATTCCTTATGTGACCTGGGGAATCAAGAATCCCAGCAGCGCCTTCCTGCACGTGGGCGATAAAGTGGAAATCGAAGCCGCTACCAGTGCGCTACCCTAAGACCATGTCCAAACGGGAAATCACGACGCTCGCCGGGGGATGTTTCTGGTGCCTGGAAGCGGTCTATGACGATATGGAAGGCGTGCTCTCCGTGGAGTCCGGATACATGGGCGGCCGCCAGCCGAATCCGATCTATCGCGATGTCTGCACCGGCCGTACCGGCCATGCCGAGGTGGTGCAAATCACTTTCGATCCCGATGTGGTTTCGTTTCACGACATTCTGGAAGTCTTCTTTGCCATTCACGATCCGACCACACTGAACCGCCAGGGCAACGACGCGGGCACGCAGTACCGCTCGGCCATCTTCTATCATTCAGAAGGGCAGCGATCGACGGCAGAACAGGTGATTCGCGAATTGACCGCGGAGAAGGCTTTCCACGATCCGATTGTGACGGAAATTGCGCCTGCATCCACGTTCTACGTGGCCGAAGATTATCATCAGGAATACTTCGCCAACAATTCGCAACAGCCGTATTGTTCATACGTGGTAGCGCCGAAAGTCCAAAAGTTCCGGCACAAATTCGCGAAGAAAGTGAAGAAAAAACAAGCGTCGGCATGAGGACCGGCGCGGCACGCACGAGTGCGGTGACAAGTCTGTATCTTCCGTATCGCTCCAAAAATAGCGGCGAAATGTTGGAACTATTCGGCGCCCTGGATCGTAATCCGGGCATGGAGAACTTGCTGGCTGACTTGCGGCACGCCTTTCGCGTGTTCCGCAAAAGTCCCGGTTTCACTGCCATCGCCATTGCGGCCCTGGCCTTGGGCATAGGCGCTAACACCGCCATCTTTTCGGTGATCAATGTAGTCCTGCTGAAGCCGCTGTCATATCCTGAGCCGGACCGGCTGATGGAGGTCGGCCGCGGTTTCCCGGGTGGCGTCGGAAACTCGATTTCCGTTCCGAAGTTCAATGCCTGGAAGAAGAACGACGTTTTCGAAGCTATGGCGGCCTACGATTTCGCCGGTCCGGGCATGAACGTGGGCGGCAGCGACCATCCCGAGCAGGTGAAGGGCATCCATGTTTCCTCGGAATTTTTCCGGGTTTTCGGCGTCTCTCCCGTGCTCGGCCGCACTTTCACCGCAGACGAGGACAGGCCCAGCGGACCAAAGGTCGCGGTCATCAGCTATCAGCTCTTCAGCCATCGCCTGGGAGGCGATCTCCGGCTGGTAGGAACTCCGATTCAGATAGCTGGCGAGCCCACTACGGTGGTGGGAGTATTGCCGGCAACCTTCAAATCCGATCCGCCGGCGGATATCTTCATTCCCCTGCAGGCCGATGCGAACAGCACCAATCAGGGCCACTATCTGCTGGTTTCCGGACGCCTGAAGCCGGGTGTCACGCTGCAGGCCGCCAAGGCCCAGATGAAGATCGTCGGCGAACGTTTTCGGCAAGCCAACCCCAAGTGGATGGATAAAACCGAGAGCGTCGCCGTAGTGCCGCTGCAGGAAGCCCAAGTAGGCGATGTGAAATTGCCCTTGATGGTCCTTTTGGGCGCGGTGGGGTTCGTCCTGCTGATCGCCTGCGCGAATGTGGCCAACCTGCAGCTTGCGCGGGCGTCCACACGGCAAAGGGAAATGGCTATCCGCACCGCCATCGGGGCGAATCGTCTGCGCATCGTGCGGCAGCTTCTGACCGAGAGCGTGATGCTGGCCTTGGCGGGCGGCATTCTGGGCTTTGTGATTGGCGCATGGGGTGTGCGCGCCCTGCTGGCCGTCGCACCTGGCAACCTGCCACGCATCAGCGACAGCGCGCATTCCGCGACGGCGGTATCGGCGCTGGATTGGGGCGTCCTCGGTTTCACGCTGGCCATTTCCTTAGCTACGGGTATCTTATTCGGGCTTTTTCCGGCCGTGCACGTCTCCCGGCTGGATGTGAATTCGGCGTTGAAGGATACCAGCGGCCGTTCGGGAACAGGACGTCATCAAAACCGCGCGCGAGGGTTCCTGGTAGTCAGCGAGATCGCCCTGGCGGTGATTCTGCTGGTTGGCGCGGCGCTGATGATCCGCACGTTTGCCAGCCTGCGCGCGGTCGATCCAGGCTTCGATCCGCACAATGTTCTGACTTTGCAAACCTCGCTTTCCGGCGGCCGCTACGACACCACCGCCAAGGTCGACAACCTGATCCGGCAAATGGCGCCGCGCCTGGAAAGCCTGCCCGGAGTGCAATCGGCGGCTACAGCCGTCATGCTGCCCATCGAGGGCGGGATCGACCTGCCCTTCAACATCGCCGGCAAGCCGCCCGCCAAGGGGGATATGTACAATGGGGACGAACAATGGCGGTCCGTATCGGCCCACTACTTTGCCGCGTTCAAGATTCCGCTCCTGCGGGGACGGGTATTCAGCGAACACGACACCGGAAACTCCGCCCGCGTCATCGTCATCAATCAGGCCTTGGCGAAAAAGTATTGGCAAAAGGAAGATCCCATCGGCCATGCCATGACGCTCGGCAAGGGCCTGGGTCCCGACTTCGACGAGCCCGCGCGCGAGATCGTCGGCATCGTTGGAAATGTGCGCGAAAATGGGCTCACCGGTTCCGATCAGGGCGTGATGTATGTGCCTGAGGGCCAGGTCACCGATGGCCTGACGCAACTTGCCAACAAGGTGATCCCGCTCAGTTGGATCGTACGCACGTCCCAGGAACCCACCACGCTCACCACCGCGATTCAGCGCGAGTTTCTGGCTGTGGACGGGCAACTGCCCGTTTCCAAATTCCGCACTATGAACCAGGTGATCTCGGAATCCACCGCGCGCTCGAATTTCAATATGCTGCTGTTGACGATTTTCGCGGGTACGGCTTTGCTGCTGGCGGCCCTCGGAATCTACGGCTTGATGTCGTATTCGGTGGAGCAGCGAACGCAGGAGATCGGCATCCGCGTAGCGCTAGGCGCCAGCGGCAGCGATATGCTGCGCATGGTGATCGGGCGGGGTTTGTTGCTGGCCGGAATAGGACTGACGGCCGGAATGGCCGCCGCGTTCGGCCTCACGCGCCTGCTCTCGAGCCTCCTGTTCGGCGTGAAGGCAAACGATCCGATCGCCTTCGGCGCCGTGGCGCTCACGCTGGCGGCGGTGGCGTGGGTGGCAGTCTATATTCCGGCGCGCAAGGCTACGCGGATCGATCCGCTGATCGCGCTGCGTTATGAGTGAGCGGGACGGGTGTCTTCGCGGCCTTATGGCCTGTCTTTCCGCAGATTCGCCAAGGTCCGGCGGTGGAACCCGGCGAGGGCGCTCGGATTGATGCGCGTGAGCCACCAGGCCAGCCGTGCATAGAATGGGAACACGATGATGGATTCGTTACGTTCTACGCCGCGCAGGATGGCGCGCGCGGCGTCGCCGGCGGACACCAGGCGCACTGGCAGTTTCGCCAGAAATTGTTCCTTGTCGACCCTGACCCCAATAGCGTTGTCGTAGATGGCCGTGTCCACAAAGCCGGGACAGACCACGCTGACGCGAATGCCTAACGCCTCGCCCTCCGCGCGCAACGCCGCCGAAAGAGCCACCACGGCACTCTTCGTTACGGAATAAGGCGCCAGGCCAGGTTCGCCGATCAGGCCGGCAGCCGAAGCGATGTTGACGATGTGCCCGGAGCCCTGCCGCAGCATCGCGGCGTACGCGGCAGTGGTCCCGTAGATCACTCCCCACAAGTTGATATCGATGGCCTTGCGCCAATCGTCGAGCGAGAGATCGCGCACTTCGCCGGCTACGCCGATGCCCGCATTGTTGAATATGTAATCCAAGCGGCCGTGTGCGCGGACCGTGTCTTCCACCAGTCGCTCGACGTCCGCCGCGTGCGTGACATCGAGGCGCGCGGCTGTGGCACGCCCGCCGTTTGCGCCGACCGCGGAAGCCACTGCCTGCGCACCGTCGCCATCGATATCGGCGGCCACCACCAGGGATCCGCGGCGGGCCAATTCCTGGCACAGCGCGCGGCCGATGCCGGAAGCGCCGCCCGTCACGATGGCCACCCGGTTGTGGAAAGAGTCCGTCATTCCGGGATTATACGCCGTGCGCCACAAGGTACAATTTTCTCAGATGGAGCCAGGGCCAGTCCAGATGCGATACTGCTCGGAATGCGGCCAGCCATGGCCCCAGGAGGAGCTCGCCCACTTCGGCGACCAGCTCATCTGTTCCAACTGCAAGATTGCGTATACGCAGAAGCTGCGGGAAGGAGTGGCCTCCGCGGCAACCTTCCAGTATGCGGGCTTCTGGATACGATTCGTGGCCATGATCATCGACGGCGTCATCCTGTTTGTGGTCAGTGTGGTGGTGCAGTTATTGTTCGCGCCGATGCTGCGGAACGGGCGTATGGACGTGATGTTGATGGCGTTGGGGTTCGAGTACCTGATCGGCATGGTTATCGGCGCGACTTACGAAGGCGTGTTCGTCAGCCGCTTTGGGGCGACGCCGGGCAAGATGGCGTTGGATTTGAAGGTCATTCGTCCCGACGGCGGCCCGCTATCGCTGGGGCGCGCGGTGGGCCGCTACTTCGCCAAGATCGTGAGCGGGATTATCCTGGCGATCGGCTATATCATGGCTGGATTCGACTCACAAAAGCGCGCGCTGCACGATATGATCTGCGATACGCGTGTGATCCGGGTGAGTAAGTAACTCTCATCCCCCC
>DATKFU010000292.1:0-4477 GCA_035511215.1 Bryobacteraceae bacterium | reverse complement strand
CGAGGGAACCCGCTTCCGAGCTGCCGTCCTGCTTGGCTTATCCGCGTTCATCGGCGTTCATCGGCGGCCAATATCGGGTTTTGGTTTTCGCATTGGGCCCGAACACAGTACATTTGGCCGCCGATGAACGCCGACGAACGCGGATAACGCAGGCGCGGTGATCCGGGGGCTCAAGTGGCGTCGCCTTAAGTCTCCACTTCTATGTCGCACACCCGGCGGGTCATGTTATGATGCGGACTGAGCGCGCCGGGCGCCACCGTGTCCGCGGGAAGGGCTGAGCCCGCCGAATCGTCAGAATTGTTACTGCTTTACGACGAATCTTCTTTTCGCCCGTTACGCGGACACCGGGCAACGACAAAAAGGAGATCGTCATGCCCACTACCGGAAATTCCCATCCCATGCGCCGGCTGCCGCCGCAGCCCAGCCTGGAGCAGTTGCGCAAACAAGCCAAAGACCTGCTGGAGGAGTATCGCGCCGGCCAGGCTGCCGCCATCGCCGAGGTGCGCCGGTTCGAGCTCCATCCCGACCCTGCCGCATTCGCCCTGCACGATGCGCAGCGGGTGCTGGCGCGCGCCTACGGCTTCGAGAGCTGGTCCAAGCTCAAGGCATTCGTGGACGGAGCCAGCGTGGCCCGGCTGGCCGAGGCCGTAAAGGCCGGCGACGTGCCCCAGGCGAGGGCGCTGCTGCATGCGCGCCCGGAACTGGCCAAGATGGACATGGCCGGCGACAACGAGCACCAGGCCCTGCATTACGCGGTGCTGCGGCGCGACCCGGCCATGGTGCGTCTGCTGATGGCGGCCGGCGCCGATGCGCGCAAGGGCATCTTCCCGCACCGCGATGCGACCACCGCGTTCGCGCTGGCGCGGGACCGCGGCTACGGAGACATCGTCGCCGCCATCGAGGAAGAAGAGCAGCACCGCCGGGAGGGGATGAGTTGTCCGAACGTCACAGTCTCGCCGGTACAGGACCAGATCAACCGCGCGATCCGCAACGGCAACAATGACGAAGCGATCCGTCTTCTGGAGGCGGACGAACGGTTGATTCGCGCCTGCGATCGCGATGGCGCAACGCCGCTGCACGCCGCCGCGGCGGAGACCAACGAGGAGTTGGTGGCCTGGTTGTTGAGCAAGCGGGCCAACGCGCGCAAACAGGATTTGAGGAGCTGGACGCCGCTCGATCGGGCCGCGCTGGCAGCCGATCCGCGGAACGACAGAGCGCGCGGTTTTCCCGCCATCGCGCGGCGGCTGCTGGCGCATGGCGCGGACTTGACTATCCGGGCGGCTGTGGCACTGGCGGACGCCGCGCGTATCCGCGAGCTGGTGCTGGCCGACCCCGGCGTGCTGCGGGCGATCCGCTGGCAAGGGGGCGGGCTGCTCACCCTGGCCGTGAAGCACGGGCACATCGACGCCGTCAGGCTGCTGCTCGACCTGGGCGCCGATGTGGACGAGCGGACAATTCTCGATGAATTGGAGGAGCCGACCCCCAGCTGGGGCAGCCCGTTGTGGGTGGCGGCGCTGGCCGGACGGAGCGATATCGCGGAGCTGCTGCTCGACCGCGGCGCCGATCCGAACGCCAATGTCTATGCCTCCGGCTGGCCGATCGACCATGCGTACCGTCAGCGGAACGAGCCCATGAAGCAGTTGCTGCTAGCCCGCGGGGCGAAGCCGCAGCCATGGACAACCACATTGGTGAACGATGTCGACGAGGCCAGGCGCATGCTGGACGCGGATGGCAGCGAAGACCTGGCTCGTGAGTTTGCCTGGTCGGCAGCGTGCAACGGCCGCCCGGCGATTGTCGATCTGGCGCTGCCGCGGCTGACCTGGGCGGCGAACGATCCGCGATGGCACTGGATCTTGATCCAGCCGATTCGCAGTGTGGGCGACCGCCCCGGCGATGAGGACTACTTTGCATGCATGGCGCTGCTGCTGAAGCGCGGGATCGATCCGAACATCGCGCGCCGGGGCGAAACTGCGCTGCATTACGCGGCCGCGCGCGCCAACCCCACAGAGGCGCAGCGCGTACGATTCGCCGCGATGCTGCTCGACTGCGGCGCCAGGCTGGACGTGCGGGACGAATTGTTGCGGTCCACGCCGCTCGGCTGGGCGTGCCGGTGGGGACGGCGGGAACTGGTTGAATTTCTGATTGCGCGCGGCGCGCCGGCCGATGAGCCGGATGCCGAAGCATGGGCGACGCCGCTGGCTTGGGCCACGAAAATGGGCCACGCCCCGATTGCCGGCCTGTTGCGCGGGTGACTCCGGCCGGACGATGGCGTACGCATTCATCATGTCGGCCGCCACAGCCTGTTATTTAGAGGCGGGCGTCGGCACGAGTGCCGACGCGGCACGCACGAGTGCGTGCGCCACGTCGCAATCAGCGGGCAGAAGAGGAAGCGCGGGCTTTCGCGGGGGATGCGGGATCGCCGCCACCAGGCTTCCCGGATGTCCAAGCTGCCTGCTTAACCCTGGATTTCCGGAATGCGGCTACGGCCCGTTCGGCGAGCAACAACAGTACGATGGCCCCGTAGAATAGCGGCTTCCTGACGTCCGATTTTACCAGCCAGTAGTAATGCACCACGCCTGCGATCGCGCTGACGTAGATCAACCGGTGGAGCATCTGCCAGCGCCGGCCGCCCAGGCGCCGGATCCAACCCGTGGTGGACGTCAGGGCCAGCGGCGCCATGGAAACAAAACCGAGAAAGCCGGCGGTAATGAAGGGCCGCTTCCATACATCTTTGACGATTTCGTCGAAATTGAAAAACTTGTCGAGCCAAAGATAGGTAGTGAAGTGCAGGGATCCGTAGAAGAAGGCGAACAGCCCCAGCATGCGCCGAAAGCGAATCAACTGGGGCAGGCCCAGGAGGCGCCGCAGCGGCGAGACAGCCAGGGTGATGGCCAGGAAGCGCAGCGTCCAGTCGCCGGTGGCATGCGTGATGAATTCGATGGGATTCGCGCCCAAGTCCTGGTGGAACGCCTTCCAGGCGAGCATAATCACAGGCGCCAGACAAAGGATGAAGACGGGGATCTTGAGCCATCGTGGCGATGCCAGGCGCTTCCAGTCGATTGCCATGGCTCAGTAGTTCTTGCGCAGATCCATCCCGGTATACAGGCTGGCGACCTGATCGCCATAGCCGTTAAACATGAGCGTCTTGCGCTTGACAAACTCGCCCAGGCGGCGTTCGCTCGACTGGCTCCAGCGGGGATGGTCCACAGTAGGATTCACATTCGAATAGAAACCGTACTCGCGTGCGTTGGTGAGATTCCAGGTGGTGGGCGGCTCCTTCTCGACGAATTTGATCTTCACGATCGACTTGATGCTTTTGAAACCGTACTTCCAAGGCACTACCAGCCGGACGGGCGCGCCGTCCTGATTGGGCAGCACCTGACCGTACATGCCGAAACACAGCAGCGCGAGAGGGTGCATGGCTTCGTCCATGCGCAAGCCTTCGACGTAAGGTAGTCCGATGCCCGCCTGACGCTCGGAGAGCATATACTTGGGGTCGTACAGGCTTTGGAAGGCGACGAACTTGGCCTTCGCGGTGGGCTCGACGGCTTTGATGAGCACGTTCAGGGGAAACCCGATCCACGGAACTACGATGGACCACGCCTCCACGCAGCGATGCCGGTAGATGCGCTCTTCGAGCGGCGCCATTTTCATCACTTCGTCCAGGTCGAAAACTTTGGGCTTGGCCACCGCGCCCTCCACGTGGATGGCCCAGGGCGCGGTCTTCAGTTTCCCGGCGTTCTTGGACGGCTCGTCTTTGCCCGTGCCGAATTCGTAGTAATTGTTGTAGCTGGCGACGTCCACGAACGGCGTGGGCTTCTCGTCTGTGTTGAACGGGCCCTTGACGGCGGCCAGTTTCGCGGCGCCCTGCGCGCGGGCGATGAAGAATGCCGCGCCCGCCAGGGGCAGGGTGGCCAGGAAGCGCCGGCGGTTCAGATAGGCGTCTTTGGGGGTTACCTGCGAGTAACGGATTTCGGCCGATTTCTTTACCAGCATATGCTCAATTATAGAAGACGAGCCGTCCCCGATTTATTCCACTCGCGGAGTTTTCTCCATTTTTGCCCGAGAGAGAAAAAGGGCAATAACATACTTGACATTCCTAGCTTTGGCGGGTTACGCTTGGGGCGGCGTGACAGGCCGGTGTTATTCGTGGATTTGCAGTAATACTAAGATTGAGTCAGCGTGCGACGTTTCCAAAAACCATGTTTCGGGGCCACGAGGTCCTGCGGGAGGTGGAGAGAGCGTTCCGACCGTTGAACCCTCTTTCATTAGCCCCTGCTCAATGAAGGCTTTCAACAACGCCTCAGCGGCTTTTTTTGTGGGAATGGGGGCGTCTGTATTCACTAGAATTAGCATTCCTGGCCCGCAGGATGGAGAATTGTTTTCTATCTTGCCGAGTTTCCATTTGGCTATTCCGTCTAGGGTGGTCCAAACCGCCATAGAGAAGCTTATTATTTCGCTGTCTTTGATGCCGCAA
>DATKFU010000291.1:0-7192 GCA_035511215.1 Bryobacteraceae bacterium | reverse complement strand
GTTGCGGCTGGAGATGGTTTTGCCTTGCGGGGTGCGGGGCCCGGTGCTTTTCTTCGCGTTTTCACGATTGGCGTTGGTTTGGGCTTTGGTGGCCATGATAAGGGGTCCTTTGCGTAACATTCCGTTACATGGTGTAACGGGACGGGCGCTTGGGATCGGCGATAGGAGACCGGAGATCCTTGCCTGTCGATTCTATTGTGGGGCAGGGGTTTGGGGGGATTTGGGTATCGAGGCTGCAAGTGATTGAAAGGGTGGGGAAGATTTTGTGGCGAGTTGTGTGACTGACAGAGGTTTCTTCGGCTTGCAGTGTGCCAGAGTGGCACCGCCGAGCCGATGATCGGACCGCAAGTTGATGAAACCGGTCGGTGAACTAAACCGCAGGCCAGTGCCGGTTCTTTAATTGGGGTTTGCTTGGTGGCGAGGGAGACGGCAAGGGACAAGGGGTCAGGGCGGGCGGCGCGAGGATGGCGGGAATAGCCCATGGCCGCCGAGACAAGAGGCCGCCCTTCGAGTGTACCGCCGGCCCGATGCAGAACCACTGGGTGAATTCGAGGCGATTGCGGGACCAGGAACCGCAAGCCGGCTAGCTTCCGGCGGGGCCGGAAACGAGGGCTAAGCCTCATCTCGCAGAACCGGACTTCAGGACCGCTTGTAGGAAACCAAAAAATGCCGGTGGGCGCCAGGTGTCGAAACGCTTCTCGATACGGCACGCATGGATGCGTGTGCCACGAACCGTGAGACAATACCACATCAAACAGTAAGGAGGCCGGAATGAACGCGATTTCCAGAAGAGAGTTTTTCAAGAACACGGTGGCGGGGGCCGCGGCGGCCGGAATGCTGCGCGGCAATCCGCTGGGCATGCCGATTGGATGCCAGACCTATCCCGTGAGGAATATGATCGCCAAGGACTTTCCCGGCACCATCAAGGTGCTTGCCGAGGCCGGTTTTCAGACGATCGAGCTGTGCTCTCCGGTGGGCTACGCCGATTCCGGGTTCGGCGGCCTGGCTAAATACAAGAGCGCCGAACTGCGCAGAATTCTGGGCGATGCGGGGGTCAAGTGCGAGAGCTCGCACTTCGATATCGGGGAACTGCGGAAAGACCTGGCGGGCAGAATTGCATGGGCTAACGATCTGGGGCTGAAGCAAATGCTGGTGCCCAGCCTGGACGGACCGCGGAACCCGGCCATGGATGACGTGAAGCGGGCGGCCGAGGAATACAACAAGATGGGCGAACAGTCGTCCAAGGCCGGCATCCGGCAGGGCCTGCACAATGAGGGCTTCGAGCTTACCTCGGTAAGCGGCAAGCGGACCTACGACATCTTAATCGAGCTGCTCGATCCGAGGTTTGTCAACTTCCAGTTCCAGGTCTCGACGATCAGCAAGGGCTTCGATGCGGCAGAATACTTTACGAAGTATCCCGGCCGCTTCATGTCGATGCACGTGCAGGACTGGTCGTCGGTAACTAAGAAAACGATGGCGGTGGGGCAGGGCACGCTGGACTGGACTAAGATCTTTACAGCGGCAAAGACGGGCGGGCTCAAGAATTACTTCGTCGAGATGAACCTGGAGTTGATGAAAGCCAGCGTTCCTTTCCTGCGCCAGCTTCAGGTTTGAGGAAGCCCCTTGCGGGACGAAGCCGCAGCCGTTCGCAGCCGCCAGCATGGCGTGGCTGATCGTCGCCATGCTGGCATGCTGGCGAGGCGCTACTGTGAGGCCCAGGTGGCCGAGAAGCTGGTGCCGTCGCTAGACAGCGCCGACGGGACGGATTCCTTGGCGCCGCCGCTGGTTGCCATGGTGATTTCCTCGATAGTGGGGAACACTCCGATGGGGCCGGTGGTGGCGCTATCGGTCGCGTAATTGGTGCCGGCTACGCCGGTGCTGTCGTCGCCAAAAAGCACCGTGCCGAAATCGGCAAGCGGCAGGATGCCGCCGCGGGCGGTGCAGCAGGGCGCTTCGGCGATCCATTCGGCCGACGAGCGGGACGCGCCCCTAACCGTTCCGCTCTTGGTGAAAGATTTTCCAGTGGTGACGTCCGTGATTGTGACCGTGAATTCCGATCCGCTGTAGACCACCTTCGCCGATATGCGATCGCCCGGCTTAACCGAGACGCTTGAGATTTCGATCGAGGGATTTGGATAGAACTCATACCAGGCGTAATATTGCGGCGTCCTGCCCGAACAATCGGAATCCGTGCCGGTCTGCTCGACGGTTTCGGAGCTGTAGCCATCGATGCCCACCCAGAACGACGCGTATTGGTCTCCCGATCCCCGCAGTTCTGACTAGTATACACCAGCTTGGCGTAGCGGACGCCGGCTGCAACGTGCCCCGGTACTGGGATTGGACTGGGACGTCCTCCGGGCGCCGTGGATGCCGCTCAGCGTGTTTTAATTTAACATTGCCGATCATGCCGGATAGCACGCCGCCCGACCCAGCCCAACCACGTCCACAACTGCGCGAGCGGGTGAAGGGCGGGTGGCGCAAGTGCATGGATTGGTGCGTGCGGCTATGGAGGCAGATCCGTCCCGGCCCGGAGGCGCGCCGCGGCGCAGTGTGGGGGACGCTCGTAGCGGCCGGGGTATGCGTGGTCGTCACGGGGCTGTATGCGCGGACCGGATTCGGCTACGCTTTCGACTTCGCGTTGGCTATCGTATGTGCCGCCGCGCTGGTGGCGCTGGTCGCGCTGGCGGTTGCGCTGCTGCTGACGATCATGCGCAGATTGCCCCGTATTGCAACGGGCATGATCGTAGGATCGTGCGCTGTCGTGATGCTGGTCTGGATGCCGCCGGAGGTTGGGCTCCCATTGGCTATCGCGATCGGCTTGACCGAGGGCGTCCTGGGCGCCACTATTGCTACGTTTCTGGCGGGCCGTTTCGGCGAGGCGGCGACGGCCAAGAAAATCGTCACCGGAGCGCTGTGCCTGCTTGCGGCGGCCGTTAATATCTGGTTCGTATGGCTGCTGGCGCATCAGGGTTCGCTCGAAGGGATGGTAGCGTGGAGGCCGGAGGCGGCTACCATGCCGGCCAAGCTGGACCTGGCGAATCCCTCGGAGAACGGCCCTTACCGCGTGCATAGGCTGTTTTACGGCGTGGGCAACGACATCCGGCGGCCAGAGTATGGCGCATCTGTGGCCATCAAGACGCGCACGGTGGACGCATCGGACTTCTTCGAAGACTTCTCCGGCTGGAAAAGATGGGCGCGCCGGAAGTACTGGGGATTCGATATGGACAAGCTGCCGCTGAATGCGCGGGTGTGGTATCCGGAAGGCGCCGGGCCTTTTCCGCTGGCGCTGATCGTGCACGGTAACCACGACATGGCGGATTTTTCCGATCCGGGCTACGCGTATCTGGGCGAGTTGCTGGCGAGCCGCGGCTTTATCCTGGCATCCATCGACGAGAACTTCCTTAATAGCGGCCTGTTTCACGATCCGCCCAAACAGCAGCCGGTACGTGGGTGGATGCTGCTGGAGCACCTGAAGCTGTGGCGGGCATGGAACGGGGCGGTGGGCAATCCGTTCCACGGCAAAGTGGACATGGAGCACATCGCGCTGATGGGACATTCCCGGGGCGGCGAGGCCGCGGCCACGGCGGCGTTGTTCAATCGGATGCAGTACGACCCGGATAACGCGGACATCCGTTTCGATTATGGCTTCGCGATCCAGGCCGTAGTGGCCATCGCGCCGGCCGACGGCCAATACAAGCCTGCTGGCCAATCCCGCTGGATTCAGGATGTAAGCTACTTGACGCTGCAGGGCGCGAACGACGCGGACGTCTCATCGTTCATGGGCAGCCGCCAGTGGGAGCACGTGCGATACACCAAGTCTGGCCCGTGGTTCAAAGCGGAGATCTACGCGTACCGGGCTAATCACGGGCAATTCAACACGGTGTGGGGCCGCACGGACGCGGGCGAACCGCTGAGCTGGTTCCTGAACCTGAAGCCTCTGATGCCGGGAGCGGAGCAGCGGCGCATCTCGAAGACCTACATTGCGGCGTTCCTGGAAGCCACGCTAAAAGGGCGGCGCGAGTATCTGCCGCTGTTCGAGGATTGGCGGGTGGGGCGCGCCTGGCTGCCCGGCACGATTTACATCAATCGCTTCCAGGATGCTTCGTATGTACCTTTGGCTTCCTTCCAGGAGGATGCGGATATCACTACTACCACCGCGCCGGGCGGGCGCATCGCGGGCGAGAACCTGTCCGTTTGGCACGAGGGCCGCATTCCGTGGCGGCACGGAGACAGGGACTATAACGGCGTGTTTCTGGGATGGAACCGGGCCAAAGGGGCGCTTGCGGCGGGCTACACCATTACGCTTCCCGAGGGCGCGGCGGCGAAATGGCGGTTGGGCAAGACATCGACTATCGAATTGTCGATTGCGGCGCTGGATGAAGACGCGCCCCTGCCTGGGGCAAAGTCCGGCAAGAAAAACGACGAGAAGCCCAAGGAGCCCAAAGAATCGAAGAACAAGGAGCGCGAATCGCCGGATTTCACCATCGAGTTGGTAACCAGCGATGGCGTGACGGCCCGCGCTCCGGTGAGCCGCTTCGCGGCCATTCCGCCGCCGTTGACGGAGAAGTTCACCAAGCTCGAGGCGATGGAGAGCGCGGCCTACGAAAAGGACTGGGAGCCAGTATTGCAGACGGTGCGCGCGCCGATGGCGGCGTTTCAGGGCATCGACCCCAGCGGCGCTCCCCAGACGTTCGACCCGGCCAAGGTAACTGTAGTGCGGCTGAAGTTCGATCGGACCGCGATGAGCGTGATTTGCATCAGCGGGATAGGTTTCGGACAGGAGGAGCAATGAGAACATTCGCGATGGTGTTATGCATGGCGGCAGCGGCGCTGCCCGCCGGTCTGCCGGAGGGCTTCGGGCATTGGACGAGCGGTGAGTTACGGGGCTTCGAGCAGACGCTGGGGCCCAAGATCAATTCCCAAAAAATAGCCACGCAGGCGTTGGCGGGCTATGGAAACCATAGCTTCCTGGTGGCGCACCGGGAAGGCAGCGGCGAGGCCGAGTTGCACGAAACCCAGAGCGACGTGATGGTGGTGGAAAGCGGCGAGGGCACGCTGGTGGTGGGAGGCACGGTAATGGATCCGAGGACCACCGCGCCCCACGAGATTCGCGGGCCATCGATCCGCGGCGGGGAGAAGGTGCCGCTGGCTGCGGGCGACGTAGTACACATTCCTATCCGGACGGCTCACCAGATGCTGCTGGGGAGCGGCAAACAGATCACGTATTTCGTGGTGAAGATCGACGCGCGGTAGGGTGACGCGGGGCCCATTCGGCTTATCCATGGCAGCAATGCGAACGTTGCAACGCGACATATCATATTAAGCTGGAGGTGTGATAGTCGCCGGACGCCAGAAGTCGATCGCCTTCTTCATCGCGCTGGGCGCCGGCCTGATCTGTGTCATCATCCTGCTGTATGTCGGCTGGGTGCTGCTGAACTGGCGTCACGGCATCCTGCTGGTCTTAGGAGCCCTGCTGATGACGGCTATCGTCAGCGGCGTGGTGCTCAACACGATCTTCCTGGTGCGGGAGATCCGGCGCAACGCCCAGCACGACGCCTTCATCAACGCGGTCACGCATGAACTGAAGACCCCTATCGCTTCCATCCGGCTGTATCTGGAAACGCTGCAGACACGCGCGGTGGACGAAGCCAAGCGGCTGGAGTTCTATCGCATCATGGTGGATGACAGCGAACGGCTGCTGGGTACCATCGAGCAGGTACTGCGTACGGGGCGGATTGGCGCGTCCAGCCGGCGGCTGAATCTGTCGCGCATCGATTTGAGCGGCGTCATCGAGCAGTGCGTGCAGCGGGTGCGGACACTGCACAAGGTTTCGCCGGACGGCCTACAGTACCAACCCGGTCCTCCGGTCACCATCGTGGGCGACGCGGACGAAGTGCAGGCGGCGGTTTCGAACCTCATCGACAACGCGGTGAAGTATTCGGGCGCCGACGTCCGGGTTACGGTGGAGACGGCTAGGGTCGACGGGAAGTATGTGGCGCTGCGCGTAATCGACCACGGGCCGGGCATCGAGAAGACGGAGCTGAAGCGCATCTTCAGACGCTTTTACCGCGTGCCGGGAGCACTGGCCACGCGCGTGAAGGGGACCGGACTGGGTCTGTACATCGTACGGTCGGTGGCCAAACGGCACGGCGGCCGCGCCTGGGCCGAGAGCGAGGGTCCGGGGCACGGCGCCACCTTCGTTCTGCAGCTTCCGATAGTGAAATGAGCCGGATTCTGGTAGTGGAAGACGAGCAGCACCTGGCTGAAGGGCTGCGATTCAACCTGGAAGCGGAAGGCTACCAGGTGCAGGTAGTGGACACAGGCGAAGCCGCGCTGGAAGTGTTGCGGCCCGAATCGGCGCCGTTCGACGTGGTGATTCTGGACGTGATGCTGCCCGGGATCGACGGCTTCGCGGTAATGTCCCACATGCGGCATAGCGGGCAGTTCGTTCCCACCTTGATGTTGACGGCGCGCGGCCACCCGGACGATATACTGCAGGGCTTCGAGGCAGGCGCGGACGATTACCTGGCCAAACCTTTCGAGTTGGCCATTCTGATCGCGCGCATCAGCGGCCTGCTGCGGCGGCGGGAATGGTTGCGCGCATCGATGAACCACGTGACGGAGCCCCTTGCGGGGCTGCCTGCCGGGCCGGACGAACCCTTCACCTTCGGCGACAAGTCAATGTATTTCGACAGGTTGGAGTTGCACGTGCGCGACCAGGTGTTTCCCCTAACCTTGATGGAAGCCAACGTTCTGCGGTACCTGATCCGCCATGAGGGGAAACCGGTGTCGCGGAAGTCCATGTTGGAAGAAGTCTGGGGCCTGCACGAAGACACCGATACGCGGGCCATCGACAATTTCATCGTACGGCTGCGGCGTTATATCGAAGACGACCCTACGCATCCGCGGCACCTGCTGACGGTGCGCGGAGTGGGATACCGGTTTTTGGCCGCGCCTCAATCGTGAGACGCGGCGCCGAACTAGAGTTCCGGCAACGCGGCTTCCAGGCGAAAAGCGGCACCGGCGGTCCGGAAGGCGAAATGCCCGAACCTGACTGCGGCGCGACCCTCCTCGGCACGCACGATGGTCCCGCGCGTAACCAGACTCAAGTGCACCGTTTCGTGCAGCAGGACGGGCCAGCCGATGTATAACTCGATCCGTTGTCCGTACTTGACGGGTTCATCGATGGTGA
>DATKFU010000290.1:0-92943 GCA_035511215.1 Bryobacteraceae bacterium | reverse complement strand
GACCGCTGGGAGCTTTCCCGCAGCCACAACACCCTCACCATTACCAGGCAGGTGGTTCGCGCCAATTCGGAAGAGGAAGGCACGTTAGTGTTCCGGCGCGAAGGCGCACCGGTACCGGCTGCTCCTCCGGCCGCCCCGGTGCCGACTCCTCCTCCGGCAGCCCTTCCGGCAGGTGGCGCGGCAGCCGGTGAGGCGCCGCCGGCGGCGGGTTGGCGTCCGACCGAGCCGGGTAGTGGCGGATCGCAACCCGTGTTGGCAACCAGGCCCGCGGCGGGCGTGCCTCCGGACATCACGATCCCCACCGGCACGCGCGTCCTGCTATCCCTCATCGGTGAAGTGAACACGAAGCACGCCAAAGAGGGCGACCGCGTTTACCTTCGCACGGCGACTCCAGTGGCGGCCGGTGGACGGCTAGTCATACCTAGAGGCAGCGACGTTGAAGGCACCATCACCCGGGCGAAGGCGGCGGGCAAGGTGGTGGGCAAGGGTGAGTTGTACATCCGTTTCGACTCGCTGATTCTGCCCAATGGTGTATCGCGCGATTTTCACGCCCGGCCACCGGGAGAAGAGGGCAAGGTGGAGGGCAACGGCAAGTCCGCCGACGGCCGTACCGTGATCGAGGGAGCCGGCGCCGGCGGCGCGATTGGAGCCATCACCCATGGACTGCCCGGCGCGGCCGTCGGCGGCGTGGGTGGCGCTCTGGCCGGAGTCCTGCTTTCCCGCAATCAGGACGTGGTGCTGCGCTCGGGCGCCCACATCGAAATGGTCCTGGATCGTGACCTGGTGTTTCATCCCGAAGAGCTTCCGTAGTTACGTTGCGTTGGCGGCGAGGATTGTGGTCCGATAACTGCCGCCAGCCGCGTCACGACTTCGGTTTTTTGCCGGCATTCCCGGGTGTCGCGATCCTGATCGGCACCGAGTTGCCCGCTCTTGCGGTATATGGCTTGGCCGTGGCGTCTGTGGGGTTTACATTTGACCCTGCTCGGAAACGCCGCGTTCACCCATTCCTGGAAACCACTTGAGGGATCGTTGCCTCTACCGAGCCGATACCAGAGAGCCAGCCGGATGCCAGCGGTCTGAAATTCTCTTTCGATCTGGGCGGCGGAATCCGCTGGCGCGTGGGCGCGGCGCAGGCAGCTTGGGTTACCGATCAGTCGCCTCCATTCTACATTCCCGAATTGCGAATGGGTTCTCCTGGTGATTCCATGGGCGGATGTCCGACCGCATAACCAAGGAAATCCTGCAGCCCGCCTCCAAAACGACTTTAATTAATTCTCGCATTGTCCGAACGACTCTGATCTGGCGCAGGATCTGGGTACGGTGGGCTTCGAGGGCGACAAAAAATCGGGCACGGCAATCTTCCTTTCTGAGTAATCAACAACACCCAGAAACATAACGCAAAAAAGAAACCATGCTGCGGATGAACCTATTTACCTATCGCGATTTGCGGACTGGCTGGACAACCCCTTTGAGACACCGCCCCTGCTCCCTGGATCCGAACAACTTGCCCTGGCGCTGGCTTGACTTGGACAGGCCGCGTCGGCACCCGTGCCGACACAGGGCCCCCAGCGTTATATTGAGAGTCATCGTGCAAACCCCAGCCGCAATCGCTCTCGGCGCCTTTCTTCTCAGCGCCGCCCTCCAGGCCGCCGATCCCTACCGCGAATGGCGCGTATACGGCGGCGGTCCCGACAGCATCCGTTATTCGGCCCTCGACCAGATCAATCGTCGCAACGTGGCCCGCCTCCAAGTGGCCTGGACCTTCGACACCGGCGACGCCTTCCAGGAATCCGAGATGGAATGCAATCCCATCGTCGTAAATGGACTGCTCTACGCCACCACTCCCAAACTGCGGCTGATTGCGCTTGATGCCGCGACCGGTAAGCTGCGCTGGTCCTTCGATCCGCGGCAGGATCTGCGGGCCAACTTCGGCAAGGCTCGCAATCGCGGAGTCGCCTATTGGGGCGATGGCGCGGACCTGCGCATCTTTTTCGTCGCCAGCCACTGGCTGTACGCCCTGGACGCGCGGAATGGCGCGCTCATCCCGGCGTTCGGAGAAGCCGGCCGCGTGGATCTGCGCCAGGGTCTCGGCCGCCCGCCCGAAGAGATGTCCATTTCCGCCACCACCCCCGGCATCGTATACAAAGACCTGCTGATCATGGGCAGCATCGTCAGCGAAACCTTGCCCGCGTCTCCCGGCGATATCCGCGCTTACGATACCCGCACGGGCAAAATCCGCTGGACCTTCCATACCATCCCGCACCCCGGCGAGCCCGGCTACGCCACCTGGACCAAGGATGCCTGGCAATACATCGGCGGGGCCAACAACTGGGCCGGCATGAGCCTCGATGAAAAGCGCGGCCTGGTTTTCGTTCCCACCGGCTCCGCGGCCTTCGATTTCTACGGCGCGAACCGCAAAGGCGACGACCTGTTCGCCAACTCGCTGCTCGCGCTGAAGGCCGAAACCGGCGAGCGCGTCTGGCATTTCCAGGCGGTACATCACGATCTTTGGGACCGCGACTTTCCCGCCCCGCCCAACCTGGTCACCGTCCGGCACGATGGCCGCGCGGTCGATGCGGTAGCCCAGATCACCAAGTCCGGCCATGTGTTCCTGTTCGATCGCGTAACCGGCGAGCCGCTGTTCCCGATCGAGGAGCGGCCCGTGCCCGGTACCGAAGTCGAGGGGGAAGCTACCGCCCCAAATCAACCCCTGCCCCTGAAGCCGCCGCCTTTCGCCCGCCAGATCTTCACCGCCGACATGATCACCAATAGGACGCCCGAGGCACACGCCGCGGTCCTCGCGCGCCTGCGGCAAGTGCGTAGCGCCGGCCAATTTGTGCCGCCCAGCCTGGAAGGCACCGTCATCTTTCCCGGCTTCGATGGCGGGGGCGAGTGGGGCGGCGCGGCCTTCGATCCCGCATCCGGGCTGCTCTACGTCAACGCCAACGAAATGCCGTGGATTCTGCGCCTGGTCGAGTCGCCGCAAAACGGCACAATCACCGGCCGCGGCTTGTATAACGCACGTTGCGCAGGCTGTCATCGCCAGGATATGAGAGGCAGCCCTCCGGAATTCCCGGCGCTCATCGAGATATCCAAGCGCCGCACGGCCGCGCAAGTCGCCGCTATCGTCCATGATGGCAGTGGCCGCATGCCGGCATTCGCCCAATTGCCGCCGGATGCCGTATCCGCCCTGGTCGCCTACCTCACAACCGGGGAAGACCTGGCCGTGGCCGGCATCGTAAGGAGCCCCTGGCCGATCGAACAGAAGTACCGGCACGACGGCTATAACAAGTTTCTCGACCCGGATGGCTACCCCGCCGTCGAGCCGCCCTGGGGAACGCTCAACGCCATCGATCTGAACAAGGGTGAGATCGCCTGGAAGATCCCCTTCGGCGAGTATCCCGAGCTGGCGGCCAAAGGCCTGCGCCACACCGGCAGCGAGAATTATGGCGGGCCTGTGGTAACCGCTGGAGGGTTGTTATTCATCGCCGCCACCAACCACGACCGCAAGTTTCATGCCTTCGATAAGGCCACCGGCGAGCTGCTTTGGGAAGCCGCGCTCCCGGCCGCGGGCAACGCCACGCCTGCGACTTATGAGATCGATGGGCGCCAGTTCGTGGTCGTCGCCGCCGGGGGAGGGAAGTCGGGTGCGCCCTCCGGCGGAAGCTACGTCGCCTTCGCGCTCCCCCACCAGTAAGTGGGGCAGGCGTCCACGCCTGCTGTGGGGCGGGCGTCCACGCCTGCAGCGGGTCTCCAGACCCGCTCTGATGCTATAATCTTGGCGCGACCTTGTCAGCTCGCAATTTCAGGGTCGAGAGGACGGACTGCTTCCCCGCGCTCTCTCGAATTCGCCCGGAAAGGGGTGTTCTCATGCTCGATTTAACCATCGTTCGCATCATATTCGTGCTCGTATTAACCGCGTCCGGCTACCTGCTGCACCCATTTCAAACTGCTCCCTCCCCGTGGGCCGCATTGGCGGGACTTGTTCTCGGCATTTCCATCATCTTTTTCGAGGTCCGGCTGGAACAAATCAGCCTTAAGCGGCTGATCGGCGCCGCTTTTGGATCGGTGCTCGGCATCGTCGGGGCGTTCTTCATGTCACTCGTGCTGCGCTGGGCGCGGCCGGATGGCGGAGATACCTCCCACATGATTCCGTTCATACAAGTCTGCCTGCTCCTCTGGATGACCTACGTCGGCCTGATCGTGGGCGGCAAGAAAGGCGACATGCTCAACCTGTCCGCCTTGGGGGGCATTTTCGGCGGCGAGAAAGTATCCAAAAAATCCTTCAAAATACTGGACACCAGCGTCATTATCGATGGCCGCATCGCCGACATCGCCGAAACCGGATTCCTGGACGGCGTGCTGGTGATCCCCCAATTCGTCCTCCGCGAGCTGCAATTGGTGGCCGATTCCGCCGATTCCATGAAGCGCAATCGCGGACGCCGCGGCCTCGACATCCTGCAGCGCATCCAGAAAATGGCCCACCTCAACATCCAGATCGTCGAGGACGATTTCCCGCATGTCCGTGAGGTGGACATGAAGCTGATCGAGCTGGCCAAGGTCTATGATTCCAAAATCGTCACCAACGACTTCAATCTGAACAAGGTCGCCCAACTACACGGCGTGCAGGTGCTCAATATCAACGAGCTGGCCAATGCGCTCAAGCCCATCGTGCTGCCGGGCGAGACCATGCGCGTATTCATCTTGAAGGAAGGCAAAGAGTATAACCAGGGCGTCGCCTATCTGGACGACGGCACTATGGTCGTGGTGGATAACGCCCGGAAGATGATCTCGAAAACCATCGACATCTCCGTCACCAGCGTGTTACAAACCACCGCGGGTAAGATGATCTTCGGCAAATTCGACGAGCGCATGCACGCCGTGGCCGCTGCCGCCGCTGCCGGCGCCGACAAGCACGACCGGCCGCCGCGCAAGGCCGATCCATTCTCCCCCGAGAAAACCACGGTAGAATCGTAGCTGTGGGGCGGGCCCTCGGCCTGCGGCGGCCTCTCAGGCCGCCCTCCCCTGCTGCTTGGATTTCCTCTATGAAAGTAGCCGTGATTCTGCCAGCCGCGGGCTTGGGTACCCGCATGGGGCGGACCTCCGCCGAGAAAGCGGGAACCAGCCGGAAGCAGTTCATGCTGCTCGATGGCGCCCCCATCCTGCTGCATTCCGTGCGCAAGTTCGCTGCGTCCGCACGCGTCGACGAAATCGTGGTGGCCGTCCGGCGCGACGATCTGGAATGGGTCGCGGAATTGCTCCAGCGCGAAGTTCACGGCAAGAAGTTGCGCGTGGTGGAAGGCGGAAACTCCCGCCAGCAATCCGTGGAGAATGCCCTGGCCGTGCTCGATCCCGATACCACTCTGGTCGCCGTACACGATGCGGTGCGGCCGTTCGTCGATCTGGAAACCATCGACAAAGTCATTGACGAAGCCGCTGAAACCGGCGCAGCCATAGTGGGTATCGTGCCTGTCGATACGGTGAAGCAGGTGGCCCGCGCCCAGACCAACAAGGCCAAGATCCGCGCCACTCTGCCGCGCGAGAAGCTGGTGCTGGCGCAGACACCGCAAGTCTTCCGTTATGACCTGCTGGTCCGCGCCTTCGCCGCCGCCCAAACCGACGGCTTCATTGGTACCGACGAATCCAGCCTGGTGGAGCGGCTGGAGGTGGAAGTGAGCGTGGTGCTGGGCAGCGACCGCAACATCAAGATCACCAAGCCCAGCGATATGGACCTGGCACGGCTCTTCCTGGAAGAGGAAACCGCGCCCCGCGAATTGTGAGCGAATACCGCACCGGCCTCGGCTGGGATGTCCACCGCCTGGTCCCCCATCGCCCGTTGATCCTCGGCGGCGTCGCCATCCCTTCCGAACTTGGCCTGGAAGGCCATTCCGACGCCGATGTCCTGGCCCACGCCATTACCGACGCCATCCTGGGCGCCGCTGCGCTGGGCGATATCGGCATGCACTTCCCCGATACCGATCCGCGCTGGCAGGGCGCCGGCAGCTTGATTTTTCTGGCTCACGCCCGCGATCTGGCTCGCGCCCGCGGCTACCGCATCGTCAATGTGGATTCTACCGTCGTCCTCGAGCGGCCGAAACTCAAGGATTACCGCGACGCCATTCGCCGCCGGCTAGCCGTCACGCTGGAACTGGATGCCGGCCGCGTGTCCGTGAAGTTCAAGACCGCCGAGAAGGTCGGCCCCGTGGGCGAAGGCCGCTCCGCCGAAGCGCAGGCCATTGTCACTTTGCGGATCGATTGACCGGCGCCGGGCATTTCCCCTGGCCATCTTTCCGGTCCTTGAGATAGGCCCCGCGAAATTGGGCCTTGGCTCGGTGCACCAGCACCCGCAGATAACCCGCATCCACCTGAAACCGCCGGCAGACTTCCGCTTTGTCGATTTCGTCCAGATATACCGCTTGCAGGATCCCACGGTCTTTCTCCGGCATTGCCGCAAGTATGCGCGCGATTTCCCGCTTCCAGTCGGCGCTCACCAGTTCGGCATCCAGGTCCACGGCCGGATCCATGGGCTCCGCCATCTCATCGTCCCAAGGCTCCTCGCGCCTTTCCGACCGGCAAAGCTCCCGCACCACGTTATTGCAAACGCCGTTTACGAACGCCCCGAAACGCTCCGGACGATTCACCCCCCCACCCTCTCGCAGAATCGCCAGTACCCGCGTCAGTGTCTCCTGCCGGATGTCTTCGATCAGCGGGACGGAGCGCAGGCGCACCCGCAGCTTCAGGTACAATAGGTTGCCGAAATACGTGGCAAAGTGCTCGCCAGCGCCGGAATCCCCGTCCGTCAGCCGCCGCACATAGTCCTCGTTGAACGTGTCAAATGTCAAAGGAATTTGTACGCTCCGCTACAGTCTTTATGATATGATAAGCGATATCCCCGATCAGAAGGGGACCAAGAAGTCACAAATATAGGGTCAAATATGTTCGACGCGACCCGGGCGGAGTCTTAGGACCCCGCCCGGCAAGCCTTCCGCATTTTCATCTCTGGCTGTTTGGTGGGGAAGTTACATCCAGGTTACAGGCCGGCTTTTAAGCGGAATAGTTCGAAATCTTGCGTGGCGGAAACCGCCGAATTTTCCATACGAAGCCAATTTCTCTGCGGTAACGTCTGCGCACTCATATTAGAATCAGCAAGTTAGCTGTACAGCGACGTTACCGCCTCACTCACTCGTACCGCAACGCGACCATCGGGTCAACCCGCAGAGCCCGCCGCGCCGGCAGATAGCTCGCCAGAAACGCCACCCCGGTAAACAGCACCGTCACCGACCCGAACACCACCGGATCGGTCGGTTTCACGCTAAACAGCACGCTCCCGAGAAATCGTGTCAGCCCGTAAGCCGCAGCCAGCCCCGCCACGATCCCCGCCCCTGCCAGCAGCATCGCCTGCCGCACGATCATATTCCGCAGCGCTGGAAAATCGGCGCCCAGAGCCAGCCGGATGCCGAATTCCAGCGTCCGCTGTTCCACCGTATAAGCCATCAAGCCATAAAGCCCGATCGCCGCCAGCAGGATGGCCACCGCCGCGAAAATGCCCAGCACCCACGTGTTGAACTGGTCGCGCGCGGTGGACCCCATCACGATCTGGTCCATGCTGCGGATATGCGCCACCGGCAAATCCGCGGCATCCTGAAACGCGCGCTGTATGGGCGCCGATACCGAGAACGGCGCCACTTTGGTGCGCACCACCCAGCTCAGCGGCATGAAGCGGTTGTTCAGGGTCATGTACGCGTCGCCCACTTGCGCCAGGGGAACGAAGGTCTCCGGCTGCGGGTCGTTGTTCAGCCCGCCATCGCGCGCATCGCCCGCGATGCCGATAATCTCGCGCGGCGGCTGCTCAAAATCCGGCCCCATCCCGCGCCCGATGATCAGCCGGTGGCCGATCGGGTCTCCGTCTTTCCAGTACCTCTTCGCGAAAGCCTGGTTGATCACCACCACCGGCGGCCCGGCCGCATCGTCCCGCTCCGTGAAAGCGCGGCCGCGCAGGATCGGAATCCTGAAGACGTCGAAGAAGCGCGCCGTAACGTAGTTCCAGCTAGTGCCGCCGTGCGCCGGTCCGTCGGTCAACGGGCGCCCTTCGATAATGAATCCCAGGCCCAGGCCGCCCTCCAGCGGCAGATAGGAAGTGGCGGCCGCTGCCTCAACTCCAGGGATCGCATGAATGCGGTCGAGCGCCTGGCGAGTCATCGTCTCGATGGCGGCGGTGCGGTCGAAATGGCTCCCGGTGAGCGCGGTATCCATGGTCAGCACGTTATGTGCATCGAAACCCGGCGCCACGGTGTGCAGGGCGGAAAACGTCCGGATCAGCAGGCCCGCGCCGATCAGCAGCACGATCGCCAGCGCCATTTCCACCATCACCAGCGCGCCGCGTATCTTGTTCTGGCGCATGCCGGAACCGCCGCGCGCGCCGGTTTCTTTCAGCGTGATGTTCAGGTCCGCGCGCGACGCCTGCAGCGCGGGAACCAGTCCGAAGAGGATGCCGGTTGCGAACGCCAGCAGCAGCGTGAACCCCATCACGGTCCAATCGAGCGACACCGCCGAACCGTTCGGACCGATGCGTGGAATGTTGCCCGGATTCACCGCCAGCAGCGCCCGCACGCCCAGCGCGCCGATCCCCAGGCCAACCACGCCGCCGGCCATTGCCAGCAGCACGCTTTCCGTAAGCAGTTGGCGCACGATGCGGCCGCGCCCCGCCCCAATCGCCGCGCGGATGGCGATCTCGCGCGAGCGGCCGGTGGCGCGCGCCAGCAGCAGGCTGGCTACGTTGGCGCAGGCGATCAACAGCACACAGCCGACCGCGCCCAGCAATACGAACAGCGCGGTCTTCACGTTGCGCACCAGAAGCTCTTGCATCGGTTCGGCCGAGAAACTCATATTGCGATCCATGCTGTTCGGATAGCGGCGCTTGAACTCCTCGCCGGTCAGCTTGAGGGCGGCTTGCGCCGCGCTCAGCGAAACGCCCGGCTTTAGCCGCGCGGCGGCCTGGAAGTAATGGCCCTGGTTGGTGCTGTTGGGGTCCGCCTGGAATGGTATGTAGACATCCGGGAACGGATCGAAAGTGAAGCCGGGGGCCAGCACGCCGATCACGGTGTATTGCTCGCCGCCCAGGGTCAGCGGCTTGCCCACAATGCCCGGATCGGCGCCGAATCGCCGCCGCCACAGGCCGTTGGACAGCACGATCACGTTGCCGCCGCGGGGACGGTCTTCGCCCCCGGTGAACGTGCGCCCGATGGCCGTTTGCGCGCCAAACAGATGGAAGAATTCGTACGAAACGTGGATGCCTTTCAGCTGCTCGGGGTGGTCGCCGCCGCTGAGATTGAGCCCCGGCCCGCCCGGGTCGTAGGCGCTCACGTCTTCGAGCACCTGCGTTTGGCTCCGCCAGGCGTTGTACTTGGGCACCGAAGCGCCCGGGAAACCGCCTTGCGGAGTCTTGGTCAGCAGGGTGACGATGCGATCCGCATCGGGGAAGGCCAGAGGCTTCAGCAGCGCCGTGTTGACGATCGAGAAAATGGCCGTGTTTGCGCCAATCCCCAGCGCCAGCGCGCATATAGCCGTGGCCGTAAAGCCGGGGCTCTGCCGCAGCATGCGGAAGGCCTGCTTCAGGTCCATCCAGAAGGTTTCCATAAGAACATTAGACGCCGTCCTCCTCTATATGTTTGTGGGGCAGGCTCGCAGCCTGCGCGGGGCTCCCAGCCCGGCTGCGCGTCCTGTGATCTAATGCAACAATGTGCAACCTATTCCGCCTCTTTCCTTGCCTTTTGTTCGTCCCCACCCTCTCGGTGGCTGCCCCCAAGCGCCCCATCGCCGAAACCGACCTGTACTCCTTTCGCTGGATCGCTTCGCCCCAGATCTCGCCGGATGGCGCGAAAATCGTCTACACGCTCGTCACCGTAAATGCCAAGCACGACAACTACGAAACGTCGCTGTGGATCATCCCCTTCGCCGGAGGCGCCGCGCGTCCGCTCACCGCCGGAACGCACGATTCGTCCGCGTGCTGGTCGCCCGACGGCCGCACCCTGGCCTTCCTCCGCGTACCCGAGCAAAAGGACCAAAAGGACCAAAAGGACAGCGCCGGCAAGCCCCAACCACCGCAAATCTATTTACTTTCTATGGATGGAGGCGAAGCGCGCCAGCTTACCGACCTCCCTAAAGGTGCCAGTGGCCTCGCATGGTCGCCCGATGGCCAGCACATCGCCTTCCTGTCCACCACGCTTCCCAAAGACTTCGACAAGAAGCCCGATACGAAAAAGGATGGAAAAGATGAGGAACCGAGCGACGTCCGCGTGATCGTCAAGGCCGAGTACCGCATGAACGGCGAAGGATACTATGAGCCGGATCGGCCCACGCATATCTGGAGCGTGCCTGTGCCCGCCACACTCGCCGCCGTGCAGAAAGCCACCCAGGTGACCACCGGCGAGTTCAGCGAATCGGATATCGTCTGGTCTCGCCCCGGCGCGCACGATGCCGCAAAAATCTACTTCACCTCCAACCGCGTGCGCGAGCCTTATTACGAGCCCCCGCACGACGAGATCTACGCCGTCAACGCGGCCGGCGGCGACATCGTCAAAGTCGCCGGTATCGACGGTTCCATCGACTCCATCGCGCTCAGCCCCGACGGCGGCCATATCGCCTTCGTCGGCTCGCTCAATGCCGGCGATGGCCTGCCGCAGCGCTCTTACAGCCAGCCGGATCTCTTCATCGCCTCCACGGAGCCCGGCGCTGCTCCCCGAAATCTGACCGCGGCCTATGACTTCGATATCGGCGGCGGTGTGGGCGGCGATCAGGCTCCCCCGCGCGCCGGCGGTGCATCGAAGCCATATTGGAGCGCCGACGGCCGCAGTATCTTCGTCGATTCCGCCGAAGAGGGCCGCGCCAATCTCAAGCGCATCGACGCGGAAACCGGCAAGGTCGAACCGTTCACCCGGGGCGATCACAGCGTCTTCTCCTATAGCGCCACGCCCGACGGATCGAAGACCGCCCTGCTGATCTCGTCGCCGACCAACATCGGCGACTTGTTCGTGATGGCCGGCCTTCCCGGCCATGTCGACCGTCTCACTCATATCAATGACGAGCTGTTCGCCGCGCTCAAACTCACCGAGCCCGAAATGATCTGGTACAAGAGCTTCGATGGCCGCCGCATCCAGGCCTGGGTGCAACGCCCGCCCGATTTCGCGCCCGGCAAAAAGTATCCCTTGATCCTCGACATCCACGGCGGCCCGCATGGCGCATATGGCTACACCTTCGACCATGAATTCCAATGGATGGCCGCCAAGGGCTACGTCGTGCTCTATCCCAATCCGCGCGGCAGCACCAGCTACGGCCAGGAGTTCGGCAACATCATCCAGTACCATTATCCGGGTGACGACTTCAAAGACCTCATGGCGGGCGTCGACGAGCTCGTGGCGCGCGGTTGGGTGGACCCCGAAAAGCTCGGCGTCACCGGCGGCAGCGGCGGCGGCGTGCTCACCAACTGGACCATCGGCCACACCACCCGCTTCAAGGCCGCCGTCTCGCAGCGATCCATCGCCGACTGGCGCCACTTCTGGTACACCGCCGATTTCACCCTGTTTACAACCTTCTGGTTCCGCGGCGCCCCCTGGGAGCAGGAGGCGGATTTCAAGGAGCGGTCGCCGATTACCTACGTCGACAAAATCACCACGCCGCTGATGCTGATCGAAGGCGAGTCCGACTTCCGTACGCCGCCGGGCGCGGGCGGTGAGCAGATGTTCCGCGCGCTGAAGTACCTGAAGAAGCCCGTGGTGATGGTGCGGTTCCCCGGCGAAACGCACGAGCTGTCGCGCTCCGGCAAGCCCGTCCATCGCGTCGAGCGTTTGCAGCACATCGTCGCCTGGTTCGACAAATATCTCGAGGACCAGGACATCCACACCTACGACATAAATTAGCCGCTTGACCTAACCAACCGAATCTGGCATAGTCTAACTATGTCAGGAGATGGAGGGCGGGCAATCATGCCCGCAGCCGCCCTTTTGGGCGGCTCTGCCCCTGGAGGACCATATGGGCGAACTAAGGCGCAGACTGAGTTATCTTCTTAACCGTAACCAGCAAGCGCAAGACCTAGCCGACGAAATGCAACTGCACCGTGACCTGATCTCCCAGTCCCCCACCCGCTCTCTAGGCAACATAACCCAACTCCACGAATCCAGCCGCGCCGTCTGGATCTGGCCGTTCCTCCAGACCCTCGCCCAAGACACCCGCTACGCCCTGCGAACCCTGCGCGCCAATCCCGGATTCGCCGCCACCGCGATCCTGTCGCTGGCCCTCGGCATAGGCGCAAACACAGCCATTTTCAGCATCCTCAACGCCGTGATGCTGCGTTCCCTGCCAGTGGAAGATCCGCAACGCCTCGTCCAGGTAGGCTCTCCCGATTCCAGCGGCACCAGCCCGATGTCCGTGGCTTTCACCAACCCCATCTGGGAGCACGTGCGCGATCACCAGCAGGCATTCTCCGGAACCTTGGCCTACAGTTCATACCGCTTCGATCTGGCCGCGGGCGGCGAGAGCCACTTCGCTAACGGCGTTTGGGCCAGCGGCGATTTCTTCCGCGTCCTCGGCGTGCCAGCGGTGCGCGGACGCGTCTTCACGCCGGATGACGATTTGCATGGCGGCGGACACGCGGGACCTGTCGCGGTGATCAGCTACGGTTTCTGGAAGCGGCATTACGCCAGCGATCCCGATATCGTCGGCAAAACCATCCGCCTCGACCGGCACCCGTTCACCATTGTCGGCGTGACGCCGCCTTGGTTCACGGGATTGGAAACGGACACAGCCTACGACGTCGCCATTCCGATCGGATGCGAGCCGATCCTGCACACCGACCAAAGCGCGCTGGCCGCCCGCAGCTGGTGGTGGCTGCGCATTCTGGGCCGTCTCACGCCGGGCGAAACTCTACCACAGGCCGACGCGAAGATGAAGGCGCTGGCGCCGGAGCTCAATCGCGCCACGCTTCCCACCGATTGGGATGCGGACGGCCAGAAGCAATACCTGCAGCGAACGTTTGCCTTGCGTCCCGCCGCTACAGGCTTCTCGGATACGGGCACACATTACCGCACGGCGCTTTTCACTCTGATGGCCGTGGTCGGCCTGGTGCTCCTCATCGCCTGTGCCAATATCGCGAACCTGCTGCTGGCCCGCGCCGCGGCCCGCCAGCGCGAAATCTCCATCCGCATGGCCATCGGCGCAGCGCGCCGACGCGTGATGCGCCAGCTCATGTCGGAAAGCCTGTTGTTCTCCGTTCTGGGTGCAGTTGGCGGTCTGCTTTTTGCCGTCTGGGGAAGCCGTCTGCTGGTGCGCTTCCTGTCGAAGGCCGGCAGCGAACTGCAACTCGACACCGCACCAGACCTGCGTGTGCTTGCCTTCACCATGGGCGTGGCCATTTTCACGGGGCTTCTGTTCGGACTGGCGCCCGCCCTGCGCGCCACCAGCGTATCGCCCAACAACGTCCTGAAGGAGCACGCGCGCGGCATGGTGGCGGGCCGCTTCGGTCTGGGCCGCGTTCTGGCCACCGGCCAGGTCGCCCTATCGCTGATGCTGCTGGTGGGCGCCGGCCTCTTCCTGGGCACTCTTCGCAATCTCTTGAATACCGACCTCGGTTTCAACCGCCACAATGTTCTGCTGGTCCAGGCCGCCACGATGCAGTCCAATGTTCCAAGGGCGCAACGCCCGCGCCTTTATAGCGAAATCGTGGAGCGCCTGCGAGCCATCCCCGGCGTGTCGTCGGCCTCCAGTTCCGTGGTGACGCCCATCAGCGGCTCGACCTGGAATGACATCGTGTCGCCGGAGGGCTATTCATCGAAAGGAAAACTCGACACTCTGGTATACTTCAACCGCGTTTCTCCCGGATACTTCGCGACCATGCGGCTGCCGTTGCTGTTGGGCCGCGATTTCTCCGCGCACGATGATGCCGGCGCCCCCCAGGTGATGCTGATTGGGGAGTCGACGGCGCGCAAGTTCTTCGGGCACGCCAATCCCATCGGCAAGACCATCCGTACAGATAGTCGCCCCGGGAAGCAAGACGTCTACCAGGTGATTGGCGTGGTCAAGGACATCAAGTATGAGGAAGTCAATGAAGACCCGCTCCTGTCGGCCTATGTAGCCGGTGCGCAGGATGCGGAGCCTTGGGCGGAAGTGACCTTCGAAGTCCGTTCGGAGCGTCCGGTCGAGACGTTCATACCAGCGGTTCGTGCGGCGATCGGTGAAGTGAACCGGGGCATCTCTCTGGAGTTTCGCAACCTCGAAACGCAGGTGAGCGAATCGCTGTTGCAACCCCGCATGGTCGCACTGCTGTCTGCATTCTTCGGCGGACTAGCGCTGCTATTGGCCATGATCGGGCTGTACGGCGTGACTGCTTATGGAGTCGCACGGCGGCAGGCCGAAATTGGTATCCGCATGGCGCTCGGAGCGCAGCCCGCGTCGGTGGTCTGGCTGGTGCTGCGCGAAGTAGCCGCCATGCTGGCCCTTGGCACGGCGCTCGGCCTGGGCGCATCGCTGGCTGCCGGACGCCTGGTGGCGAGCCTGCTTTACGGCGTGAAGCCGCACGACGCCACGCCGCTGGCCATCGCGGCCGTGGTGTTGGGAGTCGCGACCGGGATCGCGGCCTATCTGCCCGCGCATCGTGCAGCGCGGCTCGATCCGATGGCAGCGTTGCGTGAGGAGTGATTATGAGCGAAATATGGCGTCGCTTGCGGTACCTCTTTAACCGGAAGCAGAACGAACAGGATCTGGCAGACGAGATGCGTCTGCATCGGGATCTGTTATCCCAAACCCCGCGCCGCTCCTTCGGCAACGCCACCCAACTCGCCGAATCCAGCCGCGCCGTCTGGATCTGGCCATTCCTCGAAACGTTGGCCCAAGACACTCGCTACGCCCTGCGAACGCTGCGCGCCAATCCCGGTTTCGCCGCTACGGCGGTTCTGTCACTGGCGCTCGGGATCGGCGCGAACACAGCCATTTTCAGCATCCTGAACGCGGTGATGCTGCGTTCGCTGCCGGTGGAAGATCCGCAGCGCCTGGTGCAGCTTGGCTCTCCCCGTGCCGATCCTACGCGCCCCTTGCGCGTCAGTTTCACCAACCCGATATGGGAGCAGGTGCGCGATCGTCAACAGGCTTTCTCGGGTACCTTGGCCTTCAGCACGGATCGCTTCGACTTGGCCGCGGGCGGCGAGAGCCATTTCGCAAAGGGCCTGTGGGCCAGCGGCGATTTCTTCCGCGTGCTCGGGGTGCCGGCCATGCGCGGGCGAGTTTTCACTGCCGATGACGATCTACATGGCGGCGGCCATGCAGGACCGGTGGCGGTGATCAGCCACGGCTTCTGGAAGCGGCATTATGCAAGCGATCCCGATATCGCCGGCAAGACCATCCGCCTCAACCGGCATCCGTTCACGATCATCGGCGTGACGCCGCCCTGGTTCACGGGCCTGGATGTCGATACACCGTACGATGTCGCCATCCCCATCGGATGCGAGCCGATCCTGCGCACCGACGCCAGCGCGTTGGCCGACCGCGATTGGTGGTGGCTGCGCATTCTGGGCAGGCTCCTTCCGGGCGAGACTCTACAGCAGGCGGAAACCAAAATGAAGGCACTGGCGCCGGAGGTGAACCGCGCCACGCTTTCCACGTATTACGGCGGGAAGCAATACCTGCAGCGATCGTTCGCTCTGCGTCCCGCCGCGACGGGGTTCTCGGACACCGGCACGCAATATCGCACGGCGCTCTTTACCCTGATGGCGGTGGTTGGATTGGTGCTGGTCATCGCCTGCGCAAACATCGCCAACCTGCTGCTGGCCCGCGCCGCCGCCCGCCAACGCGAGATCTCTATCCGCATGGCTATCGGCGCGGCCCGCCGCCGAGTCATGCGTCAACTCATGTCGGAAAGCCTGCTGCTGTCTGTGCTGGGCGCGATCGGAGGACTGCTCTTCGCCGTTTGGGGAAGCCGCCTGCTGGTCCGCTTCCTGTCTAAGGGTGGCAATGAGCTCCAGCTCGACACCGCGCAGGATCTGCGCGTACTCGCCTTTACGATGGGCGTAGCTGTTCTGACCGGGCTGCTATTTGGACTCGCGCCGGCCCTGCGCGCCACCAGCGTCTCGCCCAACAACGTCCTGAAGGAGCACGCCCGCGGCATGGTAGCGGGCCGCTTCGGCCTGGGCCGCGCGCTGGTTACCGGACAAGTCGCGCTGTCGTTGATGCTGCTGGTAGCCGCCGGCCTGTTCCTGGGCACGCTACGCAACCTGTTGACCACCGACCTGGGCTTCAGCCTGCACCACGTTCTTCTGGTCCGGGCCGACATGATGCAGGCCAACGTCCCCAAAGAACGGCGCCCGCGTGTGTATCGGGAAATCGTGGAACGCCTGCGCGGCGTCCCCGGCGTGCAATCGGCTTCCAGTTCCGTAATGACGCCCATCGGGCGAGGGCAATGGGACAGCACGGTGTCTCCCGAGGGGTACACTCCAAACGGAAAGGACGACACGCTGGTGTACTTCAACCGCGTCTCGCCCGGATATTTCGAGACGATGCGTCAGACGGTGTTGTTGGGCCGCGATTTCTCGGCGCACGACGACACCGTCGCACCCATGGTGATGCTGGTCACGGAGTCGGTGGCTCGCCGATTCTTCGGGCATGCAAATCCCATCGGAAAGACTATCCGGGCGGATGGTCCCGGCAAGGCGGGTGTCTACCAGGTGATCGGCGTAGTCAAAGATGCCAAGTATGCGGCGGTCGACGAAGGACTGACGCTGACCGTATACGTCGCCTGTGCCCAGGACTCCGAGCCGTGGCCGTGGGTCAACTTCGAGGTGCGTACGGGCGGTCCGGTGGAGACCTTCATACCTGCTGTGCGCGCGGCCATCGGCCAAGTGAATCGGGGCATTTCGCTCGAGTTTGGCAACTTCGAAACGCAGGTGAGCGACTCGCTGCTGCAGCCCAGAATGGTGGCCCTGCTATCGGCGTTCTTCGGCGGTCTGGCGCTGTTGCTGGCGATGATCGGGCTATACGGCGTGACCGCCTACGGAGTCGCGCGTCGGCAGGCCGAGATCGGCATCCGCATGGCGCTCGGAGCGCACCCCGGATCGGTCGTCTGGCTGGTGCTGCGCGAAGTAGCCGTGATGCTGGCTGTCGGCACAGTGCTCGGACTGGGCGCGTCTCTGGCGGCCGGGCGCCTGGTGTCGAGCCTGCTTTACGGCTTGCGGCCGTACGATCAAGCGCCGCTCGCCATCGCGGCTGTGGTGTTGGGAATCGCAACCGGCATCGCGGCCTATCTACCGGCGCATCGCGCCGCACGCCTGGACCCCATGGCGGCGTTGCGCGAGGAGTGACTATCCGCGCACTAACGGGAAGCTACGTTCCTCAAGCACGGTGAGGCGGTGATCGATAGACATGAGCACGTTCCGCATATCCTGAAACGCCGATTCCATCCGATCTAAGCGCCGATTGGTTTCATCGATACGCCGATTCGTATCATCCAGCCGGCGGCTGAGTTCATCGATCCGTTTGTTGCTGGACCAAGCCGCGGTAAAGGCGGCGATCAGAATGGTGACCATCAGCGGCAATGCAACCTGGAAGAACGGCTGATTGATCATCGGCTCTATTATATCGCACGCCCCCGCCGCCGCTCCGTCCACATCAACAGCGCATACAGCACCGCGAACAGCGCCACCGCGCCGCCTACCAGGTGCCAGGTGTGCGCGCGCAGGTACGGCCCCGATCCCTCGCCGAGCACCACCCCCAGGTACGCCTCGCCGAAGTACCGGATCGACCGGCCCAGCACGATCACGAACACGAACGTCCGTAGCGGAGTGCCGAACGTCGCCGCCGAGATCACGAATACCTTCAACGGCAGCGGGATCGGCAGCATGCACGGGACAAAAATGGTCAACAATCCGTAGCGCTTGAACCACTCGCGGAAGCGCCGCTTGTCTCCCGGCTGCGGCACGTCCTTTATGAAGCGCCGTGCGCCGGTCCGCGCGGCCATGAAGAGCGCCACGTTGCCGATCGTCGATCCCACGACTCCCATGGAAGCGGCCAGCAGAGCGCGCGATGGCGTTTTGGCCGCCACCAGGATCACCAGCGCGTCCATTCCCGAGGCCACCGGAATACCGGCCGAATCGATGAATGCCAACACCAGGATGCCAATGGGTCCAAACGCGACAAGGGCGGCGGTCAGCTTGGCCAGCATGCATCGGTCTCAGATGATATCGGCGAACGACCGGCGCAGTTTATAGAACCAGGCGTGCCCCAGGATGAAGACGGCCGCCGCCGCGATCCAAAGCTTCCACAACGAGCCCCATACGGGCGCATGGCCCTCCAGAAAGATGGCGCGATAGCCGCGCACCAGCACGAACATGGGATTCCTGGCGAGCAGCGGCAGCGCCACTGCGGGCAGCGATGCTTCCGGATAACAGATGGGAGTCAGGAAAAACCAGAGAGTCAGCAGAAATCCGATCACCTGCCCCAGGTCGCGTACGAACACGCCCAGCGCACCCAGGAACCAGCAGACGCCCGAGGTGAAAAGCACTTGCGGCACGATCAACGCGGGCAGCCACAGCATCGAAGCAGGCACTTTCCCGTGCGCCAGGAACACGCCGATGGTGAAAAGCAGCAGCGCGAAGGTCTCGGTTACCAGGCCCGATACCACCAGGTTGATGGGCAGCGTCTCCACCGCGAAGACCAGCTTCTTGACGAAGTTCCGATGCTCCAGCATCACGCTGGGGGCGCGGCCGGCGGCCTCGCTGAAGGCCAGCCACGGCAGCATCCCGGCCAGGAAATAGAGAGCGAAGCTGGCGCGGCTGGGATCCGGGCCGATCTTCGTCTGCAGCACTACGCCGAATACGAAGAAGTAGGTCAGCATCAGCAGCAGCGGGTTCAGGATGGTCCAGAATACCCCGCCAAAAGAGCCGCGATAGCGGCCTAGAATATCGCGCCGGACCATGGTGCGGATCAGGCTGCGATTGCGCGCGATAGTCATGATCGGCAATGTGAAAGACCGGCCGATGGCGCGCAGCAGATTCTCGCGGCGAATGGTGCGCAGCGTCACCACCCGCACGCGTTCCAACCGCGCGCGGCCGTCTTCGACAATCGCTTCCACCCGTAAGAAGGGCCAGCCCAGCGTGTAGAACCAGCAGACGTTCTCGCGCATGGGCGAGATGAAAACGTCGTATCGGCCAGGTTCGGGCGGCAGCGCGAAGCGGAGATCCACGGGCACCGCGCCGCCTGGCGCCACGTCGCCCGGCGGGGGTTGGCGCTCGCCATCCATCACCAGCGTTCCGGTTTCGGAATCGTAGATATGGAAACCGGCGGCGAATCCGTCTTCCGCGCGCCAGGAATCGCCGGAGATGTTGCGCAGGGTGAAACGCGCCTGCACCTGAAGGTCGCCCGGTTCGCCGCGGAGTCGCACGTCGGTGTCTTCGTAAGCCGCGTTCCTGCGCGCGGCGTTCATGCGTATAACCAGTCCGGATAACGTTCGTGGACCGGGCCGGTCTTGCGGCCCACCGCGTAGATGTCGTCGCCCCGCAAATCCCGCGGCAGTTCGAACCGTTCCAGCAGATTCAGCACCCAGCCTTCCTCCGGCCGGGGAGTTTGGCGGAACGGTCCGGTCTCAAGCAGCGTCACCGTGAAACCCGAGTTCAGCAGAAGCCGTTCAATCTCCTTCGGCGTGTATTCGCGGTTGTGCCGGGCTTCCACCTCGCCATCGGCGCGCGGCCGGATGTAGGCCGTGAAGATGCCGGGATGATAGCCTCCCAGAATCGCTGCGATGCCGCGCAAGCTCCCGATGTTCGGGGTGGTCAGCACCAGGTGTCCGCCCGGCTTCACGATGCGATTGATCTCGCTCATCAGGTGCATGGGATCTTCTGTCAGATGCTCGATCAACTCACCGCACAGCACCGTCGAGAAGTGCCCGTCCGCGTACGGAAACGGATCCTTCTCGGCGTTGAACAGATCGATCTCGCAGTCGAACGCCTCGCCTGCGGTGGATGCCGCGCTGCGGCGATCGACTTTGCCTGCAGGTCCATAGTAGCAGCCGCGTACGCAGCCGTAACCCAGCTTGGATCGGAGCGCCGGGGTGATTTGAAGGTACGCGCCCATCTCCAGGATGCGGTCTTCCGGCCCTCCCGGCGGCGTGATTTCGAGTGTTTTGACCAAACGCGTCAGATGCGTATCCACGTAGTCGAGAGACTCGGGGTTGGCGGCCCAGCTCGCGACATACTCCGGCGCTATAGGTTCCGCGTGCGGGGTGCTGGGTTCCGGGTGGGACTCGGGGCTGCCTGCTGGGCCCGGCGGCATCTCGGGCCGCCAATCGCTGCCGGCGACCACCGATTTCAAAAACGATGCGTACAGACCCGCCACCCGGTCCCAGTTGCATTCTTCCTTCACGTAGCGCGCGGCGCGCTCGCCCAGCGCGCGGGCCACATCCGGGCGCGCGGCCAGCAGGTTGAGGTATTCGAAGATGAGGTCTTCCTCGCCCGCGCCCACTGGCACTTTGAGGCAGACGTCGTCCGGAAACTCCTGAAATGCGCCGATGCCGGAAACCAGCACCGCCTTGCCCAATCCCAGCGCGCGCAGCAGACTGCCGGAACTTTCGCCCACGGTCGGATAGCGCAGATTCAGCACGATATCGCAGGCCGCCATATAGCCCGTGAAGTCGCCGATGGGTGTGAACCCCATCACCCGGACTGGCCCCGAGAGCCCCAAAGTGTGGATCAGCGACTGCAGCGGAAACTCCGGGTGCGGTTCGCCCACCAGGATCATTTTGGCGGCCGGCGCCACCCGCAGCAGCCGGCGAAAGGCGCGCAACGATTCGGCGATGCGCTTATATGGTTTCAGAAAGCCGAAGATTCCGATGAGCGGTGTGGCTTCGTCCACCCCCAAACGGTAGCGCCACGCGTTGCGATCGGCCTCCGGTATCCAGGCGCCATGCGGAATGCGCGCGACCGGTCCGTCAAAACCGGCCGTATGCATTTCGTCCACCATGAACTGGCTGTGAACCACGGCCGCGCGGGCGGATTCGAGCACGCGCCGGGTCATGCGCAGACCCTCGTAATCCGGCCCCACCTCCAGCGCGCGCACCCGCCGCGCATAGGCCAATGCATCCGGGCCGCCCTCGTATTCGCATTCACGCAGATACGCTTCCCAGTCGTTGCGCCGGATGGTGAGGTCAGCAATCAGGTGATGCAGATTCGATTCATGCATCACCACCACGCCCGGATGCCGTAGCGCCGCTTCGTAAACGAAAGCATGGTGCGGATTGTTCCCCAGGTGATACAGCGCGACGTCAAAGCGGGATGCGTCGAAGGGCCGGTTCCCATCGGCGAAAACCTCCAGATCGACCAGAGGCTTCAGATGTTCGGCCAGGGTTTCGGAATAGTCGGCGATCCCGCTGCGGCAGGGCGGCAGCGGGGAAAAAAACGCCACGCGCATTCAGCGCTCAAGCTCCATCGACAACGTGCCCACCGGGAGCGGCGCCTTGATGATTAGGGGCGTGCGGGAGGGGTCGCGCTCGAAGAAGATGTCCAACTCCGAGTCGGCGGCGGGTCCCCTCAGGTGGAGTATCACGTGATCGGCCTGCCGGCGCTTGCCTGCCACCGTCACTTCCTGGACGCCGGCGAATTCCATGCGCACCGAGTAAGACGCGCCAAAAAGCACATCCTGCTCCTTGGGAACGCCGTGCCCTTGCCCCAACTCGCGGCGCGCATAAAAGATGTAGTCCAAGCCATCGTGGGCGCAGTCGTTGATGTCGATGTCGGTGTGGCCGCCACCCTCGACCAAGGTCGTGCGCGTAGCGCTGCCTTCCTTGTAGTCGAAGACGGTTCTTTCATGCGTGTGGCGCTGGCCGTGGGTGGTTTCCTTTTCCAACTCGAGCGAGCAGAAGTCCGCATTGGCCCGTGAATGATAATGATCCGTGACGGCAAATCCGGGAACCGAAGCGTTCAGCGAAAAATTGAACTCCCAGCCCTTGTCGTCCTTGGAGGCGCTCAGATGGGCCTCGCCGAGACTGGCGCCGCCCGGCCACTTCAGGGCATAATTGAGGGATTCGCCGGTGTTGGGAAAGCCGGTTGCCTTGGGTGGCGCAGCATCCTTCGCTGGGGAAGTCTCCTTTGCGCTGGCGACTTGCGCGGCGCTCGAGACCGGCGCAGCCCTGGCTCCCACGGGCGCTTCGGCGGGCGGATCCGCAGGCTTCTGCCAGGGGCTGCCTGCCGCTGCCAGCAGCAGCAATCCCAGCGAGACACACAACGAAGCCGCGCGCTTATTCATCGATGCACGAATTCCCGGGCCGCGGCGCGATGACGCTCGGCGACGTCGCGGTAAACCTCCAGAGTTTGTTGCGCGGCCGCGCGCCAGCTAAAACGCGACGCCCGCTGCAATCCTAGACGTTCCATCCGGGTCCGCAGTTCCGCATCGCGCAGCAGATCCGCCATGGCGCGCACCATCTCGGTCAAGGAATGAGGATCGAACATGATCGCTGCACTGTCGGCCACTTCGGGGATGGAGGATGTGCCGGAGCAGGCTACGCATCGTCCACAGGCCATGGCCTCGAGCACCGGTAAGCCGAAGCCCTCATAAAAAGACGGAAAGACAAACAAGTCGCAGGCGTTATACAGATGTAACAAGTCTTCGTCGGAAACGTAACCGGCGAACTGGATACGGTCCGCCACGCCCGATTGGCGGGCAGCCTCCCGGACTTTGGGGCTGAACCAGGTATCTTTGCCGGCCAGTACCAGGTGATGCGTCAACTGGGGATAGGTGCGGACTAACTCGGCGAATGCAGCAATCAAGCCGATATGGTTCTTACGCGGCTGCAAGTCGCCGACCGAAAGGATGAAGGGCTTGGCGGCATGAAAACGGGCCCGCACAGCGGCGGTGGCGCTTTCGCGCGAAATGGGCCGCAAGCCGCTGGCGGCAGCATTGGGCACCACCACGATCTTGCCTGCGCAGGACTCGCCATAGGCCTCGATAATGGAATTCCTGGAGAAGTCGCTCACCGTCAGAATTCGCGCCGCGGAGCGAATGGTGCGCGCCACGGTCCAGCGCAATTGCAAAGCGCGGAACTTGGGGAAATATTCGGGATGCACCAGGAAGCTCACGTCGTGGACGCTTACCACCACCGGTACTGGGCATGCTAGCGGGGCGGTGTACTGTACGTGCACCAGATCGGGACGATCCTGGCGGAGTTTCATGGCCAGTTCCACCCCCAGCCGAACGAACGGGTTCGGCGAGACTTGCCGGGCCTGGAACCGTTCGGCTGTCCACTGCCGGGCATCTTCGGCGGAGAAGTAAGTGACGAAGTCCGATTCGTGGTCCAGCGCCGCAAAACTCCTCAGAAGACTGCGAACGTACACTTCGTTTCCGGTGAGGTGGCGGCCGATGGCGTGAGCATCAATCGCGAAACGCATCAGATCTTTACCATGGTAGCAGGATCTAAGAATTGCAAGCACTTCCAGGCGGCTTCCCAGGTAAATTCACATTCAAACTGGTACCGCCCCGCACGTCCGATCCGGTTCCGCAGCGCCCCGTCGGCCAGCAGGCTGGATACGGCATCCCGGAAGGTTACGGCATCGTTTGCCAGCAATAAATGCTCTCCCGCCCGCGCGGAAAGGCCTTCCGCACCCAACGGAGTCGACACCACCGGCACGCCCGCGGCCCACGCCTCGATGATTTTGACCCGAGTACCACTCCCGGCCAAAACCGGTACTATGGCTACCTTGGCGCGCGCCAGTTCAGCGACCGCATCCTCAACCGGGCCAGTCAGTTCAATGCGGGGATCGCCGCTGACAATACTTGCCACAGCTTCCGGGTTCTTGCCGATCAGCCGCCACACTAAGCCAGGCCAGCGGGCGCGCAGTTCCGGCCAGATCTCTTCCCGGAAGTAGCGCACGGCGGAGATGTTCGGGTGATACTCCAGATTGCCGGAAAACGCGATCATGTTTTCCTCCAGGCGGGCAGGCGCGGGAACAAACGGTATCGAATTCGGATAAACCAGCACATTTGAGCCAGGCGAAATGACGCGCAAAAGTTGCGCATCCAAATCGGAAGTGGCCAGCAAATAAGTGAATCGGCGCAGCCATTTCTCTTCCAAATTGCGGCAAATATTTTGAAATGCCCGGTGGGCCAGGCGGGCCAGGGCTGGGGTGCCGCTTCCGGCCAGCGCGCAGCGTGCGTGCAGTACCGATTCGACGTCGACTAAGTCGAGGATGGTAGCGTCGCTTACGGCCGCAGCCTGCTCCCAATACGGGGCGCACCAGAAGTGCTCGATCACGGCGACGTCATAGCGCTGTCCCCGTGTGGCGGAGGCGATTTGGCCGCCGAAGCCCGCGAACCGGTCCATGAGCGGGGGAACGCGCCGAGCCAGGCGTCCGGCATTGCGCGCGGCGCGGGCCAAAGTATGGCGCGTGTGTGGCGGCAACTCCACCACGTGCAGGCGCCGTACCAGGCCAGCCGGGAGGTGGTCCCGCGGGTCCGCGGCGCGCGGCTCACGGAACACGATCATATCCACCGCATAACCTCGCGCCAGGAAATTGAGTAGCGAGGCGCTGCGCATGACGCCTCCGCCGGCCAGCGGGTAGGGAGCCTCGGCGGAGATAAACAGCGCACTATGCATGCCCTGGGAAAACCTTATTCTAGCCGGTGCTGTGTCCGCCCCCGCGCCATACCATCCCACAACCGCACACCGCCATCGGCCCGACGCCGCCCTAACTGATTGAATCGATTCCCAGCGCGCACCGTATTGAATGGTACCCTGCCTGCCTACGCGATCCCGGAGGATTGTCGATGAACACGCTTGCCGGTCTGAAAGCCGATCTCCGCTATGCCTTCCGCAACCTGAGCCGGAACCCGGGCTTCACGGCGGTCGCGATCGGCGCGCTGGCCATCGGCATCGGCGCAAATACGGCCGTCTTTACGGTAGTCGAATCGGTGCTGCTGCGCCCGCTGCCCTACCACGAGCCATCCGAGTTGTACACGGTCCGGCCTACGCCCAAGCAGCCCACTCCGTTCGGCGTCGGTTCGATGTCGGATCCCCAATTCATCGCCTGCCGTTCCGCCACGACGGCATTCCAGCAGTTGGCCGCCTACAGCGGCGGGAACTGGAACGGCACTGGAGCCGGCGATCCTGTGGCCATTCACGGCCAGGAGGTAACCACTAACTTCTTCGCCACGCTCGGCGTCCAGCCGCAACTCGGGCGCGGGTTTCGGCCCGAAGAAGAGTCGCCGGCAGGCGCCAAGGTCGCGGTCCTGAGCAATAGCTTTTGGCGCGCCCATTTCGCAGCCGGGCAAGAAGCGCTGGGCAAATCGATCGTTCTCAACGGCCAGCCGCATACCATCGTCGGCGTCATGCCGGCCGGCTTCGACCCGGCGCAGGAACTGTGGGTCCCGGCGGTTCTGGAGCCGGACAACCACCACATCGCTTTCCGCCAGGTGATTGGCAGGCTGGCGGCGGGGGCCACGGTGGCGCGCGCGAAGGCCGAACTGGACGCCGCTAACACACGCCTCGCGGCAGCCTCGCATCGTCACTATGACGACAATGTGATGGGCATCGCTCCCCTGCGCGATAGCGTCGTGGGGAAAGCACGGCCTGCCCTGCTGGTTTTCCTGGGAGCCGTGGGCTGCGTGTTGCTCATCGCTTGCGTCAACGTGGCCAACCTGCTGCTCTCCCGCGCATCGGCGCGCAAGCAGGAGATCGCCATTCGCGCATCGCTCGGCGCCACCCGCTGGCGCCTGGCGCGGCAACTCCTTACCGAAAGCGCCGTGCTCGGCGTCAGCGGCGGACTGCTGGGGCTCATTGTCGCGCTGTGGGGAGTAGAAACGCTGATCCAGCTTGCGCCGGCAAATCGCATCCCGCGGATTGATGAAATCCGGTTCGACGGCTGGGTATTCGCCTTCAACATCGGCGTCTCCCTGCTCACCAGCATGCTCTTCGGCCTGGCCCCTGCGCTGCAGTTGACAGGCGCGCGGCAGACGCGAAACTGGAAAGACGCGGCGGCCCGCGGCAGCGCTCGTGCGGGCTCGTTGCGTTCCGTGCTGGTCATGGCGGAAGTGGCGCTGGCCTTGGTCTTGCTGATCGGCGCGGGCTTATTGGTGCGCAGCTTCGAGAAACTGCGCGCCGTGGACCTGGGCTTCCGTCCCGGCAACGTCCTGGCAATGAGCATGGAGCTGAACGGCAAGCCATACGAATCGGCCGAACAAATCCACCGGTTCGATAACGATATGTTGCAGCGCATCGCGAACGTGAGCGGCGTAACCGCTGTGGGTTTGATCAACCTGCTGCCCATGTCGGACTTCCTCGTCCAGGGAGATTTCAAGCTGGCCGGCCAGCAATTGCCGCCCGACGCGCTCGCAGTCAAACCGGCCGTCAGCCCGGGCTACTTTCGCGCGATGGGCATCCCGCTGATGCGCGGACGTGCGTTCGACGAACACGACAACCTGAAATCGGCGCCGGTGGCCATGGTGGATGAATCGTTCGCGCGCCGCTTTTGGCCTGGGCAGAATCCGATCGGCAAGCGCATCAGTTTCGAGGACAATCCCAAGGCGGAGAGCGACTGGATGACCGTGGTCGGAGTGGCCGGTTCCATCCGGCAGGAGAATCCGGCCGCGGAGCACATGACCGTCTACCAGCCCTTCGCGCAGGTGAAGGGGCTCTTCTTCCTGCAGGAAGTCAGCTTCGTGGTGCGCTCGAATGCGAATCCGTCCAGCCTGGCGCCGGCTTTGCGCGCGCAAGTGTGGACCGTCGACAAAGACCTGCCCATCGGCGCGATGACCAGTATGCAGGATCTGCTGTATACCTCCACGGCCGAGCCGCGCTTTCAGACTCGCGTGCTCGCTTCGTTTTCCTCCATCGCTTTTCTGCTCGCCATCGTCGGCATCTACGGCGTGATGGCTTACTCGGTGACGCAGCGGACCCAGGAGATCGGCATTCGCATGGCGATCGGCGCACAGCGCGGCCACATTCTGCAAATGATCCTGTGGCGTAGCGCGGCGCTGGTCGCGGGTGGGCTGGCGATAGGACTCGCCGGCGCCTGGGCCGCCACGCGGGTGTTGAAGGACTTTCTCTTCGAGGTGACGCCCTTCGATCCGCTCACCTTCGCCGCCGTATCGCTGTTGCTGGCCCTGGTGGCGCTGGCCGCCTGCTACATCCCGGCGCGGCGCGCAGCGGCTATCGATCCGCTGGTCGCATTACGATATGAGTAGATGGCGGAAGAATCCGGCGGCAGGCAGGTGAACGACGAGACGACAGAACCGGAACCTTTGGTGGTGGTGGCGCGTGCTTTACGGATCGAAGGCGACAACGGAGCGAGGCGGCTCGCGGAACAGATCGAGCAGGTGTGCGGTGCCCCTCTCTAGAATGCAAATCGAAGTCCATGGAAGCATCCTTGCGCTTGCGAGGTAGCGTGAGCCGCCGTTGACTCCAGCTATCCGGCCGCCGAAGTGGCTCCGGAAATCACCGCCGCCATGTTCGAGCGTTACTGCAAAGAACCGGGTCCGTAGCACGTCACATCATACGCGATGACACGCGCCCGTTCTCGCGTGTTCCCCCACCCGTAAATACCGCATCAACGGGATGCCGCCGATCGCCCTTGTCGCTTTACCTTGAATATACAGGAAGTTTTTCCTGGAGGAAAACACCAAATGAACAAGCCACTATGCGCCACAATCGGCGCCGTCTGCCTGATCGCGGCCGGCTGCGCCAAGAAGGTCGCCGTGAAACCGGCCACGCCCCCACCCGCAGTACAGCAAGCCGCCGCGCCAGCCTCGGAGAAACCAGTGATCGCGCTGTTTGCCGCGTCGCCGGGATCCATTGACAAAGGCGGCCAGACGACCCTTCGCTGGGCTGTGGAACACGCTAACAATGTGCAAATCTCGCCTGCGTTGGGTTCGGTCCAGGAGTCCGGAAGCCGGGCGGTTTTTCCCAGCGCCGACACCCGCTACACCTTGACCGCCACCGGGCCAGGCGGGACCGCGTCCGCCACCGCGAGCGTCAGCATTCTGATACAGAGCGCATCACGCATGCCGGACCAGGCCACCAGGAACCAGATACAGGAGTTGCTGAATCGCATTCAGGACGCCTACTTCGATTACAACAAGCACAATATTCGGCCGGACGCGCAGGCCGCGCTGGTCGCCGACGCCAAGACTCTGGGCGAGATCCTGAAACAGTACCCCGATTACAAACTTACCGTGCAAGGCTATTGCGATGAGCGCGGGTCTGAAGAGTACAATCTGGCGCTGGGCGATAAGCGCGCCAGTCAAGCCAAGGAGTATCTGGCGTCGCTGGGCGTTCCCGACTCGCAACTCAAGACCATCAGCTACGGCAAAGAGAAGCAGGTTTGCAGCGAGCACGATGAAGAGTGCTGGCAGAAGAATCGGCGCGCGCACATCACGCAGGAGCAGTAAAGAAGTAGGCGGTCTGAACCGGCCGTGCTAAGTCCGCGCCACGCGCGAAATAGCGTGCACCAGCTTGCGGTAAGGCAGGGCTTCGAAGGAGTCAATGGGCAGCCATTCGCCTTCCCGCCAGCTCGAATGGTACCAGCGCGCGAGTAAGGCCAGGTACTCCTGGCGCGCGCGCATGGGGAGTTGGCGGACGGGCAGCGTGGCGAAGACGTCCCGCAGCTTGCCATCGAGCGAAACGGGCTTGCCGTCCTCGATTTCGAAGCTGAGACGCCGCGGCACTTGCCAGTACCCCTCGCGCACGATCCAAAGTTCCACGGCATTGGGCGCGGCGGAGGACGTGATCGCAACGCCATGCAGTCTGCCAATATCGCGCGCCAGTTCATCCTGCAACTTCAGGACTTCCTGGACCTTTTCGAAGCGCTTGTGCTGCCGGCCGGCTTCTTCAAACATCATCTCTTCGCTGTACCGGTCGCGCGCGCGTCCGATGGTGTCGAGCAGTGAGTGCCCGCCGGTCTTCAGGAAGTCCGCCACACGGCCGACTTCGTGCAGGTACTCGTCGCGCCCCACCACCTGCTGGCAGGGGCGCAGGCACATGCCCATCTCGCCGTAGATGCAGCCGGGGTGCTCGGGAGAGGGCGCCAGGTCGTCCTGGCAGCGCCGCATCTGAAACAGGTCCAGGAATTGCGATTCGAACTTCTCGGCTGAAACGCGGCTGCGGAACGGGCCGCAATAGAGCGCGGGGGCGCGTCCCAGATGGGTGGTGAGTTGGCTGCGCGGAAACTCGTTGGTGAGCACGAGCTTGACATAAGTGGGCATGCGCAGCTTCAGCAGGTCGAGGTAGGCTTTTGGAAAATGGCGGCGGGCAAGCTCGTACATCAGGATGGCGGATTCGAAGGCCGAGCCGGTGAGGCTGTACTCAATGCGCCGCACAGTGTGACGGAGGTTCAGCAAACGCGATGGCTTCTCACGCTCCTTGAGCAGGCGTAGCAAGCGGCGCCGCAACAGCGCGGTCTTGGCGAGGTAGGGATCGCCTTCGCGCGGCCAAAGCATGAAAACGGCGGGATTGTTGGGGACTTGCGCAATGGCCTCGTCGAGGCCGGAAAGATCCTCGGGAACCTCGATCGGGGTCATCACTGGAACTATTGTCGCGCAGAGCACGCGCGCCGTTGGCAGCACCCTTACGGGAACACAAAGCGATAGAATCGGGATGATGCGAACCGATCGCCGGTCGTTTCTGGCAGCCGCGGGCGCCGCCGCTTTGGCCGGCTCTCTGGGGGGCAGCGGCCGCCGCGCAGTCCGCCTGGGCGGGCCGATATTCCTGAAGAGCGAAGACCCAGCCGAACTGGCGCGCGAGCATCGCCGCCTGGGTTACAGCGCCGCCTACTGCCCGCAGGCCAAAGCCGAGGACACCGTCCGCGTGCGCGCCATCGAAAAGTCCTTCGCCGCCGAAAATGTGACGATCGCCGAAGTGGGCGCGTGGGTGAATATGCTGGACCCGGATACCGAAAAGCGCCGTGCGAACCTGCAATACGTGGTGGAGCGCATGGCCCTCGCCGAGTCCGCCGGCGCGCGCTGCTGCGTAGATATCGCAGGCTCTTACAACGCCACCGTCTGGTACGGACCCAATCCGAAGAACCTTTCGCAGCAGTTTTTCGACGCGACGGTGGATAACTGCCGGCATGTGATCGACGAGATCCAACCGAAGCGGAGTAAGTTCACCATTGAAGCCATGGGCTGGTCGGTGCCCGACGGCCCGGATTCCTACCTGAAGCTGATCAAGGCGGTGGACCGCCCGGCCTTCGGCGTGCATCTGGACGTCTGCAACGTGATCAATTCGCCGGAGCGCTTCTATCGCAACAGCGAAGTGATCGCCGATTGCTTCCGCAAGCTGGGTCCGTGGATTGTTTCCTGCCATGCCAAAGATCTGGCTTGGATTGTGGAGCTGAACGTACATTTCCAGGAAGTGATTCCGGGCCGCGGCGAAATCGATTACCGGACCTACTTGAACGAGCTATCGCTGTTGCCGGTGGAAACGCCGCTGATGCTGGAGCACCTGAAAACGGCCGAGGAATATGAAGAGGGTAAGCGCTACATCCAGAAAGTAGCCGCCCAGATCGGAGTGACATTCGCATGACCAGAAGAGATTTTATGGCCGTCGCGGCGCTGCCGGCCTGGGCGTCCGCTGCTCCAGCCGGCAGCCGTCTGCCTATCCGCAAGGCCGTGCTCTTTGAGATGCTGCCCAAATCGCTGAGCATTGCCGATCGCTTCAAACTGGCCCGGGACACGGGCTTCGAAGCCACCGAGTGCCCAACCACGCCCGACCAGAGCACGGCGGATGAAATCAGGAAAGCGTCGGAATCCACCAGGCTGCCCATTCATTCCGTGATGAACATGGCGCACTGGAAGTATCCGCTGTCTTCGGCGGACGCGGCAGTGGTCGCAGAGAGCGTCAAAGGAATCGAAACCAGCCTGCGCAACGCGCATTTCTGGGGTGCGGAGACGGTGCTTCTGGTGCCCGCCGTGGTCAATCCGCAGACCAGCTACCAGGATGCCTGGACACGCTCGCAAGAGCAGATCCGCAAGCTGATCCCCATGGCGGAGGAGTTAAAGGTCATTATCGCGGTGGAGGAAGTCTGGAACAAGTTTCTGCTCAGCCCGCTCGAATATGCCAAGTATATCGACGACTTCCAGAGCCCCTGGGTGCGGTCGTATTTCGATGTGGGCAACGTGGTGCTCACCGGCTATCCGCAGGATTGGATACGCACGGTAGGAAAGCGCATCGTGAAGCTGCACATCAAGGATTTCCGCTTCCGGAAGATGCAGGCGGAATTCGTACCCTTGCGCGAAGGCGACATCGACTGGATCGAGGTACACAAGGCGCTGGGCGAAATCGGTTACCACGGCACCGCGACAGTGGAACTGGAAGGCGGCGGGGAGTCCTATTTGCGCGAAGTGAACCGCCGGTTTGAGCTGATCCTGTCGGGAGCTTAGGCTGCGAGTGTAACCTACCATGAGGTGGGCGCATCGATAACCAATGCCATGCCAATCCCGATTTCCAGGCGCCGTCTGGTCGCCCTGCTGCCGCTGTTTCCGGCGGCGAAGGTACTGATCGCTCAACAAAACACCCCGGCGACACCCCCGCCCACCCCTCCGCCGTCCCAGCCGCCCGACACTTCGTCCAAGCAGCAGAGCTCCACCTTCACCGCGAACGTCAATCTGGTCAATCTGTATGCGACCGTGCGCGATAAGGATAGCCATATCGTCTCCAACCTCAACAAAGAAGATTTCGTCCTGCAGGAAGACGGACGACCGCAGGTCATCCGCTATTTCTCCCGCGAGACGGATCTGCCGTTGACCCTGGGTCTGCTGGTGGATACCAGCCGCAGCCAGCGCAGCGTGATCGATGCGGAGCGTTCCGCCAGCTACACCTTCCTGGAGCACGTACTGCGCGAGGGCAAAGACCAGGCCTTCGTGCTGCATTTCGATCACCAGGTGGAACTGCTGCAGGACCTCACTCAGTCGCGCCAGAAGTTGAACAAGGCGCTGCACGAGCTCGAAGTGAACCAGGACGACTCACAGCAGCAAGGCGGCGGGGGTGGCGGAGGCGGTGGAGGCGGCTATCCCGGCGGTGGAGGCGGGAGGGGTGGCGGAGGCGGGCGGCACAGCAGCGGCACGTTGCTCTACGACGCCGTTTACCTGGCATCCGGCGACGACCTGATGAAAAAGCAGAAGGGCCGCAAAGCGGTCTTCGTTCTCTCCGATGGCGTCGACCGGGGCAGCAAGGTCTCGATCACGGAAGCCATCGAAGCCGCCCAGCGTTCCGACACTTTGGTTTACTCCATCTACTTCTCCTCGAACGAGGGATTCCAGGGTTTGGGACGCGGTATGGGGCGCGGCGGCGGTATGGGACGCGGCGGCGGCAGATATCCGCAGGAAGAGCGGCCCGACGGCAAGAAAATACTCAAGCGCATCTCGAAGGAAACCGGCGGGACCTACTTCGAAGTCTCTCACAAGCAGACGATCGATAACATCTACACGCGGATTGAGGAAGAACTCCGCGACCAGTATAGCCTCGGCTACACCTCGGATCAGACCGCGTCCCAGACAGGCTACCGCGCCATCAGTCTGACGGTCGACAAGAAGAACCTGACTGTCCAAACGCGCGAAGGGTATTATCCGATACCGGCTCCTAACGATGGCAAATAGCGGCTTAACCTCGCTGTGCTACTGTCGGAAGTAGCATGGCGAAGTTTCTGTTCGGCCTGATTACCGGCGTAGTCCTGTGCGTGGCCGGCCTGTTTCTGATCTTCTTCGCACTGGCGCGTAGTTTCCGTGAGAGCGCGCCCTCCGTAGCGCAAAACTCGGTGCTGCATCTCCACCTCTCGGGCGACATACCGGAGAGTCCGCCGGTGGAAGTCCCCTTTGGCGCGCTGGCGGACCGCCCGGCCGCGACGGTCACGAGCGTCTGGATGATGCTGCGCAAAGCCGCCGTCGATGCGCGCGTCAAAGCGGTGGTGCTGGAGCCCGATTCGCTTAGCGTGGGATGGGGCAAGCTGGAAGAATTCCGCGCCGATCTGGTGGGGTTCAAGAAATCCGGCAAGCCGCTGTTTGCGTTTCTGAAGACCCCCGGCGCGCGCGAATATTATCTGGCTTCGGCCGCCGACCGCATCTATCTGGGTCCCACGGACTGGCTTAACGTGAAGGGCATGCGCGTCGAACTGATGTACTTCAAGAATACGCTGGATAAAATCGGCGTGGACGTGCAGGTGGAGCACGATGGCAAGTACAAGGACTTCGGGGACATGTTCACGCGCACGTCCATGAGCCCGGAGACCCGCGAGGTGATGACGTCGGTGGTAGACGACCTCTACGGCACCCTGGTCGGCCATATCGCGGAGAGCCGCAAGAAAACCCCGGATGCCGTTACTGCACTGATCGATCGGGGACCGTTCCTGGCCAATGACGCGCTTCAGGACGGCCTGGTAGACCAGTTGCGCTACGAGGACCAGATGTTCGCCGACTTGCAGCAGAAAGTGGGTTCCGGCGAACTGCACAAGCTCTCGACTGGCGCGTATCAAAAGGTTCCACCCGATTCGCTGGGTCTGGAGGGCCGCCATCATATCGCCATGCTGGTAGGGGACGGCACCATCACGCGCGGCTCGTCCGACGACGACGGCACTTCCGACGAAGGCATTCGGGCTACGGGGTTCATCAAGCTGCTGCGGCGCATTGGAGGGGATTCGAGCGTGGATGGCGTAGTGGTGCGCATCGATTCTCCGGGAGGCGACGCGGTGGCTTCCGACGAGATCTGGCGCGAAATGAACCTGTTGAGCAAGAAGAAACCCGTGGTGATCTCGATGTCCGATGCGGCGGCTTCCGGCGGCTACTACATGGCAATGACCGGCGATCCCATCGTGGCTTACCCGGGCACCCTCACCGGTTCCATCGGAGTGGTGTTCGGCAAGCCCAATCTGCACGGGCTGTACGATAAGTTGGGCGTCACGAAGGACATGCTCGCGCGCGGGAAATTTGCGGCCATCGATTCGGACTACCGCGATCTCTCCCCCGAGGAATTGGCCAAGTTGAAGGATGGCATCGACGCCAACTATCACGACTTCGTCGCCAAAGTAGCGCAGGCGCGGCACCGGCCATTCGACCAGATCGATGCGCTGGCGCAGGGCCGCGTGTGGCTGGGCGATCAGGCGAAAGAGCGCGGCCTGGTGGACGAATTGGGCGGCATCGACCGGGCTCTCGAATTGGTGAAGCAGAAGGCCAAAATACCGGCTTCCGAGAATGTCACCATGATTATGTATCCGGCGCGGCGTAGCATTCTGGACTTATTGTTCGGCCGTGCGCAGGACAGCATGATCGATTCGCGCTGGCGGCGCCTGGTCAGGAATTGGCCGCCGGAATTGTGGGCCGGCCGCGGGCTGTTGCGCATCATGCCGTTTATGGTGAGTGCGCAGTAGGATCAACCCTCGCGAGTGGCGCCGGCCGCCAGGTTTGCCAGCGGCGCTCGTTGATCCGAGGAGCAGGGAGAACATCACATGATCGCCACTGAAACCGCAGTTCGCACGGTCAGGTTCTATACGAACGGAAGCTGGGAAGACGCGCCGGGGCGCGCTTTGCATCCGATCGTGAATCCGGCCACGGGACGCGTGATCGCGCAGGTTCCCTACGCCGACGCGGACGATGTGGACCGCGCCGCCCGCGCCGCCCACGCGGCTTTCCTGAAGTGGCGGGAAGTGCCGGTCGTCGAACGCGTGCAGGTATTTTATCGCTACAAGGATCTGCTGGAGAAGCACGCTGGCGAGATCGCCCGCATCCTTTCGGCGGAGAACGGCAAAACGGTCGACGACGCCGCCGGGAGTGTGCGGCGCGCGATACAAATGGTGGAAGTAGCCTGCGGGATGCCCAGCCTGATGATGGGGCAGTCGCTCGAAAATGTCTCGCAGGGAATCGATTGCCAGACCATTCGCCAGCCTTTGGGGGTGTGCGCGGGCATCACGCCGTTCAACTTTCCGGCCATGGTGCCGATGTGGATGTTTCCGTTCGCCATTGCCTGCGGCAACGCGTTCATCCTGAAGCCGTCGGAGAAGGTGCCGCTGACCCCCACGCGTACCGCCGAGCTGCTGCACGATGCCGGGCTTCCGGCGGGGGTCTACAACCTGCTGCACGGGTCGCGCGAAGCGGTGGACGCTTTGCTGGCGCATCCGCTGGTGCGCGCGATTTCGTTTGTCGGTTCGAGCCCGGTAGCGCAATATGTCTACCAGACCGCCGCGGCGCACGGCAAGCGCGTGCAGGCTTTGGGGGGCGCCAAGAACCACCTGGTGGTTATGCCGGACGCCAACGTGGAGAAGAGCGTCGAAGCCATCATGGGTTCCGCCTTCGGTGCGGCCGGCGAGCGCTGTCTGGCGGGCAGCGTGCTGGTCGCGGTGGGCGATTCGCGTCCGTTGCTGAATGCCCTGTTACGGAAAGTGCGCGATCTGCGCATCGGCGACGGGGCCGCTCCGGGCACCGAAATGGGCCCGCTGGTGACGGCGGAACATCGCGCGCGCGTGCTCGGCTATATCGAGAAGGGCGTAGCGGAAGGCGCACAGCTCCTGGTGGATGGGCGCGAACGCATGCGCGGCGATAGCGCCGGCGGTGACGGCGGCTATTTCATAGGGCCGACCGTTTTCGACGGCGTAGCGCCGGGCATGACTATTGCGCGCGAGGAGATTTTCGGGCCTGTGCTCAGTGTGATTCACGTAAAGGATCTGGATGAGGCCGTCGCGCTGGTGAACAGCTCGGCGTTCGGCAACACCACTTCGATCTTCACGTCGGATGGCAAGAGTGCGCGCGAATACGCGTCACGCATTGAGGTGGGGATGGTGGGAGTGAACGTGGGCGTCGCGGCGCCGATGGCCTTCTTCCCGTTCTGCGGCTGGAAGAACTCGTTCTATGGCGACTTGCACGCGCACGGGAGGGATGCAGTGGCGTTTTACACGGAGCAGAAGGTGATTATGAGCCGGTGGTTTTAGCGCGGCAGCGGCGCTTGCACGTGCGTGCGGCCGTATGAGAGACAATGAAGACGTGGCGCAAGCGATCACAAGAGATCCCGAGACGATGCAAGGTGTTCCCGTGTTCCGGGGGACCCGCGTGCCGATGCAGACTCTGTTCGACTACCTGGAGGGGGGCGACACACTGGAAGATTTCCTGGACGGATTCCCGACGGTTCCCCGCGCCCTGGCGTTGGAAGCGCTGGAAGAAGCCAAGCAACTGTTGCTGGCGCGCGGTTGATGCGGCTTCGATATTCTCATCACTGTCGATCAGAACATCCCGAATTCTTTGTGGGCGAACGAATCGGCTGCACGATCTGGAGCCACTGTCCGGGGCCGCGATTTCCGCGCTGTGTTCAATCGGGCGCCGGCAACGTGGCGAGAAGGTAACACTCGCACTGCCTACTCATACCGCAGCGCGATGAGCCGATCCACCCTCGACGCGCGGCGCGCAGTCAGAGAGCGGCCGGTGTTTTTTGGTGGGGACGCCTGCGTAATCAGACGCGCTGGCCGGCGCCATAAATGCGTAATCACTTCGATGCTCTGCTCCTTCACGCGGTACACCGGGACATAGGGAATGACTGGAATCCCAACAAACCAAACCTCTCGGGTACCGTCCTGGCCTGGGCGGCCACAGTGCGGCGATTCCTTCAGGGAACGAATGCGGTCATACAGTATGTTCATGGTCCATACGTTTGGCGGGATGGTGGTCGTTCAGGAAATTGCTAATGTGCTGCAAGTCCGCGGCGGCGAGAGGCGTCCAGCGGATGCGCATTTTATAGGCTCACCATCCGCTCGAACCGGGAGTCCATCTCTGTTTCCTCAATGAACTCGCCGCGGTCGGCCTGTGCGATGCCCTCTCGCACGGTCGCGCGGAAAACGTCGTCTCTCAGAATCAGGTACAATGCGGCCTGCTTTACCAGGCGCGCAAGGTTCGTGCCCTCCTTGGCGGCAAGGCTCGAAAGCCGCGCTTCCTGCTCGGGAGTAAACTGGATCTCCATCGCCTTCAGGTTACGCGAAACCGTGCCCTGAGGCAAGCCCACTCCTACTCATACCGAAGCGCGATGAGCGGATCCACCCGCGAAGCCCTGCGCGCAGGCAGATAGCCCGAAGCGATGGCGACTGCGATCATGATTCCGACCGCTGCCGCCAGCGTTACGGGGTCGGCGGGCTTCAGGCCAAACAGCTTGCTTTCGATGAGCCGCGCACAGGCCAGGCTGGCGGGAACGCCGGTCGCCAGTCCAATGGCGATCAACACCGCCACTTCGCGCAGCACCATCCGGACCACCGTGCCCCGCTCCGCTCCCAACGCCATGCGAATGCCGATCTCATTGGTGCGTTGCGCCACCGCGTAGGACAGGACGCCGTACAGGCCGATCGCGGCCAACAGCAGGGCCACGCCGCCGAAGACCGTGGACAGTTGTGCGATGATGCGCTCCTGCCGCATATTATCGTCGAGCATCGCCACGAAAGGTTGTGCCCTGCCGATCGGTATGGCCGGGTCGTAGGCCAGAATTGCTTTGCGCACCGCCTGGATCACGGCGTCCGGCTCGCCAAAGGTCCGGATCTCGTAATTCATGGACGGCGCGAAGCCGCCCAACGGCTGCAGCGCGGAAAGATAGAAGCGGCGAAAGATTTCCCGCCGCAGGCTGTGGTCCCGCGCGTCGCGCGCCACTCCCACGATCGTGAACGTTTTGCGCGTGTCCGGGAACTCGTCGGTCACGTGCTTTCCAATCGGGTTTTGCGTGCCGAAATAGAATTTAGCAAAAGCTTCGTTCACCACGCAGACGGATTCCGCCGACTCCATATCCTGCGGCCCGATATCGCGGCCCAGCAGGATGGGGATGCCCACGGTCGCAAAATATCCCGGCCCGGCTTGGTCGAAACGCGCGCTGAGGTCCTGTTTCTTTTGCGCTTTGTAGCCTTCCACACTAATACGGTCGCCGGACTCGGTGCCGCTGAAAAGACCGTTCTCCGAATACGTCACGCCGAGCACCCCTGGGATTCGCGCCAGCCGGTCGCGCACCTCGTTATAAGCTATGGGCAGCCGCTTACCCGAGTAGCCGCCCGAAAGGAAGTCGACGCGAACCATCGCCAGCCTATCCCGCGGGTAGCCCAGATCGACGTTTTCCAGGTTGCGCAGCGTGCGGATGAACCATCCCGCGCCGATCAACAGCATCACGGACAATGCGATCTGTCCAATCGCCAGGATTTTTCCAGCGCCGATTTTGGCGCTGCTGCCGGTCATGCCGCGGCCAGTCTCTTTCAGCGTGCTGCTGACGTTGACCCGCGCGGAGCGCCACGCCGGCGCGAGACCGAAGACCAGGCCAGTGAGCAGCGAGACCCCGATGGTGAAAAAGAGGACGCGCAGATCCGGCCGTGCATCCAGCGCCACCGAACCGGGGCGGTCTCCAACCAAAGCAACGAGCAACTGCACGCCGTACACCGCCAGCAGGCTGCCGAGCAACCCGCCAGCCACAGAGAGCATCAGGCTTTCGGTGAGAAACTGCCGGATGATGCGCGCCCGGCCCGCGCCCAGCGCCAGGCGCACGCCCATTTCCTTTTGCCGCGCGGTGGCGCGCGCCAGCAGCAGGTTCGCGACATTGGCGCAGGCTATAACCAGCACCAGCGCGACCACGGCCATCAGCACATATAGCGGGTCGGCCATATTGCCGCGCAGGCTGGAGACGCCGGCGCCGGCATCGTGGAGCACCAGGTTCTGCTTCAGGATATCCGGCTGACTCTGGCTGAGTTTCGAGAATTCCTCGGCTACCACCTGCTTGAAGACGACATCCACGTTGGCCTGCGCCTGCTTGCGGGACACGCCGGGTTTCAAGCGGCCGATCACGTGCAGCCACATGACCTTCTCCGCGATGTGCGCGGGATCGTCTTCCAGCCATGTGCGGCCGGGCATGACCTGCGGCTGCATGTCGAGCGGAATCCACAGATCGGGCGCTTCGCCTACGTTTTCGCCAAGAAAATGGGGCTGCGCCACGCCGATGATGGTCAAGTCGGCTTTGGCGATGCGGACATGCGAATCGAGCACGGAGGGCGAGCCCCCGAAGCGGCGCTGCCAGAATTCATAGCTGATGACGGCGTAGGGAGCACTGCCGGGGCCGCGCTCGTCCGCAGCCGTGAACGCGCGTCCGATGGCGGTTGTGGCGCCCAGCACGGTGAAATAGCCGCCGCTGACGAGCCGGGTGCGCAGTTCTTCGCCCGCTTTGCCGTCGATGCTGGCGTTGTTCCGGCCCATTTGGCTCTGCGTGGCGAGCATGCCGGAAAAAGACTGCGTGCGGTCGCGCAAGGCTTCAAATTCGCGAGTCGAGAGGATATCGCGCTCGCCCGTGGAGGTGCCGATGCTCACGCCCGAGGAGGTGGGATCGGTGAGGGCGACCAGTTGTTGCGGGTCTTTCACGGGCAGCAGCTTGAGCAGCACGGTGTCGATCAAGCTGAAGATGGCGGTATTGGCCCCGATCCCGAGCGCCAGCGAGAGCACCGCAACCGTGGTAAAACCGGGACTTTTGGCCAGCAGGCGAGCGCCGTAGACGAAGTCCTGGCGTAATTCCGCGATTCCGGGCATATGCCTTGGACGAACGCTGGGCGCGTCCGGTTAGCAGCCGGTGTTTAGGAGCGGGTTCCGGAGACCCGCGCAGGCCTGGAGGCCCGCCCCACTGTGATAATATGCCGTTATGCGACATGACGCGTTGCGATCTATTAGCGAGCCCGTTCTGATGATCCTCACCAGCCTGGCCGACACGCCCCGCCACGGATACGCCCTGATGAAGGATATCGAGGCGCTCAGCGGCGGCCGGGTGCGGCTGAGCACCGGCACGCTGTATGGCGCGTTGCGCAGGCTGCTGGAGGATGGCTGGATCGAGCGCTTCGAACAGGAAGACACATCGCGCGAGAAGCAAGCTTACCGGCTGACGGCGGCAGGGCACACCCAACTGCAATTGGAAATGGGCCGGATGAAACAATTAACGCGAGTGGTCGGCGCACGGCTGCGCGCCGCGCACTGAAGGAGCCATGCAGTGAAACGGGCTTACCGGATGTTACTCAAGCTGTACCCATACGATTTCAGAGCCGCGTTTGCCGTGGAGATGTCGGAGGCTTTCGCCAGAGTGAGCACGGAGCGCCGCGGCGCGGAACTGGCCGGCCTGCTGGCCGGCGCCGCCGCCGAGTGGTTTGCCAAAACCACCAGCGACCCCGCGGTCCGGGCACACACGCTGCCGGATTTACGGATGATGCGGCCGGCCGGGATGCCGCGAGAATTGTGGTTCGGGCGGACGGGATGCTCGTAGGACACATCGCGGTAGGACTGGCCGCCAAGCGCATCACGCCGCGCGTGTCGCTGGGGACCACGGTGCTGGCAGCGCTGCTGCCCGATCTGCTGTGGTGCATCTTCCTGCTGGCGGGCATCGAGCGCGTCGAGCTCAAGCCGGGCCGCGGCGCCGTGAACTATTTCGGCGCTTCGGACATCGCCTTCAGCCACAGCCTGTTGATGGACGCAGCATGGGGCGCACTGTTTGCCACAGCTTACTTCTTCGCGCGGCACTACGCGCGGGGGGCGTGGATGCTTTTCGCCGCCGTAATGAGTCACTGGCTGCTGGATTTCGTGGCCCATAACGCGGATATGGCGCTGGCGCCGGGAGTCCATCGGTGGTTCGGATTGGGACTCTGGAATTCCGTCGCAGCTACCGTCGTCGTGGAAGGCGGGATGTGGCTGTTCGCGATCGTTCTTTACGTACGCGCCACACGCGCGAAGAGCCGGAGGGGCGTGTACGCGTTTTGGATCGGCATCGTTATCCTGACGTTGGCGTGGCACAGCAACATCGCCGGACCGCCCCCGCCCAGCGTCCGCGCGATGGCGGTCACCAGCCTGATCTTTTTCTCGTTGGTGGTAGCGTGGGCTTATTGGATGAACCGGCTTCGCGCGCCCTGCTACAATTCGGTGTGACCCGCACCTTGGCTTTCCTGCTCGCCGCGTCGTCATGCGTCGGGGCATGCGTCGCGGCAGATCTGAAGCCCGAGGCTGTTCAGGCTTACGATCGCTACACTCACGATACGGAAGCGCGCCTGGCCGCCGCCAAGCCGTTTTTGTGGGCGGACGCCTCGCCGCAGCGCCTGCGCCTGGTGAAGCAGGGGCAGGCCGTCGTGGAACCCGCGAAAGGCGATGGCGACACCTTCGTGCCCGGGGCATCGATTCACGACTGGATCGGCGCGATCTTCATCCCGGGCGCCACGCTGGAAAAGACGCTGGCGGTGCTTCAGGATTACGATCGTCACAAGAACATATACAAGGAAGTGCCGGAGTCGAAACTCATCGCGCACAACGGCAACGACTTCAAATACTACCGGCTGCGGGTTTTGAAGAGCGGCCCCGTCAATGGAGTGTTCCGCACCGAATTTGACGCGCACTACCAGCAAGTGGATGCCACGCGCTGGGTTTGCCAGACGCGCACGACGCGGGTCACGGAAATCGAAGACTATGGCAAGCCCAAGCAGCACGAACTGCAGCCCGGGCATGGCAGTGGCTATCTGTGGCGGCTGAACGGCTATTGGCGCCTTGAACAGCGCGACGGCGGCGTCTACCTGGAGTGCGAAACCACTTCCCTCACGCGCGGCCTGCCGCCCATCATCGGCATGTTCTTCGTCTCGTCCACCCACACGATCGAACGCGAAGGCTTGACGGCCATCCTGCAGGCCACGCGGGACGCAGCCAAGAAGTGACCCGCCTGGCGCTGATCGGCTACGGCAATGTGGCGCGCGCGCTAGCGCGGCTGCTGCGGCGGCAGCACGCGATGTTTCCATTCCGCATCACCGGCATTCACACCGCACGTCACGGCACTATAGTAGCGGCGCGCGGCGTGCCGCTCGATCCGGTTTTCGGCCCTGCGGCGGCGTCCATCGATGATTTTCTGGACGCCGCGCAGCCGGACATCGCAGTGGAACTGACCACGCTGAATCCGGCCACAGGCGAACCGGCCATCTCGCACATCAGGGCCGCATTTGCGCGGCGCATGCACGTGGTGACGGCGAACAAAGGTCCCATCGCGCACGCCTACGCGGATCTGCGCGATGTGGCCGCCCGCCAGGGCGTCGAGTTCCGCTTCGAGTCCACCGTGATGGATGGCGCGCCGGTCTTCAACCTGGTGCGCCACAACCTGCCGGGCGTCACGGTGTTGGGTTTCACGGGCGCGCTCAATTCCACCTCGAAAATAGTAATCGAAACCATGGAGCAGGGCGGTTCGTTCGAGGACGGCCTGGCGCTGGCGCGCAGCCTGGGTGTGACAGAAGCGGATGCGAGTTTCGACGTGGAGGGCTGGGACTCGGCCGCCAAGACGGCCGCGCTGGCCAACGTGCTGATGGATGCGCGCACTACGCCGCAGGCCGTTTCGACGCGCGGCATCGCGCGGCTGACGCCCGAACGTATGGCGGAACTGACGCGCGCGGGCAAGACCGTGCGTTTGATCAGCCGTGCCCGCCGCGGCGCGGGAGGCATCACTCTGCGTGTGCGCGCCGAGGTGCTGGACAAGGCCGACGTGCTGGCGTGCGTGGGGGGTACGTCGAATGTGCTGCTGTTGCACACGGATTTGATGGGGACCATCGGGATGGTCTCGATTTCACCGGGCGTGGAGCAGACGGCTTATGGCGTGTTTGGGGATTTGGTGGATGTGGTGCGATGTCTGCCGAAGAACATGCTGCGGGCCCTGGACCCATGAGCGCGATTAAGATACACTATCACTGCATTGCCGTCCGTGGACACGAAGAGTGCGTTTCCGCGCATGGGTTCAAGTGCCGCCTGAGAATCCCGCTGGTCCCGCGAACAAGATTAAAGAATACTACAGCCAAACGATGCTGAAATTCTGGGATGCCACGCCGGACAAGATTCGCCAACGACCCGGGTTCATGGCATTCCAAGAATCAGTTAATGACCTTCCGGTGGAGCAACAAAAGGTGAACCATTCATTGCGCCCGCTTAGTTCGAGAGGTCCCACGGGCGGAGAGAGAGCTAAGCTCCTCAGATCATCGCGCCCACACCAGATAAAAGCGCGTTCAGACCTAGCCGCGAGTCCGTAAGGGTTCCGGCGCCGCGGGCGCCCCGCGCAGGAGTCCCGCCGTGCTTAGATCTTCGTCGACATCCGGCCAGTGAATGCCATAGCCAGCGCCGCCGACTTTCCAATTTCGACGCTGTTCAGGGGTGGCGTCGAGGAGCCTTGGGTACCAGACTAAGGGTACAACAATAGTGCGGCCGTCGATGAGGTCGACCGCCATGGTGTCCTCCATGAAGTGAACGTCTTTCACCCGTTCTCCCGGCTTAATTTCCGAATCGTGCATTCCATTTCTCCAGCAGGATGGCCTCATTCTCCTTGAGCACCCGTTGTATGCGACGGAGTTCCACGAGACTAAACCCCAGGTTCAGAGCTAATCCGATGGGCCCCAACCAAAACTTGGCCGACTGATCGTCGCGATCCACGTGGACATGCGGTGGCTCGTTCGGTTCATGGCTGTAGAAATACAGGCGGTAGGGACCTGACCGCAAAACCGTCGTTACGCACCCAGTATCTCATTCCCAGAGCCGAGGGGGCGCTCGGCTCATTAAGCTGGGCGGCCGGCTTATTGAAGGCGGCGCCACTTGCAATGTTTATCAGACCACTACCCGCAGTCCGAGGTGCTTGGCAAACGGATCGAAATCCCTGTCGTCGGCCAGTAAGTCATACCCGCTCTCGATGCATCTGGTACCAATCACTGTTTCGATGGTCTTGCGAACGGTCACGCCCAGCTTTCGCAGCGCCCGGAAATTATTCGCAGCTTGAATCGCGATTTCCTGCCCGCCCAACTCCACGACATCCAACGAGGTCAGCATTTTCCTGGCTGCGTTGAAGTCCCGTTCGGAGGCGAAGCCCTGCAGGGCCTCCGTCAGGATCAGGTCGCCGATGGCCAAAGGTGCGTGGCCAAGCAGACCATCGAGTTTCTCGGTCTTCGCCGTGACCGTTCCGTTGAAGTAGTCGATCCACACATTGGAATCGACCAGAATCAACTGTCGCTCATCATCGCGCTGAGGTCGCCCCGCCAGTCCATTTTGCCGCGGAGCCGGCGGGTCTCTGCCTCCGGAGGCGTAGCAGGGTCCACAGAGCTTCCAGACCAGAATCGCCGCCGGCATTCCGGGCACTTTTGGTTACGGCGCAACAAAGTCCGCGCCCGGCACGTGCACGATTTTCATAACGAGCGGCCGGGACGCGGGCCCGAAACGGCGGAACCTGACCTCCGTGGCAAGGCAAGTTCTCACGATTCACCGTTTCCCAGCAAGGTTGGTATCATCGCGACCGTTGGCATCACAATTGCACGTACGTCTTCCGAGGTGCGGAAATGCCGTTGCTCTACATCGTCCTGGCGCTGATCGCTGTGGCAGCCATTGCGTGGCTCATCAACCGTAACATAACCGTTCCAGGAAACGCCCGGACCATCCTGAATATCGTCCTGGCGCTTATCGTTGTGGGAATCGGTTTGTGGCTCATCAATACTTATGTCCCCATGGCAGGAGCAATCAAGGCCATTCTGAATATCGTTGTGGTGGTCGCAGTTTGCGTCGGAATCCTCCAGGCAGTCGGTCTGTGGGGCCGGGTAGTCGGACTATGGAATAACCTCACCAAACGTGCACTCCATGAGCCATCTCCCCTCGCATCGCGCGAGCCGACGCCAGATACACCGCATTCAACAAAAACTTGAATGTGCCGAACGGCTGCCCCCGGAACTGCGGGCGGAACGCAAAAAGCACCACGTGTCCGCCGCCGTAACGCGCGTCGACCAGCGCGGCCTTGCCAAGCACAGCCTTCTCCCCGCTGACATAGCCGCTGGCCAGGAGGTCGTTGGCGGCGAAGCGCGCGGCCACCTGCACCTCGCGTTCGCCGCGATTGTACTCTGGCGCCAGATTGACGTCGAATGCCTCGCCGCCCGTCACAAATGCGATCGCATCCTTGGGCATGCCGAAGGCCAGGGGCTGCGACGTATCCACTGCGATCCGCACCAGCGATCCGGGGCACGAAAATGGTGCGCCGCCTACATTCAGCAGCGGCAGAGGAAAGAACTCGCGCGGCAGATCCGCGGCCGTGTCCAGCGCAATCAGAGTGCCGCCTGCGCGCACGAACGTCTGCAATTGCACGATACCTTCCGGACCGATGCCACCCGTATACTCGGGCCGCTGCACGATTGTTTCGGATGGCGCGCCTTCGCGGCGCGACGAGAGTTCGCCGCTGCGTAAGCCGTTCAAAATCGACACAGCCGATTGCGAAGCCAGGATCACGCTGTCGAATCGCGCGCGCAATTCGCCATTGCCAAAATCGTCATTGTGCAGCAGGGTGTAGGGCACGCGATAGCGGTCGAGCAGCCACTCCGTCCAGCCCTCGTCGGCATTGGCGGTCCAAGGCTGATACAATCCCAAGCGCGGCCTCCGCAGTTCGTAGGCGGGGGCGGGCGCGGTTTCTGCCAGCGTCACGTTGACGCTGAACTGCCGCACGAAATTCTCCGCGCGCGCGCCATTCTCGGTATATGCGCTGTCCACCACGATGGCGCCATCGGACGTCCAGCGCACGGCGCCCTCGCGATCCATGAAAAATGCCGTGGCCAGGAACGCGTCGTTTTCGCGATGATCCAGCAGCAGCACCGCGCCCTTGCCGGCCACCGACCCATGCGCGCGAAACTCGCCCAGCGGGTCGAGCGACGCGTCGAAATGCTCGTCGATGCGGTCCACGCTCACGCCCATCTGCATGGGGAGTGTCCAGCCGGTAATGTCGTAGGGCTTCTCCTTAAGGTTCGGATAGCGCTGCGGCTCCAGCAGGTCGATCAAGTAGGCGCGGAACGGTTGCGAAGCCGGAATCACCAGCGTGCCCGCGCCATACTGCTTACCATGCGCATGAAATTCGGCGCGTGCCCGCCGCACCTCGATGCCAGCCAGCGAGAGCCGTTCCAGAAAGTCCCACGCGGTGGGCCAGTCCCACTGCTTCTCCGCGATAGCGTAGGCGTACGGCTTGCCTTCCGCGCCAGCGGCGATAGACTGGCGCGCCATCTGATAGCTTTTCAGCAGGTAATCCGTGCGCCGGGTCGCAGCCTCGGTCAGGAGCGCCATGTCCGCCGTCAAGATGTAATCGATGGCGTCCCGCAAGCCCCATTTACCGCCCATCCACGGGCGCTCGTAGAAGATCGACGGCTCGCGCGTGGCTGCGCCGTTGGCGAACGCGGCGGCAAAATCGGCGGATTGGTAGGTTTTGGGCGTGGCGTAAGCGTAGCCGGCGGTTTCGGTCAAAATGCCGTGCATATTATGGAAGGCGGGCGCGGAGCGCAGGCCGCCGTTCCACCAGGCGTCAAAACCGAAATAGGACAGCACACCGGGCTTGCCCTCGCGCGCGAAGCGCTCCCGCATGGCCGCGCCCAGCTTGTTGATGCCTTCCATGACGGCCGCCGGAATGTCGGGGTTCAACGGTTCGGCGTAAGGCGGCACGAATATGCGCGCCGGGAAGGGCGGCGCCTGGTGCTGGTTATAGACGATGTGCGGGAACCACTCGCGGAACAGCATACGCGACACATTGCGGGTCTCGTCCAGGTTAAGCATGAACCAGTCGCGATTGTTATCGTGGCCCGAGTACTTCTGGAAGAGCCAGGGCATGGGTGCGGTTTCATAAGGTGTGCCCACGTTCTTCCGGTACCAATGCGCGATCATCTCCAGGCCATCGGGATTGATTACCGGCACTTGCATCAGGATCACGTTGCGGCGGACGGACTCCACTTCGGGGCTGTCGTCTGTCAGCATCTTGTAAGCCAGCAGCGGGGCCTGCTGCGCGGGCGCGACTTCGCTGGCGTGCAGGCCGGAGTCGATCCACACTACTGCGCGGCCTTCTTCGGCAAGCGCGCGCGCTTCGCCGTCGGCGGCCTGACCCAGCGCCAGCCGCTGGCAGATCTGGCGATAGCGGTCCAGTTTCTTCAGATTCTCCGGCGCTGAGATGAACGCGACGTACATGGGCCGGCCTTCCGAGCTACGGCCGAATTCCTGCAGCCGGATGCGGTCGCTGGCGGCGGCAAGCTTCTGGAAATAGGCGTAGATCTCGGTGCTGTCGGCCAGTTTGTAGTCGTCACCCGGAGTGTAGCCGAAGTGCGATGCCGGAGTGGGCACGGCGGCTTGGCAGCAAGCCAGGCACAGTACGAGCAGGAGGCCGGCGTGGACGCCGGCCGCAGGACTGGAGTCCCGCCCCACAACGCTACCCATGCTTTGCGCGGATGACATCCACCAGTTCCTGCACAGCCGCCGCGCTTTTCTGCAGCATGCCCGCCTCTTCCGGCTGAAGCTTCACCTGGAAGATATGCTCGATACCGCGCGCGCCCAATTTCACCGGCACACCCACAAACAACCCGTGAATCCCGTACTCACCTTCCAGGTAAGCGGCACAAGGCAGCACCTTCTTCTTGTCTTTGAGGATCGATTCCGCCATCTCCACGGCGGCGGCCGATGGCGCGTAGTAGGCGCTGCCGGTCTTCAGATATTTTACGATCTCGGCGCCGCCATTACGGGTGCGGTCAACGATGCGGTCGATAGTAGCCTGATCCATCAACTCGGTGAGCGGAATGCCAGCCACGTTCGTCAACCGAACCACCGGAACCATGGTGTCGCCGTGGCCGCCCATGACCACTGCCGTTACGTTGTCCACTGAGACCTTGAGTTCCTGGGCAATGAAGGTGCGGAAGCGGGCGCTGTCCAGAACGCCGGCCATCCCGATGACGCGGTTCTTGCTGAACTTCGAAACCATGTAAGCCGTCTGGCACATGGCATCCAGCGGGTTGGTGACCACGATCAGGATGGAATTCGGCGAATATTTCACAATCTGCTCGGTGGCGGCGCGCACTACGTCGTAATTGGCCAGCAGCAGATCGTCGCGGCTCATGCCGGGCTTGCGCGGGAAGCCGGCAGTGAGGATCACAATATCGGAATTCGCGGTGGGCTCGTAATCGTTGGCACCGGTCAGCATGACGTCATAGCCTTGAACGGGGCCGGACTGCAGCAGGTCGAGCGACTTGCCTTGCGGGACTCCTTCGATGACATCCACCAGCACGACATCCGCCAATTCCTTATCGGCAATGCGGAGGGCGCAGTTGGCGCCCACGTTGCCGGCGCCTACAACGGTAATCTTCTTTCGCAATGGAAGCTCCTTTTGAGAGTATGAAACCGGATTATATCGTCATTCGCCAAGGCCCTATAATGGGGGAGTAACATGCAATCGCCACGGGCCTGTTCACGGTGGAGCAGTTCCCCGGTCCGGACTTCCTGCCCGCGGGTACAATGAAGAGGCCGAATGCAATCACAACTTGATAAAACCGCGGCGGATCCAGCCGGACTCTACGACGAGGATTTCTTCGAGTGGACCCGTGTGAACGGGGAATTGTTGCGCGCGGGGCATTATAACCAAGCCGACATCGAGCATATCGCCGAAGAAATCGAAGACATGGGCAAGCGGGACCTGAAAGAGCTGAACAATCGCCTGCAGGTGCTGGTAGAGCACCTCCTAAAATGGCAGTTGCAGCCTGCCAGGCGCTCGCGATCGTGGATTAGTGCGATTGCTACCCAGCGGATAAAGATCGAGGACGACCTCAAGCAGAGTCCCAGTTTGAAAAGCATGGTTGCCAACGAGTTGCGGGATAATTACACGAAAGCCGTGCGGCGAACAGTGGCGGAAACAGGACTGCGGTCCGATATCTTTCCCGCCGAATGCCCGTTCACGGTCGAGCAGATCCTCGATCCGGAGTTCCTTCCGTAGATGTTCCACTCCGTAGAACAACAGGTTCAGCGCACCTTCCACGACCACATCCAGGCGCGCTACGGCATCGATCTAGCGGTGGCCGTCGAGCAACCCAAGCAAAGCGAATTCGGCGAACTGGCCGTGCCCGCCGCCTTCCAATTGGCCAAACAATTGAAGCAGGCGCCGCGCAAGATCGCCGCCGAACTAGCGGGCGAACTGGGTCCGATCCCGGGTGTCTCGGCGCTCGAGGTAGCCGGCAGCGGATACATCAACATCCGTTTCGATCGCACCGGTTACGCGCAGGGGCTGCTTACCCCAGCGGCCGCAGCCACGGCTACGGCCAGCGGCAAGATCATCGTCGAACATACTAACATCAACCCCAATAAAGCGGCGCATATCGGGCACCTGCGCAACGCCACGCTGGGCGACACGTTCGTGCGCATGATGCGCGCGCGCGGGCAGAGTGTGGAGGTGCAGAACTACATCGATAACACTGGCGTGCAGGTGGCCGATGTCGTGGCCGGCTTTCATTACCTGGAGCATAAGACGCCCGCCGAGGTCCGCCAGCTTATCGCGGACCCCAGCGTGCGCTTCGATTATCTCTGCTGGGACTTATATGCGCGCACGTCGGCTTACTACACCGAGGCGCCCGAATCGCGCGCGTGGCGCAGCGAGACGCTGCACGCCATCGAAGCCGCCAGCGGCCCGCAGGCCGAACTGGCCCATATCGTGGCCGATGCGATTGTCGAGCGGCATCTGGCCACTATGCTGCGGCTCGGCGTGGAGTACGACGTACTGCCGCGCGAGAGTGAGATTCTGCACTTGCGGTTCTGGGCGTCGGCGTTCGATCTCCTGAAGCAGCGCGAGGCTATCTACCTGGAAACCCAGGGCAAGAACGCGGGATGTTGGGTGATGCCTGCCGCGGCATTCGCGGGCGACTCCGGCTCGGAAGATAACAAGGTAATCGTACGTTCCGACGGCACGGTCACGTATGTGGGCAAGGATATCGCCTATCAGCTCTGGAAATTCGGGTTGTTGGGCAAGGATTTCCACTATCGCCCGTTCATGCGTTACGCGGATGGCCGCGAGTTGTGGGTCTCGACGGACAAGCCCCAAGCGGACGCCGCCGGGACGCCGTCTTTCGGCCACGCCACGCGCGTCTACAATGTCATCGACGTGCGGCAATCGTATCTGCAAGACGTGGTGGTGGCGGGACTCAAGGCGCTGGGCTACCCGGAGCAAGCCGCGCAATCCGTACACTTTTCGTATGAGATGGTGGCGCTGTCGCCGCGCTGCTGCGCCGAACTGGGCATCCCGCTTTCCGAAGAAGACCGCAAGCGGCCGTACGTCGAAGTCTCGGGACGCAAGGGCCTGGGCGTGAAGGCGGACGATCTGATCGACACGCTCATTGACAAGGCGCTGGACGAAGTGGCGGCGCGCCACGGCGAAGCTACGTCCGAGGCACAGCGCGCCATCGCCTCGCAGATTGCCATTGGCGCGCTACGTTATTTCCTGCTGAAGTACACGCGGAATTCGGTGATCGCGTTCGATTTTCAGGAGGCGTTGAGTTTCGAGGGCGAGACCGGACCTTACGTGCAATATGCCGCCGTACGGGCGCGGAACATTCTGCGCAAGCTGGAAGAGAAGGGCGAGCGGTTGCCCGATTTTGCGGCGGAACTGACGCCCGCCGCGTTGGGCCGGCAGCTTGCGAGCGAAGACTTCTGGCAAGTGCTACTGGCCGCGTCGAAAGCGGATGCGGCGGTGGAGCGCGCGGTTACCGCGGGAGAGCCGGCGCACGTGGCCAAGTATGCGTTTCAGCTCGCGCAAACGTTCAACAACTTCTATCATCTGTATCCCATCATTCACGAGGAGAACCGGGAAAAGAAGGTGTTCCTGCTCTGGATGACCGACTTCTTCCGCCGGCAACTGGAGTGGACGCTGGATATTCTGGGCATTCAGGTGCCGGATTATATGTGATTCGCCTCCGTGGAAGCCAGCGCCACAAGAGGCGATGGCTGGCTTAGTGCCCATTTGAAGGCGTCCGTTCCCAGCATAGCCGCCTAGTCCCGATTGCGCGAGAATCGGAATAGGGGGGTAGGTGCACATGAGAGGAAAGCTGTTCTGGCTCGCCTTGGCCGCGGCGATTCTGGCCGCGCCAAGACCCGCAGGCGCGGGAGACAATTTGACGAATCAGCGCCAGCCAGTGCTGGTAGAGCTGTTTACTTCGGAGGGCTGTTCGAGTTGCCCGCCGGCCGATGCGCTGCTTGAAAAGTTGGACCGCGACCAGCCCGTCGCAGAGGCCCAAATCATCGTGCTCAGCGAACATGTGGATTATTGGAACCATGACGGGTGGACGGATCCGTTCTCCTCGGCCGCATTCACCGGCCGGCAGGAGACTTATACGCGGCGCTTTGGCCTGGACGGCCCCTATACGCCCGAAATGGTGGTGGACGGCAGCGCGGAGTGCAACGGCAGCGACGCACAAAAAGCCGGCGCGGTCATCCGGCAGGCGGCGGTACAGCCCAAGGTGGGCGTGCGGATTCGCGCCGCGGCATCCGGCGAGGCGGCCGTGACGCTTGAGGTGGATCCCCTTCCGGAGGGAAAGACTCACAAGGCCAACGTCTACGTAACATACGCCGCAAACAGCGGGACCTCAGATGTTCTGCGCGGAGAGAATCGGGGCCGCACGCTGCGCCACGTATCCATTGCGGGAAAGATCCAGCAGGTTGGGACCGTCGGCGGCCATGAGACGTTTAAGAAGGTGGTTTCGATTCGCGCGGCAGATGCACCGGCTGAATCGCGGCTGATTGCCTTCGTGCAGGAAGCGGGTAACGGCCGGGTTTGGGGCGCCGCGATGTACGCGATTCCGGGCGGAGCAAAGCCATGAATGAGTTCGACAATCGAGTGGTCCTGATCACCGGCGCCAATGGCGGGCTGGGAACTGCCGTCACCCGCGCGTTTCTGGGGGCGGGCGCCACCGTGGCCGGATCTGCGAAGAGCATCCTGGATTCCGATTTCGCGAATCCCCGTTTTGCCGCGATACCGGCGGATCTGACCGTCGCCAAGTCCGCGCGCCAGCTTGTGGATGCCACTATGAGCCGCTTCGGGAAGATCGACGCACTGGTGCACGTGATGGGCGGATTCGCCGGCGGCTCGCCCATACCCGAGACTGACGACGACACCTGGGACCTGATGATGAACGTGAACCTGAGGGCGGCGTTTAACGTTTTGCGTGTCGTGATTCCGCCAATGCGGCAGGCCGGGCGGGGGCGCATCGTGGCGGTTTCCAGCCGCCAGGCCGTCGAGCCGGCGCCGAATCTAAGCGCGTACAATACCTCGAAGGCCGCTCTGGTGGCGCTGATTCGCACGGCCGCGCTCGAAAACAAAGACGCCGGCATCACCGCGAACACCATCCTGCCCGGCACCATGAATACGGAAGCGAACCGCAAGGCCAGCCCGGATACAGACCACTCTAAGTGGGTTCAAACCGGGCACGTTGCCGACATCGCCGCCTTCCTGGTTTCCGATGCGGGCGGGGAGATTACGGGAGCCGCCATACCCGCTTACGGCGCCGATTTCTAACTTCTTTAGACAATTTCCAAAAAAAGCTTGAATTTCGGCGAGAATTTTGGTACCGTTTCTTAACCATTAAAGTGCTTACGGTCTTAAACGACCAGTTTGCAAGGGAGGGGCCAGTTAATGAACAAACGGGGAAGTAGCGCAGTGTTGTCAAATTCAACAGAAACGTATCGCCAGATGCTGATCGAGAAGCGGGACCGGGTCGTCTCCGGTCTGGGAGCCAAGTTCGATACGATCGCCAAAATGGGACGTGTAGCTGAAGAAGATCAGGCGCAGCTCTCGCACGACGAATTCGTCTCCCTCCGGTTGAATAGTCTGGATTACGGACAACTCCGCCTGGTGGAAGAAGCTCTGGACCGCGTGCAATCGGGTGATTTTGGCGTTTGCCTCGCGTGCGAGCAGCCTATTCCGCCTAAACGGTTGCAGGCCGTGCCATGGGCGCGCTATTGCGTGCCGTGCCAGGAAGCCATCGGGATGATGCAGCCAGACGACTTGGCGGAAGCGCGTCCGCGGCTATAGAAGCGCAGAAATCGGCTTCATCGGACCGGCAGGCGTAACCGCCCATGACTCGCGGTGGCCCGCCTATGAAACTTTCGCCACGCTAACGTGCGCGTCGACCATACGCACGACTTCGGACTTGCCTACGGCGCCGACCCGCTGTTCCACCACCTTGCCGTCCTTGAACAGCAACAGCGTCGGAATGCCGCGGATGTTGTAGCGCCCCGCCGTGTTGATGTTGGAATCCACATCCAATTTGCCCACTTTCAGCTTGCCGGCATACTCCTGGGCTACCACATCAATGGTCGGCGCCATCTGCCGGCAAGGGCCGCACCACTCGGCCCAGAAATCCACTAAAACCGGCACCTCCGACCGCAAAACGTCCTGGTCGAAGCTGCCGTCCGTGAAGGTGAGGGTATTTTGACCCGCCATTATCTTTTACTCTCCTGTTAGAATTAGATCCATTCTCAGGCCGCCGGATTCAAACCTGGGCGCCCAAGCGTTCGTAAAGCCGCGCATACTCTGCTGCCGAGACGCGCCATGAAAAGTCCTTGGCCATGCCGGCCTGCATGATCGCCCGCCAGCCCGCCGAATCGGCGAACGCCGCGCGCGCCGCCCGCAAAGCGTCCAGCAGCGCGGTTCCGGAGTAGTTCCAGAACTTGAAACCAGTCCCAGGTTCGATAGTATCATCAAGCCCGCCGGTCGCGCGCACCACCGGCACCGTGCCATATTTCAAGCTGTAGATCTGGTTCAAGCCGCAGGGCTCATAGCGGCTGGGCATCGGGAAGAGGTCCGCGCCCGCCTCGATCTTGTGCGACATCGCGTTATCGTAACCGATGCGCACGGCGATGCGCGAGGGATGACGCGCCGCGATTGCCTGGAAGAGCTCCTCGTATTGCGGTTCGCCCGCACCCTGCGCCACCATGTAATAGCCTTCGGCTACCAGGCCGTCGGCGGCCTCCGCGATCAGATCGGCGCCCTTCTGGCTGGTGAAGCGGGAGACGATGCCGATCAGGGGCGCGTCCACGGCTTCGGCCGGTAGTCCAAACGCGTTCACCAAGTCCTGCTTGCAGACGCGCTTGCCGCTAAAATCGGTGCTCGAATAATGCGCCGCGATCAGGGGATCGGTCTCCGGATTCCACTCCGCGTAGTCCACGCCGTTCAAGATGCCGGTAAGCACCGCGCTACGCGCCCGCAGCACCCCATCCAGTCCGAAACCGTATTCCGGAGTCTGAATTTCGCGCGCGTAGGTCGGGCTGACCGTGTTCAGCGCGTCTGCATAGTTCAGGCCGCCTTTCAGGTAACAGACTTTGCCGAAGAACTCCAGCCCGCCGGGAGTGAACTCCTCGCTTCCTTCCAGCGCGATATCCGCCAGCGCGGCTTTTGGAAACAGCCCGTGGTAGCCCAGGTTGTGAATCGTGAACAGCGAGCGGATCCCCAGGAAGGTGGGGTCATTGGCATATATGCTGCGCAGATATGCGGGCGCCAGTCCGGCCTGCCAATCGTGACCGTGCAGGATATCCGGCCGCCATATGCGCCGGCTGAAAGTCAACGCGGCTTGCGCCAGGACCGCGAAACGGATGTGATTGTCGGGATAGTCCACACCGTCTTCGCCATAGAAGCCGGGCCGGTCGTACAGCGGCGGGCAATCCAGGAAATAGAAGGGCGTTTCGCGCTCGATCAGGTAAACGGATGTGTCGTAGCGCTCGGGTGGGAGCCAGATGGGCAGCGAGTCATAGACGCGCCGCGCGTTCTTGAGCTCCACCGTGGCGTAGCGCGGCAACAAAACCGCGACCTCGTGGCCCAAAGCCTTCAGGGCGGCCGGCAGCGACCCTACCACGTCTGCCAGGCCGCCGGTTTTGGCGAACGGGGCTGCCTCCGAGGCCACCATCAGGATTCTCATGGCGTAACAGTTAGTCTAGCAGCCGTTCGATAATGGCTCAATGACTTTGTGGCCCCTTCTCCTGCTGGCTGCCGCCGCGCCGTCCGCCGATACAGCGCCCGACAAGATCGTTTTTGACACCGACTGCGGCTTCTTCGGCGACGATGGCGCAGCGCTGGTAATGGCACTGCGCAGCCCCGAGAAGGTGCACGTGGACGCGATCACGGCGGTCTCGGGCAATGTCTGGGCCGCCGAGAGCGCCGGATATCTCACGGAAATCCTGCGCCTGCTTGGCCATCCTGAAATCAAGCCGTACGTTGGCGCGCAAATGCCGCTCGTTCACACGGCCGCCATGGCCAAGATGGAAGGGCCGATCGAGTTTCTAGGGGCCTTTGGGAACCCGGCCAAGCTGGCGCCGCTGCGACGGCCTGGGGCGCTTGACGCGATCGCCGCTTTAGTACTCGAAAACCCCGGTCGAATCACTATACTCGCGCTGGGACCGATGACCAATGTGGCGATGCTTCTGCGGCTGCACCCGGATCTGGAAACGAAGATCAAGCGCATCGTGTTTATGGGAGGCAACGTGCACGTGCCGGGCAATGCGTCGGCTGCGGCGGAGTTCAACTTCTGGTTCGATCCCGAGGCAGCACAGGCGGTGCTCCGGTCGCGCATCCCCGGTAAAGTCATGTTTCCGCTGGATATTTGCAACAGGGCGGTGCTGACCAAGTCACGCTTCGACGAGATTATCGCGGCCAAAACGCCGCTTACCGATCGATACAAAGCAGACTACGGCCTGCGCTATCCGGGTTTTCTCAAGAATCCGGACGCCAGCGGATTTCTCTGGGATGAACTGCCTGCCGCGTGGCTGCTCGATACCGGGTTCGTGACCAGGTCCGAGACGGCTTGGCTGGACGTGGATACCCGCTTCGGGAAGACTTACGGCGCAACCGTACCGCTGGAGCGCAAGCTGGCTCCGGATGCCACTGCGGCGCAAGTGATGTTGGATCTGGATTATCCGCGTTTGTGGAAAATTTACAAGCGCTTGTTGACTGAGTAGCGATAGATCACGATGGTATCGGTCCGGGCCACCTCTTGATATTGCGCGAGCCATGGGCGCAGATCCGTATATGCCCCGATCGCCAAGTGCGGATTGAAGGGCCCCAGCCCGTCCATGATGAAAGCCGGATGCGTGCCTGCGAGTTCGGCGCGGCGCGCGCGCGTGTCTTCGCTGTCTACCGGCTGCCACAGAGTGAGATGCCGGTCGGCGGGAACGCCGGTGAGGGGTTGGGAGTCGAGATAGAGGGAGGCGGCGGGCAGACCCGTATAGACGTACAACTCCGGGCGGAAGCCCCACACAAAAAGGGTGTCGCCGGGCGCGCTCCACTGGCGCGAGAGTTGCGCGGCCCGGCGGCTGTCCTGGTCCATTGCAATATCCGCCCAGTGCGGCGGCCGGTCTGCAATCAGGCCGCGCGCCAGCAGCGCGTAGCGGGGGCCAAAGCGCAACAGCGGGACCAGCAGCAACGCGGCAATGGCCATCGCGCGTCGGCGGCTCAGCAACACGAATCCGCGCGCACCGGCCAGTGCGGCCAGCGGCAGAAGCTGGAAATAATAACGGGGGAAAAAGCGCCAACCCGCGGCGACGGCGGCGAACGAGATCACCGCCCAGGCGGCCCAGCGCACGCGATCCGCCTTCGGGTCGCGCCACCAGAACCACAGCGCGCCCATGATGATGGCGGCGTGAAAGCCCAGCCAGTGCGCGGTCCGCACCAACCCGTTTGTCCATGGATTCGCAACGAACGTGGCTGCCGTATAAATGCGGCCCCATTTCCACACCTGTTCGTAGTACGCGCCGAGTGCGCTCTGGCTCCACAGCAGGGCTAGCGCGAGCGCGTTTGGAATCGCAAACCCTGCCGCCAGCAACGGCAGCGCGCGCAGGTTCCATAGAGCGCAGGCGGCCAGCACGAAGACGCCCTTGGAGTTGATCAGGAAGGCGATGCCCGCCAGCGCGCCGCTCCAGAAGGCGCGCCCGCGCCAGGCCAGCCAGACTGCCGCGAGCTGCGGCGCCAGCATCAGCAGATCGGCGGCCAGCGGCGTAACCGCCGAGGGAATATCGAACACCAGGTAGAACGCCAGCAGACTGGCGGCCCAAAGCGCCTCCGGGCGCCCCCACAGGTCGCGCGCGAAGCGCCAGGCGATGCCGCAGGCCAGCAGCACGTAGAGCGCTCCGGCCAGACGCAACGGAAAGCCGCCGCGCGCGCCCCGCGCCGGACACGCCAGATAAGTCCAGGCCAGCAGCGGCGGCTTGTCGAACCAGATGTCGCGGTACAGCACCTTGCCGTGCGCCATCTGGGCCGCGGCGGCCAGGGGCAGGGTCTCTTCGGCCCACAGGATATCGAGATGGCACAGGCGCGCGGCCAGGACCAGTGCGAACAACATCAGGAAAAAGAGGCGCGTGTTTTTCACAAGGCCAACGGCTATAGTACCTTGAACTACCCGCGGATTGGGTTATGATAGGCAAATAAAAGGCGAATAGTGGAGGATATCCAGGAACAACTCGCAATACTGCGGCGGCGCATCGCGCACATCGACAAGAAGTGGACGGACGACAGGCCCAAGCCGGTCCCACCCGATTTGCGGCCGGCGCGCTACTTCGTCGAGGAGCTCATCAGCGGCGAGGTGGTCCACACAGCGTGCGGCGAGCACTTCGAAACCGAGAAGCTGTTCGAAAGACACCGGCGCCACGGCAGCATGGATATCTCGAACCTGCACGAGTTGCCGGCGGACCTGCTGGATTCACTCTCGGACGGCGCGATCTGCTCTTCACACCCGACCAAGTGGGCCTTCCTGGACACCGAAACCACGGGTCTGGCCGGCGGCACCGGCACTTACGCTTTTCTGATCGGCGTCGGCAACATCGAGCCCGCGGGGTTCCGGCTGCGCCAGTTTTTCATGCGCGACTACGGCGAAGAGGCCTCCCTGCTGCGGCGGCTTTCCGAGCACCTGGCGCAGTTCGATGTGCTGATCACCTACAATGGCAAGACATACGATCAGCCGCTGCTGGAGACGCGCTTCCGCATGTCGCGGGCGCGGCATCCCTTCGAGCGGCTGGCGCATCTGGATCTGCTGTTCGGCGCGCGGCGTCTGTGGAAACTGCGGCTGGAGAGCTGCCGGCTGGTGGAGCTGGAGAACCGGATTCTGGGCGTCGAGCGCCAGGGCGACCTGCCCGGCGAGATGATTCCCTACTATTACTTCGAGTATCTGCGTACCCAACAGGCGTTCCGGCTAGTGCCGGTCTTCCATCACAATGCCATCGACATTCTGTCGCTGGCGTGCCTGACGGCCATCGTGCCATTCGCCTTTCGTTCTCCGGAAGAGACTGCCTTCCGGCATGGCGCCGATGTCATCGGACTGGCGCGCTGGGTGCTGCAAGCCGGACGGCACGAGGAGGCCCTGCGGCTGTTGCGGCGTGCGGTGGATCTGGGTTTGCCGGACGATCTGCTCTTCCGCACCCTTTGGGATATCGGCGCGCTGGAGAAACGGCTGGGCCGGCCGGATGCAGCGCTGGCGATGTTTACAGACTTGGCCTCGTCGCGAAACACGTACCGGGCGCGCGCATTGCGGGAACTGGCGATGCATTACGAGCACCGCGAACGCAATTATTCCATGGCTCTGGAGATGACGCATAGCGCTCTGGCGTTGGAGGATTCCGCGGACTTGCGGCGGCGCGAGCGGCGCTTGCGGGAGCGGGCCGCGCGGGCGGGATCCCGCCTATAATTTCACAAACTATTTACGAATTGCGCACTACTTGTGTACCCCGCGCGAGACATAATCGGCAAGTGATGATTGGTCTCGATCGCAAAGCCGCCCTATCCAGCCGTCAGAGTTTGCGGGCAAAAGCGCCTTCCCCCCCGCACTGGGGCCTGCTCAGCGCGCTGGAACGTATCGCGGCGTCGGGCGCGCTGCTGGCGCTCGCGCCCTTCATGCTGATCGTGGCGATTTCGACCGCCATCCTGTCCCGCACTTCTCCGCTGGTCGCGCATCGCCGGTTGGGCCTCGGCGGCAGCCCGCTTTGGGTTTTGAAGTTCCGCACCATGTGGCCGCAAGCCCTGCGCTCGCAGGATCGGCGCGCGCAGCCTGCCGTAAGTTTCGCGCTGGTGGAATACATCGTAGACGAGAGCGGCCCGCTCGAGAAGGGCGTCCGGGACCAGCGCATTTCGAGTCGCTTCGCGCACTTTTGCCGGCGTCATTCGATCGACGAATTGCCGCAGCTTCTGCACGTGGTGCGGGGAGAGATGTCGCTGGTAGGTCCGCGGCCGATCACGGACTCCGAGTGGAAATCGCACTATTGCCCCCACGCGGCCGAGGTGCTGGAAGTGAAGCCGGGCCTCTCTGGCCTGTGGCAGATTATGGGACGCAGCCGGCTGACTTACGAACAGCGTCGCGACCTGGATCTGGCGCTGGTGCGGAACCGATCGCTCAAGCTCTATTTTCGGATTCTGCTTTGGACCCTGCCCGAGATCTGGAGCGGCCGGAACGCCTGGTAGCGCGTAGCGGCGGTGGTAAGATGGCTGCGAGGTCCGTCATGCAAGCCATCCCACTCGCGCCCGGGATCGATCCTTACGAGGTTCTGGAAACCGGCAACGTTCTCGTTCTGCCGGATGCGCCGCTTGCACTGAGCGCGGAAGACCGCGAGCTGATTCAGGGTATCCGGCAAAGCGGCGGCCATCACAAGAACATATCTTACAGGCCCCAGCAAGACAAAGTGTCGGGGCTGGACAAGACAGCGGCACCCACGCGGGAGCGGCTGCATGCGATTCTGCGGCGCTATTCGGAGTCGGCCATCGAGAGCGCCGCGCGCCTTTTGCCCCGTTACCGCCAGCGCTGGAGTTTGGATTATGCCAGCCTCCGTCCCATAGAGGAAGCCGGCAGAAAACTGCCCCTCAAGAAGCGCAACGACCTGTTGCATACCGACGCTTTCCCTACGCGGCCCACTCGCGGCGGCCTGATCCTACGCACTTTTTGGAATCTGCATCCCGCCAGGCCGCGCGTCTGGTGGACTTCGGATCCATTCGCAAGCCTGGCCCCGCGTTACGCCGCGGCTGCCGGCCTAGGGCGGATTGCGGGCCGCGGGCGGCTGGGCAAGAACCTGCTGCGCCGTCTGGGCCTGCCGCTGGCGGACCGGTCCGCCTATGACGAATTCATGCTGGCGTTTCACGACTATCTGAAGGGCAATGCGGAATTCCAGTCCAACGGCCCGAAGTACCGGCTGGAATTCCAGCCCGGCGCGGCCTGGATGGCCTTCACGGACGTGGTCCCGCATGCTGTGGAATCCGGCCAGTTCGCTATGGAGCAAACGCTGATCGTACCGCGGGATGCGCTGACCGTACCGGAGCGGGCGCCCATTGCGATTTTGGAAAAGCTGGCGGGGCGCCGCCTCGCTTAGTCGATAAATGGTGGGGCAGACCATCGTCTTTCGTGGTCTGCCTCTTCTAGCTAGCTCTGTCCTATGGGACCACCGCGATGGTGACCTGGTCCGACGTCGTCACAGTGCCGATCGTGATTTGTATCGGCACCGCGTTGCCTGTGGGCGTGCCGGCGCCGGGTACCACACCAATCTGATACTCACTGACGAATTGGGGCGAGAGTATGGAATAGACGGGCGTCGCCTTGACGCCGCCGATCATGACAGTCGGCTGCAGCGCGGTGTTCCAGAATTGGCCACCGGCCGCCGGCGCGGGCAGGTTGTTGCCGATAGGTGAGCTGCCTGTCGGCGGGGTCACCGCGCCCAGTCCGGTGCACGCAATGATCAGGGCATGTCCGGAACTGATCGAGATGGGGGCCGTAGTAAGTCCAGGCACAGAGCCGACCGCCGCCGCGACCAGGTTAGTGCTGTTGTCGTATGCCAGAGCCTGGCCAAGCCCGGTTGCATTCGCCGTGAATATACCAGGCGACACCGGGACTACGTTCACAGTCTGCGGGGCCGACGCGCCACTGCTGCGGGTGACCACGATGTTAACCGTGCCGCTGGTCTGGCCGGCCGGCAGCACGTTAAACGGTAGCTGCGCGTTAATTTGCCCGGCACTTACATAAAACAGCCCCGCGGGAATGTTGTTGAAGGCTACCGACATAACATCGCTCCACGTGGTGGATAGCGGGATGGTATTTGGTTGGGGTATGGTGGTGGCCAAGTCCGTGCCAAAGATCGCCACGATAGATCCGGGCGCGACCCCTTGTGAGGAGTAGCTGCCGTCGTTAACCACGCCGCCCGCGCCAACCGCTGGCTGCGCATGCGCGAGAGACACGCAAACTAACATCCCGAGAACCAAACCGACTGACCGCATCATTTGCCTCCGTTTTGATTTTAGTCGATCCAGTTATGCTAACCCAAGCCTAAGCGTAAGATTTTACTTGTGCGGCGGTTCCACTGGCGCGGCGCGGATCGCAGCGCGAATGTGTTCGAGCGTACTGGTAACTTCCGGATGTTTCGCGCCGTCCAGCGCCACGGCCGTGGCCGCTTCCGTTTCCGCCTCCGGCAGCCGCGATGCAGCCTGCAAGACCAGGGCGAGCATCCAATGCGCCTTATACCAGTTCGGCGCGTAAGAAATGGCGGCGCGCAAGCTCTGCTCGGTGCGCGGGAAGTCGTTCACGCGCGCGTAGAATGCCGCTACGTTGTAATAAGCGTTAAATTCCGCTTCAGTGGTTTGGGTGGCGCGTTGGGCCGCCAAACCGGCTTGCTGGAAGGCTTGCGCTCGCATGGCCCGTTCGATGTTGGTCCCGGAGATCTGAGCCAGGCGGCGCGAATACCACAGGTCCGCGCTGGGACCCGGCCAGCGCCAATTCTGGTACTCGGCATAGCGCTCGGAGGCGCCCCCGACCTGACCGGAGTCCAGATCGCGCCGCACCGCGGCGAGCGCGGTTTCGGCCATCGCCAGGCGCACGCCGGAGAATACCAGGATGAAGGCGCATGGTATCGCGACGGCCACGCGTAGCCAGCGCCGGCCAAGCGGCCAAGTTCGACGAGCCTCGCCGACGCTGAGCGATACCAGCATCGCGATGGTTACATAGTACGCCAGCGCGGTCGGCAGCGTGAAGCAGGCGAATTGCTCGCTGATGGTCATGGCCGCAAGCCCTGCTGCGAGCGTGCCCGCCACCGGATTCCGGGGTGTACCGCGCCGGCCGGCCACGCCTGCCGCGAATCCGCTGGCGGCCAGCGCCAGCAGCAGCACAGGCCCGGCCACGCCTTGCGCTACCAACACATCCAGGAAGATGTTGTGCGGCGACTCGTGATAGAAGTCCGGATAGGCGCGGCTCAGGTCCGCCGATTGAATGCGCGCGAAGCTGGGGATAAAGGTTTCCGGTCCGTATCCCGCCGGCCAGCGTGCGGCAGCCATGCGCAGGCTGTCGCGCCACAGCAGAATGCGCGCCCCGCCGGCAGGTTCGCCGCGCGCCCAGTGGACGCGTGCCCGCAGTTTCTCGCCGGCTGGAGACAAGTAGAAGGCCGCGGCTGCCGCCACGATGGCCAACGCCAGTGCCAGGTATGGCAGCCGAAAACGCCTGCCCGACGATCTCGATAGCCAGTCCCATAGCCAGCCCCGGAACACCGTCAGAAACACGCCGCCGGCCAGCATTCCAATCATGGCCGCGCGTGTGCCGCTTAAGACGATCGCAGCGGAACCGGCCGCCGCGGCTGCCCACGCGAGCCACCGCCAGCGAGCCTGTGGTTCCGAGACAGCCAGCGCCGCGCCCGCGAACACCACGAATAGAAGCCAGTTGGCGGAGTAATCCGCATGACCCAGCGTGGAAGGCGGCCGCACGATGCTCCAGATGCCTTCGCCAACGTGATAACCGCGCGCGTCCAACAGCGGATCCCATCCGAAATATTGTGCGATCCCGTAGGCCGCCACGATCAGCCCACTGAGCGCAATGCCGCGCAACACCACGCGCAGCCGGCCAGCCTCGCCCGCGCAGCACGCGCACACAAGATACGTGAAGCCCAGCGCCGCGAGTTGCGTCACGAGGCCCCAGTAGCGCCAGTTACTTCCCCCCAGCGACAACGCCGGATTTACCGAGGTCAGCGTGGAGACAACCAGCGACACGGCCATGCCGCCTATCGCCATCAGGAACCAGCGCGCCGCGCGCGACGCTCGATACAATCCCGCCGGCGTCCAGCAGGTGGCGGACGCCGCCCACCAAACGGCCGCCGCCGCGGCTCCCAACAGGAGCAGCACGACCTTAGGTGTAACATCGAAGTAAAAAAACCATCCGGGAGCAATGGCCAGCGGGATTAACGCCATGACGACGGCCAGCAGCAGGGCCATATAGGCTACACTATCTCACAGGCATGCTCTCCAGCATGGAGGATTCTGTAAACACCTATCGCTATCTGAGCTTCCTGGCATCGCGCTGGCGCTTCGTCGCGGCATCCTGTGGGATTGCCGTGAGTCTGGCTCTAGGTGTCACTCTGTTACGTGCCAAGCAGTATACGGCCACCTGCCGCATTCTGATCGAGCCGCCGGCGGGCACCGATATCCGCAGCGCGTTGGCGGTAAGTCCCATCTACTTAGAGTCGCTTAAGACTTATGAACATTTCGCGGGCAGCGACAGCCTGTTCCTGCGCGCGCTGGATCGATTTCAGTTGCGGCAACGCTTCCCGGGCCGATCCATCGAGTCGCTCCAAACCGGAATCCTGAAGGTCGGGATGGTACGGGACACCAAGATTCTGGAGATCAAGGTCACCCTGCCCGATCCGAAGACCGCGCAGGCGCTGGCGCAGTATCTGGGCGAGGAGACCGTTACGCTCAGCCGCTCCGTGGACCAGGAAGCCGACCAGGATCTCTCGCAAACGATCGAGAAGCAGGAAGCGGATGCGCAGGCGCGCCTGGACCGGAGTGAAGCCGCGTGGACCCGCATTACCGCACAACAGCCTGTCGAGGGATTGGAACGGGAGGTTCAAAGCGGCGGCGAACTGAAGAACAGCCTGGAGCGGCAACTGTTTCGTGCCGAGACCGATGCTTCCGGGGGCGACCCGCACGAAGCCGCCGCCAGCCGTGCCCGCGCCGATACTCTGCGCAAGCAGCTTGGCCAATTGGAGCGGGATCTGCCCGCCAAGGAAGAACTGCTGGCGCGCCGCATGGCCGAACGCGACCGCGTGGAGAGCGAACGAATGGCCAGCCGGGAGGCCTACGCGACAGTCGAGTCCCGGTTAAGCCAGGTGCGTTCGGATCGCGGATATCGCAGCGAGCGGTTGAAGATCGTCGATCCGGGCATCGTTCCCGAGCAGCCATCGGGCCCCAACGTCCCGTTGCGCTTGCTGGCGGCGCTGTTGTTGGGCCTGGTGGTGCCGGTCGTCTACTTGACGCTGGAGCTGAGTTTTCGGACCCAGCGTGCCGTGGCGCGGCCCGCCGCGGTTCTGCGCGCGACCCCCTCTTCAAAATGGACCGGCGATGATTGAACGGCCCGCGGTGCGCCGGTGGCGGTGGGCCGCGCCGGCGCTCGCCGGCAGCTACGCGGCGGCCATCGCGCTGGCGCCGAAACCGGTTGTGGCATTGGCCCTGGCTGCGCCGCTGGCGGCCGTGCCTTTCGCTTACTGGGCGATACTAGGGCGCGACCGCTGGCTGACATTGTTCTTCGCCGCGGCGCTGCTGCTGCCGCCGCTACCCTTTGGCGTGGGCAATTCCGGGCCGCATCCTGCGCTGGTCTTCGTAGTGCCCGGCCTGCTGGCGGGACTGCTGCGGCTGGGCGACTGGCGCGCGCCGCGTGCGCCGCTGAACCGCGCGTTCGGGATATTCTTCCTGATCCTGCTGGGAAGCGCCGCGGAGGCGGTGTTTTATTCGGGCGCCGCCGTAGGGCTGGGGAGCCTGATGCGCGTGCTGCTGTTCGGCATTTCCGTATACGTGTTCTTCTACGCAGCCTGCGGCCCGGGCTCCCGCGAGCCGCAAGACGCGTTCGCGCAGACACGCGTGCTTTACTGGATGGCCGTGGCTTCCGCGTTGTTCGCCTGCGTCGATTTCTATTTCCAGTTCCCCGCGCCAGCCGGATTTGGCGCGCAGTTCATCTGGCTCCGCTCCGGCGTCTACAGGCGGGCGCAGGGCCTTTTTTACGAAGCCAGCACGCTGGGCAACTTTTGCGCGTTCTTCCTCACGATGATCGCAGCCGCACTGCTCGCGCCGCGCAAACAGGCCCCGGTTTCGCGGTACGGGTTATTGCTGGGCGGGATGGTATTCGCCGCCGCCCTGGCGCTCTCCTACTCGCGCGGCTCTTTGCTCAATGTTTTGGCAGCCGTCGCGGTGCTGATCTATTTGAACAGGAGCCGTATCCGGACAGGTATGTTTTTTCTGGCTCTGGCGGGTGGTGCGTTGGCCGCGGCGCTGGCAGTACGCATGCTGCTGCCGGCATTCGCGGGCGCTTACTGGATGCGCGTCTCCACGTCCGTCGAGTACCTTTTCTCCGAAGCCGAAGGGCTGCTTTCGGGACGCGTGGCGAGCTGGCGTAAGGTGCTCGGCTTTCTGGCGCAGCACCCGTGGCACTCGCTGTTCGGCGTGGGATACAAGACACTGCCCTATTCGGAATACCTGGGCCGCACGGTGATAACCGACAATATGTACCTCAGCATGCTGGCGGAAACCGGCATCGTGGGCTTGGGGGCGATGCTTTGGCTGAGCCTGCAGATCCTGCGATCGGCGCGGCGCGCTGCGGTGGCGACGGACCCGCGCCGCCGTTTCTTTGGCGGTTGGATTTTTGCGTTTTGGGCCGGCCAGATGGTGCAGATGTTCACGGGCGACTTGCTGACTTACTGGCGGGTGTTGCCGCTCTACTTCTGGGTGCTGGCGGTGGCGGTGCGCCATGAACATCCTGTGTCTTGACCAGTTCGGCGAGTTAGGGGGCGCGCAGCGTTGTCTGTTGGATCTGATGCCCGCCATGGCCGGCCGCGGATGGGGCATACACCTGGCCGCGCCTATCGGGCAACTTGCGGAGAAGGCCGCCGCCATGGGCGCCACCGTCGATCCCATCCGGTGCGGGCCGTATTCCTCCGGCAAGAAAACCCTCACGGACATGGCGCGCTTCGCAGCCGAAACGCCGCGGCTGTCCGGTGCGATCCGCGGGCTGGCCGCGCGCTATAACACGGACTTGATTTATGTGAACGGCCCACGCCTGCTGCCGGCAGTGGCTCTCTATGCTGTGAGCCGCGCCGGTACGCGTCCGCGCGTGCTGTTTCATTCCCACAGCTTGCTGAGCGGGAACGCTCTGCGCCTGACGGGACGCGCATTGGCCATGGCACACGCGGCGGTGGTGGCCTCCTGCCGCTTCGTGGCGGCTCCGCTGTCGCCCTACTGCGGAGGTCGCGGCCCGCTGGTGGTTTACAACGGCGTGCGGCAGATGCCGCTTCGCAGCCGTCCGGAAACGGGGGAATTCCGCATCGGCACGATCGGCCGCATCTCGCCGGAAAAGGGGCAAGCGGATTTGTTGCGCGCGGCCCGCATCCTCCATAAAACCGCGCCGCAGTGCCGGTTTCTCATATGCGGCGCGCCGCTGTTTTCCAACCCGGCGGCCATGCGATACGGCGCGGAACTCGCCGCGCTGGCTGAAGACCTACCCGTGGAATTCACCGGCTGGACCGAGGATGTGGAAGGCGTGCTGGCTACGCTGGACCTCTTGGTGGTTCCGTCCACAACAGTCGATGCGACACCGCGCGTGATCCTGGAGGGCTTCGCCGCCGGGGTGCCCGTCCTGGCCTTCGCCTCCGGCGGAATTCCCGAGATCGTCGAGCATGGAGTGACCGGTTTCCTGGTGGAAGACCATTCGCCCAAAGCGCTGGCCGCGGCCCTACAGGATGTGCTGCGAGAGCCGGACCGCCTGCGCGAGGTGGCTGCAAATGCCCGCGCAAAGGCCCGCACGGAATTCAGTCTGGAGCGATATCAGGCGCAGACGATCGAGACAATCGAGGCGGCGTTGGTGTAAGCCTTTCTGCTGATCGCCGGGCGCGGACCGGTGACCCTGGAAAGGGAATGCACGAGGATCTTTCAATAGCGTTTGGTACCAATCCCTTTCCGTCCGGCGATCTTGCGCGCCTTGGCGAGATCCGGCGCGGGCAAGCGCAATCTGCACACTGGCCGCTCGGCTCAGGTTGCCGACGAGAGGCGATCCCTTCAGCTTCCGGGAAGTCCCTGCGGCAGACTGTTGCTTGAGTAACTCCCGTCCCTCGCCACTCGCCCACCATTTCGCTTCCTCGTCCTCGTTCGGGAACTTGGGCATTTTCGCCATTCGCTCTTTCGACCTATTCATCACATCACTCTCCTCGCGCCCGGCGCTCCAAGTAATCGCGCTTTTGCCCGGCATCCAAGTCGTACCTGGCCTCGCCATCCGCGCCTTGCCCGCCCTGACGCAGTGGCGCAAGTTGTCCCCTTCTTCACTCATCCGTCACCTGCGCTTGCACCAACGCCGGCTGCGCCGCGCTACCCGTCGCCGCCACCGCGTGCCCCGCCGGCAATGTGCGGAACGCCACTGCCGCCACCGCCGCCAATCCGGCAGCGCAGGCCAACATTGCGGAATATCCGAACTTCGCGATGGCCGCCCCACCGGCCAGCGACGCCACCAACTGCGCCGCGAACGCTACCAGCATCATCAGCGCCGATGCGCCGGTGCGCTCCTGCTCGTGCACCCGACCCATTAAAAGCGTGTTGACGCCTGGCTCGCTCATCCATTGGCTCGATGTGTAAGTCATGAATACGGCCGCGGCGGCCCAGCCCAGGGGACCGGCGGCCAGACCACCCAGCGCCAGCGCGGTGGCCATCAGCATGGCGGCGGTGCCGCTCACCAGCCCCATTTTCCGCAGCACCAGAGGTGCCAACATTAGCGCCGCTACCTGCGACAATTGCGACCCGGACATAATCAATCCGATGCGCTCCACCGGCGTATGCAGGCGCGCGAAGAACGTGGCGAAGAATGGATTGAAAGCTCCAGTCGCCAGGTTCCAGATAGCCCACACGATCAGAAATCGCACCACGAATCGATTCCGCGGATAGAGCTTGGCGCCCTCGGCCGGTGCGGGCCCGAGGCGCAAACGAGCCGAGGGCCACAGCGCCAAAGCTACCAGCGCGCAGCCCGCCAGCAGGGCGGGCCGCTTGCCTCCCAGCCAGCCCGGCAGGTGTCCGCCCAGCCAACCGCCGAAGATCCCCAGCGCGATCGAGCTGGCCGTCGAGAAACTGAAGCCTGTGGAGCGCGCCTTTTCGCTGGTCAACCGCGCGATGGCGGGCGCGAGGGAAACCACGTACAGAGAAAACGCCGCGCCGCTCAAGCATGCCAGCGCCAACAGCGGCGCCCGGGTAGCGACCATCGCCCGCACAGTCGAGATTGCGCCCACCGCCGCAAATGACACGAACAACATCTTGCCCAATCCCCAACGGCGCGCCAGAGCCGCGGCCGGCAGAATGGCGGCCACCATGCCGGCCGTGGATGCGCTGTTCACCTGGCCGACAAAGTCCTCGCGGTAGCCCAGATCCAGCAGGTACAGGTTGTACAACAGCACGTAGACGAACATTCCCAGCACAAAGAACGAGCTGGCTCCCAGAAAGAGCCAGTAACCGCCGGTCAGGCCACTGGAGCGCATCCGCCAACCGGCGCCGCTTCGGGCCAACGTGGCAAATGCGCGCGCATGAAACACCGCCCTTCGGCCAAGAAACCGCGCGGTCCGGGCGTATTTGAGCATGCGGCGCCCGAGCGTGAGTTGCCCCTTCGGGATGCAAACGGCGTCTACCGGACCTGGAAGCTGCGGCAAGAGCCGGCGCCAGACCACCGCCAGTTTGTCGCGCGCGGAATCGAGCAAGGCCAGGTGCAACCACAGTTCATCTTTGTTGGGATGAAATTCGGACTCCAGCGGCGAGAAAGCGAACGCTTCGAACCATTCCTGCGCGGGCGCCGGCAAGTTGGATACCTCCTCTTCCGCCATACGGCCCAGTGCGCAGCCGAACCACTCGCGAGCCAACCTGAATGCGATGGCTTCCAGGCGCCGCAATTCCGGCGCATGCAGCTCGCGCCAGCGATTCCAGAATTCCGCCTCGCCCGAGTGGTGTTCCAGAAACCAGGCGATCTCGTAGATATGGCACGTACGGGCGCTGCCGCGCAGCAGGTGCCGCAGTAAGTGCAGCGTGGCGTATGCCAGCGCGTCGGGAGTGTCCAGGGCGGAGCCGATGCGGCGCGTCCAGAATTCATCCACGCCGGGCGCCCGCAGCCGCTCTGTGCGCTCGTCCCAAAACTGCAAATGCACTTCTATCGCCAGCGGGATTTCAGGATCGAAATGACTCCCGCCGCGCCACTCCCATCCGGTTTTGCGGAACAAGGCCGGCAGGTGATCGGTCGGGTGACTGCCGGGCTTCTCCGCCGGCTCGTAGCCTTTTTCGATGAGCAGATTCCAGGCCAGCCGAGCGTCTTCAGGCGGGCAGTACAGGTCCAGATCGTACTGCGCCCGCAGCCGCGGGTCCACAACAAAATGAGGCGATTGCGTAGTGCCCTTGAGGAAGATGTATTGGATTCCGGCCGATGTGAGCCACTCGTTTACTTGATCCTGCAACGCGCGAGCGCGTTTCAGGCGCTCCGTGTTTTCAGCCAGATTAAGCGCGATGCGTGCACTCACCCAATCCGGCACAGCCTCACGCGCCACCGCGCCGAACACCAGGGTCAGCGAAGAGCGATCGCAGAAGTCCAGCACTTCGTGCCAGAATAGATCGGTATCCGGAGGCGATTGACCGGCTGCAGCCTGTCCTACCTCTGGAAATTGCAGTGCCGCCATTACCGCCGACACCGCGCGCGGGACCCGGGGAGTCACTTAGAAATCGTACCGAATTGCGAACTGCAGTTGGCGGGGGTTGCCAACGCCCAGGATCCCTCCGAATAAAGGCGGGCCAAAATCGGCGTATGTTCCGGGAACCCCCCAATTCGGATGATTGAATATATTGAACGCTTCGGCGCGGAATTCGAGGCCCCCCCGCTCGCGAATCGCGAACCGGCGGTGCAGGGCCATGTCGAACATGTTAATTCCCGGGCCATTCACGATGTTGCGTCCGGCGTCGCCGAATGTATAAGGCGCTGGTGCGGTAAACGCGGCCGTATTGAAAAATTCTGTCGGTGTGCGCTGGCTGCGCGGCAAGGTCAAGCTGACCCCTGGCACGATATTAGGCCGGTTGGGCAATCCGGTATTCGCGGGGTCGAAAGCATAGTAGAAAATATTAAGCGGCATGCCGTCCTGCAGGGTAACGTCTCCGGTCAATTGCCAGTTCCGCAGTACCGGCCCGAACGCGCGCACCGCCGGCAGACCGATCACGTAGCCGCCCGTAATCCGCCGCCCCACGTTGAATGACGACAGAGCACGCTCCAGCCCGAGGTTGTTTTCATCCTGCGCGCCCACGCTATCGTAGAACCCCGGAATCACGGTATCGGCCTCGTCGATGGATTTCGACCACACGAAACTAGCCAGCAGCGACACACGCGTAGTCAGGCGCTTCTCGGCCTTCACCTGCAGCGCGTTGTAGGACGAATTGGCAATATGCTGCCGCTGAATGATTTCGCCCAGGCTGGGCCATGTACGCAGGTCCTGCAGGACTCCCTGCCTAGGCGGGAGATCCGCGCCGGTTTCCGTTTGTAGGGGCGTATTGAATTGCCGAAAACGTCCCAGGTGCGTGCCCTTGCTTCCCACATACGAAACTTCGCCCAAAATGTGTCCCGCGAACTCGTGCTGAAAGCCGGCGTTCCACTGCTGCATGTAAGGCGTGGGCGCATGCGGATCGATGCCGAAATAAGTCGGAAATCCCGTGGAGGCAGTCTGCGGAAATCCGTTGCGCGTGGTTAGGATAGGCGCCTGGGTTCCGTCGGTCACATTGTTCTGCACCAGAATTCCGTTTAGCGCCAGATCGTAGATCTCCACGGCGATTTCGGGGCTGTAGTAAATGCCGTATCCCGCGCGGAAAACGGTCTCGCCTTTTGAGAACGGGAGCTGCGGAAGCCGCCAGGCCAGCCCCACGCGCGGCGCGATATTCCGGTTGTCCGCGCTCACGGCCTGGCTCTCCCGCTGCAATTGGGGCGGCGGCGGATTGGGTCCGGCCGCATACACCAGGTTCAGCAGGTTCCCGCGCGTTTCCGTGTAGGGAGTGACATACTCGTAGCGCAGGCCGAAGTTCAACGTGAGCCGCGGGCTGACCCGCCAATCGTCCTGCACAAAGCCCCCAAAGCTGTTCTGCCGCAGATACGCCTGCGTGTTGCCCTCGTCCCGGCTGGTGTCCTGCGGAAAACCCAATAGGAAATCCGCCAGCGCGTCGCCGGTCGGACCAGGTGTGCCGGCGGCGCTGGTGAACGCCCCGGTGTAGGTGTAGGATCCGCGCGCTAACTCGCTCTGCTCGTAATTCAACTGGAAGTGGATCCAATCGAAGCCGGTCTTAATTGTGTGCGTGCCGTGCGTCCAGGAAACGCTGTCGGAGAGATTCCAGAAATTGTCGCGCTGCACCTGCGGCAGCGTGGGATCGTCTGTCACCAGCGAATAATCGGCCAACTGGAAGTACGGCAGTCCGTAATTTGCCGGATTGCTGGTGAGTCCTTCGACACCCAGTTGCTGGATCACGTTGGTCTGGAATGCGCTCTCCGGGGTATCGTACATGCTCATCCGCGAGAAGGAAAATCGCGCCTCGTTCAGCCACGACGCGCCGGAGTACGTGTAGCTCACCGCCGCCTGTTGCGCGCGCACTCTCTCATCGGTTGGCCGTTCCGGGAACGAGCCCGCGATGAGATTCTGTTCGCCGTTGTATGTGTAACGGGCGCTCAACTGGCTCTGATTGCGGAACTGGTGGTCGATGCGCGTCGAGAAAGCGTCGTTCCGGTTGGTATTGGGCGTTTGGTCTACGTAATTGTTGCCATCGCCGTTATTCAGGTTCGGCAGCGGCTCGTACTGGGACAGGAAGCTGGCGGCGATGGGATCGATGCGCGTTGCGGGAATCGCATCGCCGGGAAACGGCACGCGCGCGCCGGCCGCATCCAGCGTCAGCGGATCGTAAATGATGTCCTGGCCGGTGAAATTGCCAGTCCGCAATTGAGCGGGCGGCACCACACTTTGGACCGGCATGCCGATTTTCGACCGTAGCCCTTCGTAGGTAGCGAAAAAGAACGTGTTCGGCAACGGCATGCGGCCGCCCAGCGACCCACCAAACTGATTCTGGCGCACGACCGGCGCCGCCATCGTGGGATCGTCGAAATAATTGCGCGCGTCGGTCGCGCCGTTTTGCAGATATTCAAAGGCGCTGCCATGGAACTGGCGGGTGCCGGAGCGGGTTACCACATCGATGGAGCCGCCTCCGGCTTGCGGGAATTCCGCGGCCGCGGAGGAGGTCTGCACGCGCAACTCCTCGACCGACTCGAGCGGCGGATAGACGGCGATGGCGAAGGTGTTGCGATCGGTATCGTACGCGCCATCGAGCTCGAATGCGTTCATCGTCGAGCGGCTTCCGTTGATCGGCGGATTGAAAGCCACCGACCCGCGCGATCCCTGCTGCACATCGTTGACGACGTCGTGCGTGAACCCGCCCAACTGGCGTGGAATAGCGCCAGCCCCGAGCGTCACCAGAGCCATGATATTGCGCGTATCGAGCGGCAATTCTTCCACCGTCCGGGCGTCGAACAGATAGCCGATGGAAGCGTCGTTTGTCTGTACGGGCGACACCGTGCCGGTGGCGGTGACGCTCTCGCGCCCCTCTCCGACGTAGAGTTTCAGGTCGAGGAGAGCTTTCTGGCTCACCGTCAACTGCACGTGTTCGGCAGTGGTGGCGCGGAAGCCGGACTTCGCGGCGGTAACCGTGTACGAGCCGGGCAATAGCGCCTCGATGGCGTAGCCGCCTTCGGAATTGGTCACCGTGCTGCGGGTAAAGCCGGTGCTCTCTTCGCGCACCGTCACGGTGACGCCCGGAGCAACCGCGGAAGATTCGTCCACCACCGCGCCGAGTATGCTGGCCGATGCCACCTGTGCGGACGCGTTGCCGGCCAACATCCCGGCCAGCAGCGCGATCAGCGGCAGCCTCCGCCGCACAATCATGCCGCACCCCCTGCCAGCACCATCCGTTCGAGCAGGAGCGCGGCTTCCTCACAGTTCGAGTACCGCAAGTCGAAGGCCGGCGCTTCGGCAAATGATTCGACCATCTCCCGGCGCCGCACATCCAATTCCGGATCGAAAGAGGCCATGTCTCGCTGCAGGCGATGCCGGGTTTCTTCCCTTCCGATTCGCGTCACGCCGGCGCGGATGCCTGGGCGCCGGTCCAGGAACGCAATGTACTCGACGCGGCATTCCGGCGAAGTGCGAACCGGCAGATCCGCCGTGAGCACTTCGATCGTCGGTTTGCTATCCAACTGCCGTCCCACGGTGCGGCCGCGCAATTCGGGGAAGACGTCCGGCGCATCCGCGCGAAACCGGAAGTGATGCGGCTCGCCAATCACGGTTCTGCCACCGTCCCAGAGCACGCTGCTGGCATCGTCCGAGATGTACGTCCAGCCCCGGCGGGCGCAGGCGTAGGACAAAGTGCTCTTGCCCACCCCGGATTCGCCGTAAAGCATGACTCCGGCTCCTTCCCAGGCAACGCATGCGCCGTGCACCGAAGTGAGATAGTTCAACTCCAGCAACATGTAAATCAACGCGTCCAGAAAATGCCAGCGAAAGAAGACCCGGTCCGCCAAGGTGGCCCGCGTCACCGAGGAATAGCCGAAGCGTTCCCGCCGGTCGACGACGGCAAAATTCTCCTGGTCCGACACCCACAGCAGCAGGTGCCGCTGGCCGCGCAGTACTGGAGCGGGGGCCGGCCCGCCGCTTCCTTCGCTTGCCATCACATGCACACGCATAGGCGGCCGGTCGAACCTGGGCGCATAGGCGCCAAAACTCTCGTGGGCGGCATCCAGCACTTCGCGCATATTGCTGGCGACATCCACCGGGAAGCCGTATGGATAATAGCGAGCTACATAGGGCAGCGGCGCCCGATACAGTAGCGGATCGTTGATTTCAGTTTCGACGGCGTTTGCTCCGGACATCTACTTGACTAATAACACACCGAATAAGTAAGAATAGTAAAACATGCATCCGGAAGCGCGCGGATAGCGGCTGCAACGGTTATGCTGAATGTGGATGCGCGCCGCGATCGTACATTATTGGCTGTTGAACTGGCGGGGCGGCGAGAAGGTATTGGAGTCTCTCTGCCGGCTCTTGCCGGATGCCGACATTTTCACGTTGTTTTACGATCCGCGCGCGGTCAGCCCGGAAATCCGGCGGCACAACGTCACGGCGTCTTTTCTGAACCCGCTGCGGCGGCACTACCGCCCACTGTTGCCGCTCATGCCGCTGGCGCTTGAGCAGTTCGATCTGCGCGGCTACGACCTGGTGATCAGCAGCGAATCCGGCCCCGCCAAAGGCGTTCTCACCTCGTCCTCAACGCGGCACATCTGTTACTGCCACACGCCCATGCGCTATCTCTGGGAACTTTATCCTGCTTACTCCAGGGAGTGGCTCCCAGCATGGCAGCGCGTCTTGTTCGCGCCGGTGAGCAACTATCTGCGGCTTTGGGACCTGGCTTCCGCCGCGCGCGTGGACGAATTCATCGCCAACAGCGGCAATGTTCGACGCCGTATCCAAAAAACCTGGCGGCGCGACGCGCGCGTGGTGCACCCGCCGGTGGCTGTGGAGACCTTTTTCTGGCGGGAGCCCGAAGATTACTACCTGGTGGTGTCCGAGTTGGTGGCCTACAAGCGCCTGGATGTGGCCGTGCGCGCATTTCGGGCGTTGGGCCGGCGTCTGCGCGTGGTGGGCGATGGGCCGGAGTTCAAGCATCTGAAGCGCATGGCCACCCCCGAAATCGAGTTTTGCGGGCGTGTCGCGGACAACGAGTTGCGCGATCTGCTTGCCCGCTCGCGCGCGCTCATCGTGCCCGGCGAGGAGGATTTCGGGATGACCCCGGTGGAGGCTCTGGCCAGCGGCAAACCCGTCGTAGCTCTGGGCCGCGGCGGAAGTCTGGAGAGCGTACCCACCTCCGATCCATTGGGCGGTATCTTTTTCGACGAGCCGGATGCATCTCAGCTTGCCGCCGCATTGCAGCGTTTCGAACGGGTGGAAGCGCAGGTCCGCCCGCGTGAGCTCCAGGCATGGGCGGAGCAGTTTTCCGAAGCGCACTTTCTGGCGCGCATGCGTGCGATCTTGGATGCGCCCCCGGAGGGGCTCACGCCGGAAAAGCCGCGGTGGGGCGCTTCGGTGCGATGAGGCCGGCAATCATTCTGTTCCGGCGAACGCTCAATCTGGGAACACGCTAGATCGACAGGCTGCCAAAACAGGCCGCGTCGGCGCGCATCAGACGAACTGATACTTCTCGCCCTGGTCGTCCCACAGAATCTTCCGGTTGTTCTTGAACGAAAGCGTCGCCATGTGGCCCGAAATAGCCGCCTGCTGGCCGACCTCCGGCGACGCGACCACCTGCTCGTTGCCCCGAATCGCCTCCACCCAGTTGCGGAAGTGGTTGATGGCGCCATCCCGCTCGCCGAAGTCGTTGGGACCGTTCAGGTGCACCAGTTGGCGCGCCTTCACCCGGTCCGGCGCTTTGCCGCCGAGCAATTGCGGCGTGAAGTACAGGTCCATACGGTTCAGCACTTCGAGGGTGCCTTCGTTGCCGCACAACTGCTCGCCATAACCGTATTGATCGTTCCCGAAATAGCTCGAATAGTTGATCTGCAGCTTGCCTTGATACTCGTAGATGGCGCTGAAAGTGTCCGGCGTGTCGCGGTCGTCGTCGGCGCCCGTCCAACGGTAGATGCCTCCCGAGGCCATGCAGGAGAGCGGCACGGTGCGGTCCAGCATGAAATTGACGATGTCGGTCTGGTGCACCAACAGGTCCGTCGAAATGCCGCCCGAATAGTCCCAGTAAAGCCGCCATTGATAATAACGGCGCGGATCCCAGGCACGCTGCGGCGCGGGCCCCAGAAACTTGGGCCAGTCCGTGTTCTGCTCGGAGGCATCCTTCGGAATTGCATAGCGCCAGGCGGGATTGTCGTCGGTCGAGTTGCGGTACCAGAACGCGCGCACAAAGTGCACGTCGCCGATCATGCCCTGCTTCACCATCTCCTTCGCCTTCTTGTAAAGCGACGAACTGCGGTTCTGCGTGCCCACTTGCACGATCTTGCCCGACTTCTTCCACTCGCGCACGATGTCGAACCCTTCTTCGATGGTGTGAGCCAGCGGTTTTTCGAGATACACGTGCTTGCCGGCGCGCAGTGCCGCGATGGCCATGTTGTGATGCAAATGCTCCGGCGTCATGATGAAGACCGCATCGATGGAACTATTGGCCAGCAGGTCGTGGTAGTCCTCGTATGTGGTGGGCGTGTTGCCCCAGATGGTCTGGACGCGGTCCTTGCCGCGTGCCAGGTAGCCTTGAAACGTATCGCAAATGGCGGTGATGGCAACCGTGCCCGGCGCGGCCTTCTTCAGCCAGTCGATGCCAGCGTTTCCGCGCGTGCCCACACCGATCCAGCCGATGTTGATTTTGTCGTTGGCGCCGCGCGCACGAATGACGGCGGGCCCGGCCAGCGCCGCTGCCGCTGCCGTAGTTCTGAGAAAATCCCGGCGATCCATAGCGCCCTTATGATAGCAGAGTGTCACGCGCCGGCGCGTCGGCACAGCGGCTCGCGCGGCCAACCCCGGAGTTGCCTTGTTATCTTTGGTAGCATTGCTCACCCTGCTGCGGCATGCGTATTGGCCCACCGCTCGGATATGATGTAAGCTGTTTTTGGAGGGTTGTACTATGAAGATACTGATCGGGTTGTGCGCAGTCTCGTTGACGCTGGCTCTCCCTGTTTTCGCGCAGGAAAAACATGGTGGCGGCAAGCCTGAAGTAGGCGGCGGATACATTCCCAAGCGTGGACCTGCTCCCGTTAAGGCTGGGCACGCCGCGCCTCAGGCCGACCACCCCGCTGCCGACAAGCCCGGGCATCCGGAGGCTCCCCATGTTCACACCAACGGCCAGTGGGTCGGACACGATACTGGCAAGGATGACGCGCATTACCATCTGGATCATCCGTGGGAACACGGACACTTCGCCGGCGGCATTGGCAAAGGGCATGTCTGGCGGCTGGCGGGCGGCGGCCCCGGGCGCTTCTGGTTTGGCGGATTCTATTTCAGCGTAGCTGCCTTCGACATTGGCTTCTGCACCGGCTGGCTCTGGGATAGCGACCAGATCGTGATCTACGACGATCCGGACCACGTGGGTTGGTACCTGGCCTATAACGTGAGGCTCGGCACGTACGCCCACGTTGAGTACTTGGGAACCAGCTAGGCTGGTGTCCGCGAAATAGCTGGACACTCCCAACTGACGCCCGTGGGGCAGGCCATCGGTTTTTGTGGCCTGCCCTGTGGAGTACCGCCCCCGCGTCCGCGCGAAATCTTGCCTGACCGGCCCGCGGCCCGTAAGAGAGCGGTATACTGGATTTAACCGGATGCCGACTGAGACCGAAACCGAACAAACCACTGCGGGCAGCTATTTCGTTTCCAACTATCCGCCGTATTCCTTCTGGAGTCCGGCCCACGTTGGAGAGGTATTTGCCGCGCTCGACCGCCCTCCGGCGCCTAACACACCCCTGGGCATCTACCTCCACATCCCTTTTTGCCGGAAGCGTTGTCACTTTTGTTACTTCAAAGTCTACACCGACAAAAATGCAGCCGAGGTGGAGGGTTATCTCGATACCGCCATCCAGGAACTGACCATCTATTCGGAGAAAGCCTTCATCGGCGGACGCAAGCCGAAGTTTATATACTTTGGAGGCGGTACGCCCTCTTACATCTCCTCCCGGCAGCTGTCCAGCCTGGTCGAGCGTATGAAGCGCCTGCTGCCCTGGGATGAAGCTGAAGAAGTCGCCTTCGAGTGCGAGCCCGGCACTCTCACCGCAAGCAAACTCCAGGTCATCAAGGACCTGGGAGTCACTCGTTTGAGCTTGGGCATCGAGAATTTCGACGACGACATACTGAAAGTCAACGGCCGCGCCCACACATCGAAAGAGATCGGACCCGCGTACAGCTTCGCGCGCTCCATCGGCTTCCCCCAGATCAATATCGATCTCATTGCCGGCATGGTGGGTGAGACTACCGCCAACTGGCGCGAGTGCGTACGCAAGACCATTGAGCTTGATCCCGATAGTGTCACCATCTATCAGATGGAGGTGCCCTACAACACCACTATCTTCAAAGAGATGAAGGTGATGGGGCAGTCGGTCGCTCCCGTGGCCTCCTGGAAGACCAAGCGCGACTGGGTCGCATATGCTTTCTCCGAGTTGGAAAATGCGGGCTACACGGTCCGAAGCGCCTACACGGCGGTTAAGAATCCCGCGAAGACCCGCTTCGTTTATACCGATCTTCTGTGGTCCGGCGCGGACATGGTCGGCCTCGGTGTCGCCTCGTTCTCCCATGTCCAGGGCACTCACTTTCAGAATGAGCACGAGTTCGAGACCTATTCCGAAAAACTGCGTCACGGGATGCTTCCGATCTACCGTGCGTTGACTCTCACTCAGGAACAGCGTCTCATCCGCGAGTTGATTCTGCAAATGAAACTTGGCCATGTTCGAGACCAGTACTTTAAAGACAAGTTTGGTATACGGATTCAGGAGCGCTTTGCCGGTCCGGTACGTATCTTACGGGATCGCGGATTCCTGACCACGGACGCCGATAGCTTGCTTCTTACCCGCGACGGTCTGTTGCAGGTCGACCGGTTGCTGTACGAGTTTTTCCTGCCGGAACACAAGCTCGCTCTCACTGCATGAGGACTTCCGCCATGCAGAACGGCAACTTGTATGATGCCATTGTGATTGGAGGAGGCCCCGCCGGCTCCACGGCCGCCGCCGTGCTGGCCTCGAAGGGCCGGCGCGTCGTGGTGCTCGAGAAGGAAAAGTTTCCGCGCTATCACATCGGCGAATCGCTGCTGCCCTACGGTTACTTCACGCTGGAACGTATCGGCGTGCTGGACCGCATGAAGGCTTCGCATTTCACCAGGAAACACAGCGTGCAGTTCGTTGGCGCAAGCGGACGCGCTTCCGTGCCGTTCTATTTCTCGCAGCAACTGGCGCACGAAGCTTCCGCCACCTGGCAGGTATTACGCAGCGAGTTCGACCAGCTGCTGCTCGATAACGCGCGCGAGAAAGGCGCGGACGTGATTGAGGAGATCGCAGTCCGTGAGCTCATTCAGCCGGATGGCGCGGTCACCGGAGTAAAGGCCGTCGCGAAGGACGGCGTGGCGCGTGAGTTCCGCGCGCCAATAACCATCGACGCGACCGGGCGCGACGCGTTTGCAGTAACGCGCAACGGATGGAAGGTGCGCGATCCGCAACTGAATAAGATCGCTGTTTGGACTTATTACAAAGGCGCCCTGCGCGACCCTGGAATCGACGAAGGCGCAACGACCGTAGCCTATGTGCCGGAAAAGGGCTGGTTCTGGTACATTCCACTTGCTAACGACATAGTAAGTGTGGGAGTTGTCGCCGAAAAGGACTATCTCTACAAAGATACCCGCGACCTGGCAGCTATCTTTCACCGCGAAGTCAAGAAAAACGCCTGGATCGAAAAACATCTGGCGGCCGGCCAACAGTTCGGACCGTACCGTGTCACCGGAGAGTATTCCTACCGGTCGCGCCACTGCGCCGCGGACGGCTTGGTCCTGGCGGGCGACGCTTTCGGCTTCCTCGACCCCGTGTTTTCGTCGGGTGTCCTCCTGGCGCTGCGCAGCGGGGAACTCGCCGCGGACGCCGTAGACGCTGCTTTGCAGGCAGGCGACGTGCGCGCATCCCGCTTCGCCGCGTACGGAGCGCAGGTCTGCGCCGGAATCGAGGCCATGCGCAAGCTGGTCTACGCCTTTTACAACCACGTGTTCAGCTTCCGCGTGTTCATCACCGAATTTCCGCAGCTTAAGGGCGACATGACCGACTGCCTCATGGGAAATCTGTTCCGCGACTTTCAGCCTCTATTCGATGCGGTAGCTAAGTTCGCGGCGGTGCCTGAGCCGCTCCCGCACGGCCAAGTCCTCGAGACATGCCGCCAGACCTAGACCGTGGCGCAGGCACTCGTGCGTGCCGTGTCGAGGCTCGTCTCGACACTCTCCTTTCCGTAATCGTCCGCGACAATCCTTTCTACGCCGCCAAACTGCGCGGTTTCACCCCGGACGCGGACCTTGCCGCCCTCCCCTTCACATGCAAGCAAGAGTTGATCGAAGACCAGATCGCGCATCCCCCTTATGGCTCAAACCTGACTTATCCGCTCCACCGCTACACCCGCTTCTGCCAGACCAGCGCGACCACCACCGGTACCCCCATGCGCTGGCTGGACACACCCGAGAGCTGGGATTGGATGACCGGCAACTGGACCCGCGTGTACCAGGCGGCCGGCGTCACCGCCGGCGATCGCATCTTCTTCGCCTTCTCCTTCGGGCCGTTCCTCGGATTTTGGGTCGGGTTCGAAGCCGCCGCGCGCGTGGGTTGCCTGGCCATACCCGGCGGCGGTATGCGTAGCGCCGCGCGCTTGCGCACGCTGATCGAAACCTCGGCCACGGTGCTTTGCTGCACCCCTACCTATGCCATCCGGCTGGCCGAGGTCGCCGCCGAGGAAAACATCGACCTGCCCGCAGCCAGCGTGCGAACCTTAATCGTTGCCGGCGAACCGGGCGGCAGCGTCCCGGCTACCCGCGGCCACATCTCAAAGCTCTGGCGCGGCGCGCGCGTGGTCGATCACCACGGCATGACCGAGATCGGTCCCGTCAGTTACGGCTGTCCGAAGCGCCCCGGCGTGCTGCACGTGATTGCGGACTCCTACATCGCGGAAGTGATCGACCCCTTGACCGGACAGCCCGTACCGCGCGGAGTTACGGGCGAGTTAGTGCTAACCAACCTCGGCCGCCTCGGATCGCCCCTGTTGCGTTATCGCACCAGCGACATCGTGCAGGCGGCGCCGGAAGTTCGTTGTGAGTGCGGCACCGCGGACCTGGCCTTGAACGGAGGGATTCTCGGCCGCACCGACGATATGCTGGTCGTGCGCGGCGTCAACGTCTATCCCAGCGCCGTCGAGAACATCCTGCGCGGCTTCGACGCCATAGCTGAGTACCGCGTCGAAATTCAGAACCACCGCACGCTGCCTGAACTAAGTATCCGGGTCGAGGCTGCGCCGGCGCACGCTCACGATTCCACTTTGCCGCACCGGTTGGAAGCGGCGCTCACCAACGCCTTTGCGTTGCGTATCCCAGTGTCGCTGGTGCCCCAGGGAAGTTTGCCCCGCTTTGAAATGAAGGCCCGCCGCTGGGTCAATGCCTGATTCCGGCCTACCAGACCCATTAAAATCGGAAATGCAGCACCATCTCGCTGGCCACTGGCTTATCGTGCTTGCGGGCCGGCGTAAATTGCCACTGGCGCGCGGCGCTCAACGATACACTGGCCAACTCGCTGCCCTTCGTCAACACCTGCGCACGGGACACATTGCCCGACTCGTCGATAAACACCTTCACGTCCACCGGGCGCGCCTCGGCCCCCGCGTCCGAAGGTCTCAGAGGCGCGACCTTCCGGGTAGGAGACGGCGGCACAAACGAACCCGATTCCGCTTCGCCCGTGCCCTCGATCTTGTGCAGCGCGCGCCGGAAAACTCCGGGGCGCGGGGCCTCGTAGCTCACTTCGGCCTCGGGCGGAGGCGCGGCATTCGCCCTGGAGGGGAAAACGGCCGCCAGCTTCGGTTCCAGTCTGGCGACAGGAGCGGCCAGCGCCGGCGGCGGCTCGACTTCGCGCGGAACCACACGCGGCACCGCGACGGGTGGCGGCGCAGCCACTCTCTGTACAGGCTTCCTGGCGGGCCTCGGCTTCGGCGTTGTGATCGCTTCGGTGTCCGGTGAGTGCGTAGACAAGCCCGCCGCCATCGGGGAATTCACGGCCGGGGCAGTCACTGCCACCTCGGGACTCGCGGCCTGCGGAATCGGTTCCGGGACTAAAGGCTCAACAGGCGGGCTGCTTTTCGCCCGGGCGGTCACGTGTGCCGGCGCCTGGTTTTCCGAAACAAATACACCCGCTATGAGAAACAGGACCGCGATCACAGGCACCATCAGCCAGGGCAGCGATGGCAGCTTGCGCCGCCCCTGCGCTTCGGGCTTCGGTAACAGTACGGGCACGGGACGCAGGGCGGGCGCGGCAGCGGCCGCGGGTTTTTCGCCCGTAATCGGAAAATCGCCGTCGGCCAGCCGCGCGCAATCGAACGGAAACTGGCGGTAAGGCGATCTTCGGTTAACGTCGCCATCTTCCCAGAAGAAGAACCCGCCCATGGCCGGTCCCTCCGTCGAGGGTCTCACCACCAGGAACACCTGCCAGGGCTCTGGGAAATACTGGCTGAACACCGACAAATCGTCCTGATCCAGATACATCCCCGGCCGCGTCTGGCTTCGGAAATAGCCCACTACGTCCAGCGCCCCACGGCGTGCCAGTCGGGCTCCCAGCCTCCGCTTGTCCCGCGGCGAAAGTGTATAAGAAGCGCCACGCAGGTGTTCGCAAGGCGCCAGTTCGAAATTCTCGATCAGCACTGCCCGCCCGAAACCAGGCAGCGACCGGCCCAACAGAATCCCGCCTATTTCATTGCCGCGCGGCCCCGCGCCCAAGCCTTGCTGCACCGCCGCGCCCAACCGTTCGACCAGGTCCAGGTTCACCTGGATCATAATCGAGTCGCCGGGATCCTCCCACACATACCCTGACTGAGTGTTCGCCGCCGCAGACATACTGCGTAAATTGGAGCACGTTTGTTACCAATCGAGAGGCGGCCCCATGTCTACCCCCCTGAATAATAAGCCCGCTACCCGTGCGCCCCCGTAGTTCCGCAATCGCGCGCGCCAGTTTGGCGGCACGCGGTGCATCCGACTGCCCGCGACCACGCGTCGAAGGTAAAATTTTTCCGTGTTCCAAAGTATCCGGCGGGAAATTCGGGCGTGCGCTGTGTCGCTTTCACCCACCATATACTTCGGATACTGAAGTGGGGCAGGCTCGCAGCCTGCTGCGGCCTCGCAGGCCGCCAACGCGCGCCAGCGCGTCTTTCTCATACCCCTCATAGCCGCACCCACGCGCGCCAGTCACAAGTTTCCAAAATAAACCTATCCCCCGCATCTGCCAGCACCGCGGCCCCTTACTAAGTCGCCCCTTCCCGCATACCCCGTTTCCCCTCTACCCGCGCTCTATATTGGAATCGGGTATGGCCGATTCGCGCCTACCGAAATCTGAGTCACAAAGGAACAATCGTATGATCGTTTCAGAAAAACAGCAACAAGCCAACCGGCTGAATGCCCAACACTCCACCGGTCCGAAAACGCCCGAGGGCAAAGCCGCCATTCGCTTCAACGCCCTCACCTACGGCTTGCGCACCCGCGTCACCATCCTCGATCGCGAAAACGCCGCCGACTACTACCAGCTCTGGGACGAGTTGGAAGCCGACTGGCAGCCTCAAAACCGCACCGAATGGTGCCACCTGGAAACCATGGCCACCTCCCAATGGTTGCTCGCGCGGGTCGCCGAGTCCGAGAGCCGGGTCTACGAGTGCATCGCATTCGGCGAAGAACGGTTCAAAATGTTGGCGTACGTTGCGAAACAACGCGCGCAATTGGAGCGTTCCTTCCGCACCGCCGTCGCGGACATGCAGCAGTCGCAAAAAGAGCGGCCATCACGCCCTCAGCCGAAGCCCGCGCAGACTGCGCAAACCGCGAAAGCCGCGCCAGCAGCCCCACCAGACATCCCGCCACCCCCCTACGTCATGTCCGAGAGCGGCGAAGATGTCTTCGGTGCTCCCGCCGCCTCCGATACCCGCTAGCAATCCGCCCCCCTGCTCTTTGACAACCGGACCCACCGGTACAGCAAACGGTACAACGGATACGCGGCCAGTGTCTCTCCGCCGGCCCCGTTTTAGCCCCCAAAATCACATCGAACCCCTCCCAGCCCAACAATCCACCCCCAATCGCTCATCCCCCTGCTTCAGATCCAACAACTTAGGCTTTGATCGTTCCGTGGGGCAGGCTCCCAGCCTGCGCGGGACTCAGTCCCGCCGCCGGGACTCGAGTGGTATCCTATAGATTCCTCTTCCGCATGGCGAATATCTTCCCTTTCCAACCCTACCGCTATACCGCCAAGGCGGGCGCGCTCCACGATCTGGTGACCCAGCCCTACGACAAAATCTCGCCCGAGATGCGGCAGCACTATCTGCAAGCCAGCCAGTATAACCTCGTGCGGATCATTCTCGGCGAGCGCCGCGAATCCGATTCGGGCCACGACAACGTCTACACCCGCGCCGCCCATCACCTCCAGGACTGGACCGCGCAGGGCATCCTGGCGCGCGATCCCGAGCCGGCCCTATTCGCCTATTTCCAGGAGTTCACCGTGCCCGACTCGGGCGATCGGCTGGTGCGCAAGGGCTTCATCGGCCTCGGCGCGGTGGAAGAATACTCCGCGGGCGTGGTTCACCGGCATGAGCAAACACTCTCCGGCCCCAAGAAGGACCGGTTGGAACTGCTGCGCCACACGCACGCGCACTTCGGCCAGCTCTTCATGCTGTACCCCGACCCCGCCGGCGAGATCGACCGCCTGCTCGACCAGGCCGCTCAGGCGCCTCCGACTGGCGATGTCACCGATGAATACGGCGACCGCCATTCGTTCTGGAAAATCGCGGACGCCGGCCGCATTGCGCAAATTCGGCAACTGATGGCGGATAAGAAACTGCTCATCGCCGACGGACACCACCGCTACGAAACGGCACTCGCGTTCCGCCGCGAAAACCCCAATCTCGCCGGCGCGGACCGCGTCATGATGACGTTCGTGAACATGCATTCCCCGGGGTTGAGAATCCTTGCCACACACCGGCTGGTCAGCGGCGTGGCGGGTTTCGACGCGGGCGAGTTCATCCGGCAAGCTGCCGCGGGCTTTGAGGTAGCGCAGATCCCCAGCGTCGAACTGCTGCAGCGCGCCTGGACGGATTCGCCCGGCCGGGCCATCATCGGCGCCGCCATGGGCAGCCGCCTTTACCTGATCGAAGCGCGCGATTCCGCCGGGCAACTGGACGTCCGCGTGCTGCACGAGCGCCTTCTTCGCCTGCTGGGCATCGGCGAAGAGGCGGTGCGCGAAGAAACCAACCTGCGCTACGTGCGCGGTCTGGGTGCGGCGCTGGAGGCGGCCCGTTCCGGCGCCGCGCAGGTGGCCTTCCTGCTCAAGCCGGTCTCGGTCGACGAAGTCTCGCGCATCTCATTCGCCGGCGGCGTGATGCCCCAGAAGTCCACCGACTTTTATCCGAAGCTGCTCTCCGGCCTGACCATCTACAAGCTGGACTAAGTGGGGCAGGCTCCCAGCCTGCTGCGGTCTCGCAGGCCGCCGAGCCCGATTCATCCGTGCTTAGAAATTCACAATACCCGCGAACGAATTCGCCTCCAGGCTCGCACCACCCACCAGCACACCGTCGATCTCCGGTTGCGCCATCAAGGTACGAACGTTGTCCGGCTTAACGCTGCCTCCATACAGGATACGGACCGCGTCCGCGGCCGCCGCCCCATACCGCGCACGCGCTTGCCCGCGCAGCACGCGGTGCGCATCGGCGGCAATCTCCGGAGTGGCCGTCTTCCCCGTGCCAATGGCCCACACCGGCTCGTAAGCGATCGCGATGCGCGCGAATTGTTCGGGGCTCAGCAGACCGATGCCGGCCCGAAACTGCAGCGACAGCCAGGCCTCGGTCTCGCCCGCTTCCCGCTCCGCCAACCGCTCGCCCACGCACACGATAGGCGTCAGTCCGGCCTCCAGCGCGGCAATCGTTCGCTGCAGCACGGTCTCGTTGGTCTCTTCAAAATACTGCCGCCGCTCGCTGTGTCCGACCAGCACATGCGTGCACCCGGATGCCTTGATCATCGGCCCGGAAATCTCGCCCGTAAAGGCGCCTTCCTTGGCCCAATACAAATCCTGCGCACCGATGCCGATGCGTGTGCCCTGCGCGGCGCCGACGGCCGCGGCGATATCCGTGAACGGGGGACAGATCACGATCTCGCAATGTTCCGCCTTCTCTACCAGAGGACGGAACTTCTCAAAAAACGCAGTGGTTTCGGCGGGGGTCTTGTACATCTTCCAATTGCCCGCCATGATTGGCTTTCTCATATAATTTGAGGTAAAAAACTGGCGCCGTTCGCGATACGCGCGCCGAAATTCTCAGCCACGGTCTGGCCGATATCCGATAGCGACTGCCGCAGTCCGAGGTTCACTCCCCGCCGGGCGCGCGGCCCGCTCACCAGCAGCGGAACATACTCGCGGCTATGGTCGGTGGATGGCGTAGTGGGATCGCAACCGTGGTCCGCCGTCAGGATGGCCAGATCCGCTTCCCGCTCCGCGGCGAAGAACTCCGGCAGCCACGCGTCGAACTGTTCGAGCGCCCCCGCATAGCCTTCCACATCGTTGCGGTGTCCGTATTGTTGATCGAAATCCACCAGGTTGACGAAGATCAATCCTGCGTCGAACGACCGCATGGCTTCGAGCGTGTGGGCCATGCCGTCGGCGTTGTTCTTGGTCTTCGAGTAATCGCGTATGCCACGGCCCAGGAACACATCGAAGATCTTGCCCACGCTGTGTACCGGCACGCCACGGTCGTCGAGCGCGTCGAGCAGCATGCCGCGCGGCGGCGGCACGGCATAGTCTTTGCGATTCGATGTGCGCGTGAACGACCCGGGCGCGCCGGTGAACGGCCGCGCAATCACCCGTCCCACTTCATACGGCCCGCGCATCAACTCGCGCGCGGTTTCGCAAATCTTGTACAACTCCCACAGCGGGATCGCTTCCTCGTGCGCGGCAACCTGGAACACGCTATCCGCCGACGTGTAGACGATAGGCGACCCCGTGCGCATATGCTCCGCGCCAAGCTCTTCGATGATTTCGGTTCCCGAGGCGGCCTTGTTGCCCAGCGTGCGTCGCGCGATACGGCGCTCGAATTCGTCCATGATCTCGCGCGGGAATCCGCGCGGATAAAGCGGAAAAGGCTTCTCCAGGTGGATGCCCGCCATCTCCCAGTGGCCCGTGGTAGTGTCTTTGCCGGGCGACGCCAGCGCGCAGCGCCCGAACGATCCGGTTGGCTCGGCGGCCGGCGGTAGTCCTTCGAGCGGCTTGATGTTGCCCAGTCCCAGCCGGCACAGGTTCGGCAGGCGCAACCGGCGGCGGCGTGCAATATTGCCTAGCGTGTCGCTGCCGGTATCGCCATACTCGGCCGCGTCGGGCATCTCGCCGATACCCACGCTGTCGAGCACGATCCATATCACGCGGCGGAACACAACTTGAATGTAGCATCGTTGCATCCGGGCTACGCCGGGGTGCATCCATTCATCAGAGTAGATTACATGACTTACTACGGACCAAAAGAGCTGGCGGACGCGTTCCGCACCGTTCGCAACAACACCATTCAGCTTGCCGAAGAAATCCCCGAGGCGCACTATGGCCACCGCATCACGCCCGAGTCCCGATCCGTCGCCGAGACGCTGGTGCACATCGCGGTGGGCCCGCGTTTCCAGGAACAGGTGAATATTGTCGAACATCGGACTACCATGGAGGGCTTCGATTTCATCGGCTTCCTGACGAAGCTCACCGCTGAAGAGAAGGCCCGCCGGTCCAAGAGCGAGATCCTGGAATTGCTGCGCACCGAAGGCGAGAAATTCGCGCGGGAGCTCGAAGGACTCTCGGACGATTTCCTCGCAGAGCGGGTCGGATTCCCGGCAGGTATGGTCCCGGCCATCAAGACCCGCTTCGAAATGCTGCTCGGCCCGAAAGAGCACGAAATGCATCACCGCGCTCAACTCATGACGGTCGAGCGCCTGCTCGGCATCACGCCCCACTTCACGCGCCAGATGCAGGAACGCGTCGCCGCCATGAAAGCCGCGCAGGCCGGCAATTGAAACGGGCGGACGCCTCGTCCGCGCGCGTCCCCCTTCAAAGCCGCACGGCATTCCGCGAAACGTATTCGTCGAGCGATTTGTCGGGGCCTATGTAATGAAACTCTTCGCCGTAATCGAGGCCGTGCTTCCCACCAACCACGCGGTCGCGGTTTTCGACGGCTACTTTCGTGAACTCCGCAATCGCGGCGGCCTCGTCGCCGGCAAGCGCGGGCAAACGGAGGTTGCGCTCCGCAACTGACGCATTCAGGTCCTTGATCATGTGGGTCATCATCGTTCGGCACGACCTGAGACACGCCAGTTTCGTTTCCAGCGTGGGACCGATATCCACGACGCGATTCACCAGTTGCGGACCCCTGGCGAAGTAGTATTTTTCCATCACGCTGTGCGGCTTCAGGCCCGCGGCGAAATGCTCCGGCATATCCAGGTGGCCGCCGGACATCCAGCACGCAGCTTCCACGGCCTGCGCGGTAACGTAATGATCGGGATTTTCTTCATAGTGCCCCCAGGGATCGTAGCTGAAAACGGTATCCACCTTCAGCAGGCGAAATAAGAAAATCAGACGGGCGCGTATTTCGGTGCGCGCCACGTCGTCCATGCGATGGTTTCGATAGCCGAGGTCGAACGCCCGCTGCAACCCCGATGCTTTCAAAAACTCGCCTGTGTCGCGCTCATTCGCAGCCACTGTCTCGCCCAGTGTCAGATCGTAGGAGTCCTTCTCGTCGTTGCTGGTCCGAATGAAATATCCGGCGTAACCCTCTTTGAGAAGTTTCGCCACCGTGCCGCAGGCAAAGAACGGTCCGTCGTCCAGGTGCGGCGTAATGAGCGCCAGCGCCTTCCCCTTGTGCGGCTCTCCAGTCGCCGCTCGTTCAATGAAGACGTCACTGGTGCCGGCTGGCCCTTGCGCGGACAACTGTGACGCACCCAAGAAACCCAATGCGCCGCCAAAGAAATCTCGCCGTTCCACAGAGGGATTCTCCCGTCCTCAACCGGCATTCATCAGGACTTCGCGCAGGCGGCGCGCCACGATCATGTCCTCGCCTGGTTCCAGCATCCACACTCCTACCACGATGGTGTTCGCGTCCGACGGTAACCCGGCGCTGCCTTCGTCTCTGCCAGTGGCGGGATTCAGTTCGATGCTCGGCGTCCCCCGGCGCAGTTGCTCCGCCACCGCGAGGGGCGAGATCTTCACTCGCTGCTGGTCGTAGCGCATCAGCAAATGGGGCACCTGGTTGGCGACCGGCGGCACCACCGTGCGCGACTGTAGCGTTGGAACGTCCTTCAGGTGCGCCGCGATCCGGTCGGCGCGCCGCTGAAATTCCGCCTGCATCGCCTCCTCCGATTGGCCCACGAACCAGTCCACCGCCGCCACCATCCCCACGATCTGTTCCTTGGCGACCTTCATGCCGCGCCCCACACAGTCGTCGAACGGGCTGTTGTTTGCCGCCGCCGCGGAAATCAGATTCTTCCTTCCCAGCAGCAAGCCGGCGTTCTGCGGGCCGCGGATCCCCTTACCACCGGAAAAGGTCACCAGGTCGAAGCCCATCTGCGTATAGTTCCAAAGGTTGGCGATGGGCGGGACATCCGCGGCCGCATCGTTGAAGCAGGGCACACCGTGTTTGTGCGCCACGCGAATCCAGTCCTCGCGGCCGATCCGGCCTTGCTCGGCTGCGTTGAAAAAATGCGCCATCACGGTGCGGTCGTTGAAGGCTGCCTCGTAGTCCGCTGGCGTTTCCACCTCCACAAAGCGGATGCCGCAGTTGCGCAATGCATGGTCGTAACCGTAACGGTGCGCTTTCTGGACGATGACTTCGTTCTTAAGAGAGGCCACGTCTGTGGGGATGTCGTGAGATGCAGATTTGTTCGCCACCGTCATGCATGCCGCCGTACCCAGCGTTAATGCGGACGCGGCGCCGGCCGTAACCATGGCCGCCTCGCAGCGCAGGCGTTTGGCCAGATATTCTCCAGCCTTGGTCTGCAACTCGATCAACCGCACCGGATGTTTGGCGGCGCGCGCCACGGCGGCTTGCACCGTGGGCGGCATTGTCGATGCCGTAAGAATTGTGTATGTGCCCGCGGCGTTGATGATTTTGCCGACGCCGAGTTTATCGTAATAGTCTTCGCCCTCGTCCGCCGCATGCTCCGGCGGGGGCGCCGCGCTCAGCGGAACCGCGCTCGCCAGGCCGCCTGCCGCAAGTAAGAAGTCCCGTCGATTTCGAAATCGATTCACATTGCGTAGTCTATCGCAAAATCGCGCGGTGGGTCGTATCCTCAAGTCCACCGCCGGGTAACGTATAATCGGGCTATGACCTCCCTGGTCGACGTTTCCCATCCCGGTCTGCTGCACGAAAAGCAGGAGAAGCTTTTTTCGGTGCTGCGCGGGCTCCATAGGGTGATGGTGGCCTATTCCGGCGGAGCGGATTCCGCCTATCTCGCGTGGGCCGCGCATCGGGTGCTGGGTGGCAACGCGCTGGCCGTGACCGCGGATTCGGCTTCCATTCCGGAGTCGCACAAGCGCGATGCCGAAGCCTTCGTGCGCCAGTTTGGAATTCCGCACGAGTATATCGAGACGCACGAATTCGAGAATCCCGACTACCTGAAGAACGACGCGAACCGTTGCTTCCATTGCAAGGACGAGTTGTTTACGCGCCTCGAAGAGGTCGGCCGCGAGCGTGGCATCGCCAGCATTATCTACGGCGTGAATGCCGACGACCTGGGCGATTACCGCCCTGGCCAGACCGCCGCCGGATTGCACCAGGTGAAGGCGCCGCTGGTGGAGGCTGGGCTGCGCAAAGGGGAGATCCGCGAATTGTCGCGTATGGCCGGACTGCCCACCTGGGACCGGCCTGCGGCCGCTTGCCTCAGTTCCCGCATCCCTTACGGCACGCCGGTGACGATTGAAAATATCAAAACCGTGGAGCGCGGTGAAGAGGAAGTCAAAGCGCTCGGATTCCGCCAGTTCCGCGTGCGCTTTCACGGAGAGCTCGTGCGGCTGGAAATCGCGCCCGACGAACTCGCCCAGGCCTTGACGCCTGAAATGGCCCGCCGGTTCACGGCCATTTTCAAAGCGCTGGGCTTCAAATACGTGACACTCGACCTGGAAGGCTATCGCCAGGGTTCGCTGAACGAAGTCCTGAACCTACCTTCCCATCGCCCTCTTTAACGCCCGCGCCGGCCACGTCATTGCTCGCGCCAGCCGGAACGCGCGCCACTTGTTAATGTGCTCCATCAACACCGTGAATTCCTGGTCGCGTTCATACAGAAACCGGATGTGGTCGTCGCGGCGCGCAAACAACTTTCGGATTTCCGCCACATCCTCCTCCCGCATCGTGTAGCCTGCCTGGATGTGTCCTGGCAGCGGGCGCTGATAATAATACGTGCCGTGCGAGGGCGCGATCTCCGCGGCCGGCCGCTCGTGGCTGTAGAAATAGACTGCCAGTGATTTGCGCGAAATCCCGCGGCCCGGCGGCGTGCGAATAATGGGAAATCCGTGCCACGAAGACTCGGTGGTTTCGAAAATGACGGCTCGATTGGCCAGCGGCACTACGACTGTGCGCGCGTCGCCGCCATTCGCCGCCGGTTCGCGCAGCAACTCCAGGCACCCGCCCCAGGCTTCCTCCCATTGCGGATTGAGGAAAACGATTAAGTTCAGACGGCGGTGCCAGCCCAGGCGCGGATGGAAGTTGAAATCCACGTGCGAATCGAGTTCCTGTCCGTCGCGGTTTTCGTGCGTGCCCCCGCCAACATAGTCCTCGTCGTAGATCAGGTCCGGAACGCCGGTGATGCGGCCGATCATGGAGAGGAACTCGCCGTCGCGCATCAGGCGGTCGAACCGCTCGTAGGCGGGACCCAGCCGGGCGATGTCGGCGATCACGGACTTGCCCGCCGGTTCGCCGCGCTCGTTGCGCGTGTCTCCCGCTTCGAAGGGCGGGAATTGTGCAACCAACTCCTCGCAGAATGCCGCATCGAGAAACGGGTCGATCACCACGTGGCGGAAAGGCTGCGCGCTGCTGAACCGCCGTGCAAGTTCCTCAACGTAGCTGCGCACATCGGCGTGCAGAATGGAAAGCACCACCCCAGTTTAGCCCGCCACAGCGCGGCCGCGAGGCTGAAGTGAAGGCGCCGCCGCCGCAGTATCGCAAAAGTAGGCTCAACGTCAGGGGTTTTGCCACGGTTTTGCCACGGTCCACTCATGCTGGATCATCAACAAGCTACCCTTTCCACGGCGGCGGTGCAAAGAAACTCTCGACGTTCAATTCGCCTCCGAGGCCGCAACTGCGACTTCGATTCGCACCCCCAGGTTTGGACGGCGAGAGCATTCACCACGTGCTGCGGATAAATCCGCTCCGAGCGCCGTCCCAGGTAAATGCTACGGCATCGGGGAGGATCTAAATGTCAGAGGAAACCGACCATAGAGGCAGCCCCGCCTGGCCCCGCAACTTTGCCCCTGCTCTCAGCCAGAGCGGATTCAATAATCCCCTTCTCCTGATCTTGCAGAATGCGTGTCATCTTCGCGGGCGAATCCGGCCGAGGTGGATCCTGAATCGACAGGTACGCTTCATTTCTGCGCAGCGCCAGTTCCAGACAGCCAGACGGAATCCGCAATTCGCCGATGAGCACCGCCCGTTCGATGACGTTTTGTAGTTCCCGCACATTTCCGGGCCAGTCGTGCCGCCGCAGGGACTCCATCACATCGTCCGGCCCGCGGCCGATATCCTTTCGCAGCCGGCGTGCAAACCCTTCGACGAAGTAATTGACAAGCAGCGGAATGTCCTTTGTGCGGCGGCGCAGCGGCGGCGTGATGGGGAAGACATGGAGGCGGTAAAACAGGTACGCACGGAATTTTCGTTCGCGAACCATCTGCATCCGGTTCTGATTGGTGGCCGCAACGATGCGGACACCCACCCGGATCGTGCGCGCGCTGCCGAGCCGCTCGAATTCCTGTTCCTGCAGCACCTGCAGCAGCTTCGGCTGCAATTCCAGCGGCAACTCGCCGACTTCGTCCAGGAACAGCGTACCGCCGTCGGCAAGCTGGAACCTTCCGGTGGTCTGATTTAGCGCGCCCGTAAACGCGCCACGTTCACGTCCGAACCGTTCGCTTTCGAGTAGGCCGGCGGACATCGCCGCGCAGTTGATTCTTAAGTATGGGCCGCTCCTTCTGGGGCTTTTGTTCGTGAATGGCACGGGCGATGAGCTCTTTCCCGGTGACGGTTTCCCCTTGGATCATGACTGCCGCGTCGGTGGGCGCTACCATCCGCACGGCGTCCCAGACTTCACTGACTCCGTGGTTATAGCCGATGAGTTCG